>NZ_JBISGY010000023.1:0-190194 GCF_045064095.1 Agrococcus sp. Ld7 | reverse complement strand
GGGCGGACGGGCGGGGCGGGGCGGGGCGCGCTACGCGGCCCAGCGGGCCGCGAGCCGGTGGTAGCTCGCCTCGATGCCCGCATCCATGCCGCTCGCGTAGGCGCCGTCGCGTACCTCCTTCGACGGGTAGACCGTCACCGTGCGCATGTTCGTCACCCCATCCGCCTCGGTGAACGTCGTCGTGTTGATCGACGGCGGCACCTCCATGCCCTGCATCGCTGAGCCGCCCATCCGCTCGACGGTGACGATGCGATGCGGCTCCTCGGCCTCGAGCACGTCGCCCGAGATCTCGAGCTCGCCGCTACCGTCGACTCAGACCCAGCGGAACGAGCCGCCCGTGCGCATGTCCATCTCGCAGGTCGGGAACTCGGTCTCGGGATCGGGCCCCAGCATCCAGGTGCGCACGATCGCGGGATCCGTGTAGGCCCTCCACACCTCGCTCGCCGGCGCGGCGAATTCGCGCTCGTAGGCGATCGAGGTGTCGTCGGGCAGTTCGAATCGTGTCTTCATGATCATTCCTTCGATGGGTGACCGGATGCCTCCGGCCGGAGTCCCGACGAGAGGTGCGCATCGAGGCGGTCGAGTCGGGCGTCGACCTGCACCTCGAACCGCGAGACGAACACCGCGGCGCGGATGAGCGGCGCGAGCTCGATGAGGCGGTGGATGCGCTGCGCATCGCGCTCGGCCCTGACAAGACCGGCTTCCCCCAGCACCTTCAGGTGCTTCGAGACGGCCGGCTGGCTGAGCCCGGCGAGCGCCGTGAGCTCGGTGACGGTCGCGGGCCCGGAGCGCAGCCGGAGCAAGATGCGCCGGCGCGTGCGATCGGAGAGCGCAGCGAAGATGCGATCGAGTGTGTCGTCGTCCACGGTCGGCTGCGCCATGCTGCACCTCGCTTCCATCACCAGTCAGTTCTATAACTACTTGGCAATGTAGACCCGGCGCATGGCTGCGTCAACCCTCGATGACACGAGGCAGGCGCCGTCGTCAGCGTCGCTCGCCGGCGGCGAGCGACGCGGCGCGGCCGACGAGGCGCTCGAACGGGCCGCGCGCTCCGCTCGCTGCCAGGACAGCCCCGATCGCGAGCGCGATGGCGACCTGCACGGCCCAGCCGCCCCATCCGCTCACGATCGCCGGCGCCACCTCGATGAGCAGACCAGCGGCGAGCGAGTAGCCGACGACGTGCACGATGTAGATGGTCAGCGGCGCGCCGCCCGCGGCCCGGAGTGGTTCGATCGCCCGCAGCGTTCTCGGCGAGCACCGCTGCACGAGCAGGCCGAGCAGGCCTATCGCCAGCAGCGCGATGCCGGCGGTGCGCGCCATGTCGGCGGGCGTGCCGGTGTGGGGCGCCGCCAGCAGCTGCCAGAGGGGCCCCTCATCGGGCGCCGCGCCGTACCCGTTGCTCAGCAGCCAGTCACGCGCGACCGAGGGCTCGCCGGGCGCCACGACGTCCGAGAGCAGCAGCACGCCGAGCTCGCTCATCGCCACGCCGATGCCCGTGAGCAGCGCGCCCGCACCGGCGACGCGCGTGAGCATCGCGCGCTCGGTGCCGGCTGCCCGCGCGGCGAGCAGCCCCCGCATGAGGAGCATCCCGATGAGCAGGTACCCGAGCCAGATGAGCGCCGGGTAGACGCCCGTGAGCAGCACGTCGTTGACGGCGGGCAGGAGCGATTCGAGCGGTCCGAACACATCCGACGCCCGATGGAGCGAGGGCAGGTGCGAGCCTGCCCATGTGACCACCGACCCGCCGCCGAGCACGATCGCCGTCGCGAGGGTCGCGAGCAGCCACGAGGGTGCGAGCAGCAGCGGCGCGGCGAGCGCGATCGCGACGCCGAACGGCACGAGCACCACGTAGACGGCTGTCGCCAGCGGCGCGATCAGCACGCCGAGCAGCGCAACGACAGCGCCGCGCGCCAGCGTCGCCCTGACCGCTCCCCCGCGATCGCCTGCGACCAGCCTCGCGCGCCCGGCGAGCGTCACGCTCACGCCGCCCAGCACGGCGAAGAGCGTCGAGGGCGGACCGTCGACGAGCGCGACGACCGCCGCGGGCATCGCCTCCGCGCTGCCGAGCGTGTGCGCTGCCATCATGCCCGCGACCGCAACCAGCCGCGCCAGATCGATGCCGACCAAGCGCCCGGCCGCGCGATCTCGAACGGCCGGATCCCCGGCATCGGGATGCAGGGTGCCGCTCACGGCTCTATCGTGCCGCACCGCAGCGCGCCCCAGCGACGCATCCGCCGGCCGGCCTGCGATCCGGGCGCGGGAAGCGTCAGCTGCGCGCCCACTCCTTCTCGAGCCACTTCTCGGCGCGGTGCTCGGCGATGACGCGGCGTGCGGTGCCGGTCTTCGATCGCAGCACGAGCGACTCGGTGCGGATCAGCGGACCCTTGCGGCGCACGCCGTCGAGCAGCTGCCCGTCGGTCACGCCCGTGGCGACGAAGTAGGTGTTGTCGCTCGCGACCAGGTCGTCGAGCCCCAGCACGCGATCCAGGTCGTGGCCGGCGGCGACGACCTTGCGGTGCTCCTCGTCGCTCTGCGGCGAGAGCCGGCCCTCCATGAAGCCGCCCAGCGCCTTGATCGCGCATGCGGTGATGACGCCCTCGGGCGTGCCGCCCGCACCGGCGCACATGTCGATGCGGCTCTCCCAGCGGGAGGCATTGATGCCGCCGGCGACGTCGCCGTCGCGCATCAGGCGGGTGCCAGCGCCTGCCGAGCGGATCTCCTCGATGAGCTCCGCGTGGCGGGGACGGTCGAGCACGGCGACGACGACATCCTCGACATCCTTGCCCGTGGCCCGCGCGTACTCGCGGATGTTGTCGCCGATCGACTGCTCGAGGGAGATCACCCCGATCGCCTCGGGGCCGGCGACGAGCTTGTCCATGTAGAAGGCGTCCACCGGGTCGTACATCGTGCCGCGGTCGGCGACAGCGATGACGCTGAGCGCGTTCTGGCGGCCGGCAGCGGTGAGCGAGGTGCCGTCGATCGGGTCGACCGCGATGTCGGCGGAGGGCCCGCGGCCGTTGCCGACGTGCTCGCCGTTGAACAGCATCGGCGCCTCGTCCTTCTCGCCCTCGCCGATCACGATCACGCCGTCGAACGCGACCGTCGCCAGGAAGGTGCGCATGGCGTCGACCGCAGCCCCGTCCGCGGCGTTCTTGTCACCGCGACCGATGTACGGCACGGCCCGAATGGCGGCCGCCTCCGTCGCTCGCACGAGCTCCATGGCGAGGTTGCGGTCTGGGTTGTCGAAGACCGGGGCCTTCTGCGAATCGCTGTGCGGCACGGGGAGTCCTCCATCGGATCGGGGCGTGCCTTCGAGCCTAGTGACGGAAGCGGCGCGAACGGACATGGTGGCGGGGAAAGTAGCGCCGTTCCTTCGCGAGCAGCGCGTCAGTCGAACTCGGCGATCACCTCTGCGATCGCCGAGAGGATGATCGCCGACGAGGAGGCGCCGGGATCGGGGTAGCCCAGGTCGGGCGTGGAGGCGTCGTACCGATCCTCGAAGGCCGCGGTCTCGACGGCGGCTTCCTCCGCGACCCCCGCGGCGTGCGCGGCGGCGTCGAGCCCGGTCTCGCCGCGCTCCAGGTGCACGTGCGCGTCACCGAGCGCCGGAGCGAGCGTGTCGACGATCGACTTGTCGCCGATGGCAGCGTCGGTGGAGGACTCGAGCGCCTTGAGCGCCGCGTCGACGATCGCCACCGGCCCCTGCGCGAGCACGCGGGACGCCGCCGTGCCCATGGCGCCCCACAGCGAGTTCGCGCCACCCTCCTCCGCGGCCCACGCGGTTGCGGCAGCGGCGAGCGCCTGTCCCTCGTCGGCCTTGGCGGCCGCGGCCTGGGCGGCGGTCGCACCGGCCAGGATGTTGAAGCCGTGATTGCCGTCGTCGGCGACCGCATCGAGAGCATCGAGCTCCTCGCGCGCTTCCGCGAGCGCGATCACGATGCGGTCGAGTGCCGCGCGGACGATGGCGTCGTGCTGCTGCATGGTGCCTCCCTCACGCTCTCCCGCTGAGCGGGTGCGTGCCAGAAGCCTAGACCGCGCGTGCAATCCATTGGCGAGAGCCCCGCGCGTCGCCGAATCGCCGCGCCCGCACGAGACCGACCTAGACTGAGGCTCATCCCGCGCGGCCCGCGAACGGCGACCGCGCCCCAGACGAGTCAGGAGCTGTGCCATGCCGGTCGCAACACCAGAAGAGTATGCAGAGATGCTCGACAAGGCGAAGCAGAACGCCTTCGCCTACCCCGCCATCAACGTCTCGTCATCGTCGACGATCAACGCGGTGCTGCAGGGCCTCACGGAGGCCGGCTCGGACGGCATCATCCAGGTGACGACCGGTGGCGCCGACTTCTTCGCTGGCCAGAGCGTGAAGAACCGCGCGGGCGGGGCGATCGCGTTCGCGCGCTTCGTCACCGAGGTCGCGAAGGCCTACCCGATCAAGGTCGCGCTGCACACCGATCACTGCCCCCAGGATGCGCTCGACGGCTTCGTCTTCCCCCTGCTGGAGGCGAGCGAGGCCGAGGTCAAGGCCGGTCGCGCTCCGCTGTTCCAGTCGCACATGTGGGATGGCTCTGCCGTGCCGCTGGAGGAGAACCTCGAGATCGCGAAGCAGATCCTGCCTCGCACGCACGCGCTCAACCAGGTGCTGGAGGTCGAGATCGGCGTCGTCGGCGGCGAGGAGGACGGCGTCAGCCACGAGATCAACGACCAGCTGTACACGACGCTGGACGACGCGGTCGCGATGGTCGAGGCGCTCGGCCTCGGCGAGCACGGCCGCTACATGGCGGCGCTCACGTTCGGCAACGTGCACGGCGTGTACAAGCCCGGCAACGTGAAGCTGCGCCCCGAGCTGCTCGGGCAGATCCAGGCGGGGATCGCAGAGAAGTTCGGCGAGGGTCGCCCCGAGAGCGGGCCCAAGCCGCTCGATCTCGTCTTCCACGGCGGCTCCGGCTCGTCGGACGAGGAGATCTCGACCGCCGTCGCGAACGGCGTGATCAAGATGAACATCGACACCGACACGCAGTACGCGTACACGCGCTCCGTCGCGGGCAGCATGTTCACCGGCTACGAGGGCGTGCTGAAGATCGACGGCGAGGTCGGCAACAAGAAGCTCTACGACCCGCGCGCGTGGGGCAAGGCGGCGGAGTCGGCGATGGCGGCTCGCGTCGTCTCGGCGACGCAGCAGCTCGGCTCTGCGGGCTGGTCGAGCAAGTAGCACGCACGACAGCGGGGCCCCTCGTCTCGAGGGGCCCCGCTGTCGTATCGGGAGCGCTACTCCCAGTCGTTCGAATCGACGATGCTGTCGGTGCCCTCGGGGAGCACGGTGTCGTCCACGCCGTTGTCGTCGGTGTCGATGCCCGCCTGCGTGCCGCCGTGCTCGTCGGGGATGTCGGCCGGGTCATCCGACTCCCACTCCTCGTCGCGCAGCTCGGCGCCCTCTGGCGCATCCTCGCTGTCGATCTCGTCGAGGTCGTCGGTCGCGAGCACCCGGTCGTCGTCGGCCGGCTCGCCGAGCGACTCGTCGAAGTCCTCGCCCTCCGCCATCCGGTCGGCCCACTGGTCGTCCTGGGGCTGGGCGTCCGTGGTTGCTCCCTGGGGCTGTGCGTCAGTCATGGCCCGATCGTATCGACGCCACCTGAGCCCCGCCAGAGCGGTGCGACGATCAGCGCTTGCGGCTCGGGCGCAGCTCCTTCGGCAGCGAGAAGATGAGATCCTCCTCCGCAGTGCGCACCTCGGTGATGCTGGCGTAGCCGGCATCCTCGAGCTCCTGCAGCACCTCGCGCACGAGACCCTCCGGCACGCTCGCGCCGCTGGAGATGCCGATCGACTCGACGCCCTCGAGCCACTCCTGCTGGATCTCGCTCGAGTAGTCGATCCGGTAAGCCGCCTTGGCGCCGTGCTCCAGTGCGACCTCCACGAGACGCACCGAGTTCGACGAGTTGGCGCTGCCGACCACGATCACGAGGTCCGCCTCGGGAGCGACCTTCTTGATGGCGACCTGGCGGTTCTGCGTGGCGTAGCAGATGTCGTCGCTGGGCGGATCCTGCAGGTTGGGGAACCGGATGCGCAGGCGGCGCACGGTCTCCATCGTCTCGTCGACCGAGAGCGTGGTCTGGCTCAGCCACACGAGTCGGTCGGGGTTCTGCACCTGCACGGTGTCGGCCTCCTCGGGGTTGTTCACGATCGTGACACGCTCGGGCGCATGCCCCGCGGTGCCCTCGACCTCTTCGTGGCCCTCGTGCCCGATGAGCAGGATCTCGTAGTCGTCACGCGCGAAGCGCACCGCCTCGCGGTGCACCTTGGTGACCAGCGGACAGGTCGCGTCGATCGCGTCGAGCCCGCGATCCGCGGCCTCCTGCACGACCGCGGGGCTGACGCCGTGGGCGCTGAAGATGACCCGGGCTCCCTCTGGCACCTCGTCGACCTCGTCGACGAACACCGCGCCCTGCTCGGTCAGCTGGGAGACGACGTGCTTGTTGTGCACGATCTCCTTGCGCACGTAGATGGGGCCCTCGTACTGGCCGAGCGCCTTCTCGACCGCCAGCACGGCGCGGTCGACGCCGGCGCAGTACCCTCGGGGGGCGGCGAGCAGGATGCGCTTCTCGCCCGCGACGGGCAGATCCTGGAGCCGACCTCGGCGGACCATCGGCCGCGGCATGTCCAGCGGCACCCTTCCATTCGTGATCGTCACACGCCCAGTCTACCGTTGGTGCGAGGCGGCCGACCCAGAGACCGCTTTCCGCGAGGACCTGAGGAGCAGCATGGCCGAACGCATCACGGGCACGCCCGACGAGCCGTGGAGCGTCGCCCAGCTGGGCGCCGAGCTGAAGACCTACATCGGGCGCCTCGGCCACCTCTGGATCGAGGGTGAGATCACCCAGTGGTCGAACTCCCGCGGCAACGTCTTCGGCAAGCTCAAGGACGTCACGGGCGACGCCACCGTCTCCTTCAACGTCTGGAGCTCCGCGCTCAGCCGCATCGAGGGCGAGTTCGCGCAGGGCGACCGCGCGGTGCTGCTCGTCAAGCCCGACTACTGGCCGCGCGGCGGCACGCTGTCGATGGTCACGCAGCAGATCCGCCACGTCGGCCTCGGCGACCTGCTCGCACGCCTCGAGGCGCTGCGTCGGAAGCTCGCCGACGAGGGGCTGTTCGACGCGGCTCGCAAGCGCCCGCTCCCCTTCCTGCCGAATCGCATCGGCCTCATCACCGGGCGCGACTCGGACGCCGAGAAGGACGTGCTGCGCAATGCCCAGCTGCGCTGGCCGGGCGTCGAGTTCCGCGTCGAGCACGCGGCGGTGCAGGGCGACCAGACCGTGCCGACCGTGCTCGCGGCGCTCGCGCGGCTGGAGGCCGACCCCGAGGTCGACGTGATCGTCATCGCGCGCGGCGGCGGCGACTTCCAGAACCTGCTGGGCTTCAGCGACGAGGTGCTCGTGCGCGCCGTCGCGGCCGCGACCACGCCCGTGGTCTCGGCGATCGGACACGAGGCCGATCGCCCGCTGCTCGATGACGTCGCGGACCTGCGGGCCTCGACGCCGACGGACGCGGCGAAGCGGATCGTGCCGGATGTCGCCGAGGAGCTCAACCGCATCACCCAGGCGCGCGCGCAGCTGCGCGCCCGCGTCACCCAGCACGTGCAGCGCGAGGCCGAGCGGCTCGAGGCCTTCCGCACCCGGCCGGCGCTCGCGCGGCCCGAGACCATGATCGACTCGCTCGCGCAGGATCTCGCTCGGCTGACCGCCCGCAGCGATGAGCTCACCGCGCGCGTCGTCGACCTGGGCGGCCAGCGGCTCGACCACCTGCGCCAGACGCTGCGCGCGCTCAGCCCGCAGGCGACGCTCGACCGCGGCTACGCCGTCGTGCAGACCGCGACCGGCTCGGTCGCGCGCGACGCGGCCGCGCTGACCGCGGGCGACGCGCTGCTCGTGACCCTCGCATCCGGGACGCTCGACGCCGAGGTGCGCGCCGCGCATCCCTGACGGGGCCGATGGCGCGGGCCGCCGCAGCGCCCGCCCGAGGTCCTCAGCGCTGGCCGAACCGCGTGCGCGCGAAGAACAGGCCGACGAGCGAGATCACGGCGATCACCATGTAGTAGATGCTGGGCGCCTGGAGCGACCCGGTGGTGGCGAGCAGCCAGGTCAGCACGAGCGGCGCGATGCCGCCGAGCACCGTGACGCCCACGTTGTAGGCGACCGAGAGCCCGGTGCCGCGCACCTCTGCTGGGAACATGTTCGACAGCAGCCCCGGCAGCGGCGCGAAGTAGAACGCCATGATGAGCCCGAGCAGCGCGATGACGAGCACGAGCGCGGTGACCGTGCGGAGCGTCACCATGATCTGGAAAAGCGGCCAGGCCAGCAGCAGTGCGGCGACCGCCGCCCAGGTCATGATCCTGGCTGGCCCGACGCGGTCGGCAAGGCGCCCCACCAGCGGCGAGCCGACGATCGTGATCGCACCCGCGACGACGCCGCCGAGGAACGCGGCATCCGCCGGGATGTCCAGGTTCGTGACGGCGAAGGTCGGCATGTACAGGATCAGGTAGACCGAGATGGTGGCGACGCCGATCACGGCGGATGCGACCAGCAGGCGAGCTGCGTGGTTGCGGAACAGCTCTCCGAGCGGCGACTTGGCGCGATCGGCGCTCGTGAGCTCGTCGGGCTCGGCCAGGCGCGCGCGGATGTACAGGCCGACCGGGCCGATCAGCAGGCCGACGAAGAAGGGGATCCGCCAGCCCCAGGCGTAGAGATCCTCCTGCGACAGCCAGGTGTTGAGCGCGAAGCCGAACGCCGAGGCCAGCAGCATCGAGCCGCCCTGCGCGGCGATCTGCCAGGAGGCGTAGAACATTTTCTTGTGCGGCGCGGTCTCGATGAGGAACGTCGTCGCGGTGCCGAACTCGCCGCCGGCCGAGAAGCCCTGGATGAGGCGCGAGAGCAGGATCACGACGCCGCCCCAGACGCCCACGACGGCGTAGGTGGGGGCGACGGCCATCAGCAGCGTGCCCACCATCATGAGCAGCAACGTGAGGGTGAGCGCATTCTTGCGGCCCTTGCGGTCGGCGTAGCTGCCGAGCACCATGCCGCCGAGCGGGCGGATGAGGTAGGTGATCGTGAAGGTCGCGAACGTCAGGATGAGGCCGAAGGCGCCGTCCTGCTCGGGGAAGAAGTTCGCGGCGATGACGACGGCGAAGGACGCGTAGACGATGATGTCGAACCACTCGAGCGCGGCGCCGATTGAGCTCGAGATGACCGCCTTGCGAGCCGCGGCGAGCCGCTCCGGCGTTGCTTGGGGTGCGGTGGTGGTCATGAGTGGCTCCTTGCTCACGCGCCGCGCGGCGCACTCAGGTCGGCGAGCATCCGATCGACGAAGCTCTCGCACTGCGCGATCTGGTCGAGCTCGATGAACTCGTCAGGGGCGTGCGCCTGCGCGATGTCGCCGGGCCCGCACACCACGGTCGGGATGCCCGCCTGGGCGAAGATGCCCGCCTCCGTGCCGTAGGTGACCTTCCGGTCGCTGGGCTCCCCGCCCCACTCGGCCGCGAGCGCCACGATGTCCGCGTCCGCGGGCGTATCGACGCCGGGTGCCGAGGCGGTGACGACGAGCTCGACGCGGCAGGCGTCGTCGTGCTCGCGCATGGCAGCCTCCAGGCGCCGGCATTCGGCAGCGAACCGCTCCGAGAGCGCCTCGTGGTCGAGCGTCGTCAGCCCGCGGAACTCGAAGTCGACGGTGCACGTGGCGGGCACGGTGTTGATGGCGTTCCCGCCGTCGATGCGGTTGGCGCTCACGGTCGTGTAGGGCACCAGGTAGCCATCGTCGAAGGGACCCCCCTCGCGCATCTCCGCGGCGATGCCGTCGACGAAGCGCACGAGCTCGGCGGCGTGGCTGATCGCGTTCACACCCTGCGGCGCCAGCGACGAGTGGATGGCGACGCCGTGCAGGGTCGCGCGGAAGACGTTCATCGACTTGTGGCCGCGCACGACCCGCATGCTCGAGGGCTCCCCCACGACGCAGCCGCGCGGGCGCAGATCCCTGCGCACGATCTCGTCGACGAGGTCGAACGCGCCGACGCATCCGATCTCCTCGTCGTAGGACAGCGCCAGGTGGATGGGCTCCGAGAGCGTCGCCACAGCCATCTGCGGCAGCTTCGCCAGCACCACCCCGAGGAACGACTTCATGTCGGCGCTGCCGCGGGCATACAGCCGGCCGTCCCGCTCCGCCGGCTCGAACGGCTCGCTGCTCCAGCGCTGCCCGTCGACCGGCACGACATCCGTGTGGGCGGAGAGCACGATGCCGCCCGTGAGCGAGCCGTCGGCGGCCGGGAACGTAGCGAGCAGGTTCGCCTTCGTGCCATCCGCGTTCGGCACGAGCACCGGCTCGATGTCGACCGCGCGCAGCTGCGCCACGACGTGCTCGACGAGTGCGAGGTTCGATTCGCGGCTCGTGGTGTCGAAGCGGATGAGCTCGGTGATCTCAGCCATCGTGGATGCGGAGGGCGAGGCGGTCACGTGTGCTCCTGACGATCGATGCGGTCGGCGGCGACCATGCTCGCACAGCCGCTTGCGAGCATCTCGCATGTCGGGGCGCCGCGATAGACTCGAGAGCGTGAGCACCCCCGTGAATGGCGAAGTGAGCGGCGACGTCGAAGCGCTCTCCTACGAGCAGGCGCGCAACGAGCTCGTGCGGGTCGTCACGGCGCTCGAGTCGGGCGGCGCGTCGCTCGAGGAGTCGCTCGCGCTCTGGGAGCGCGGCAATGCGCTGGCCGACCGCTGCGAGCAGTGGCTGCAGGGTGCGAAGCAGCGACTGGACGCCGCGCGCGGCACGGACGTCGCGCGCTCGACCGAGGCCGCTGCGGCGACGGGCACGCATACGGAGGCTGACGAGGCATGAGCCGCAAGGAGCCGCGCATCGTCGCGGAGCTCGGTCGGCCGGAGACCCCGGACGAGACCGCTGCGCGCAAGGCCGCCGCATCGCGCCGCCACCGCGAGAACCGCAACGTCGTCAACCTGATCGCTGCGCTCGTCGTCTGCCTTGCGGTCGTGCTGGTCATGGTGCTCGTCGTCCTGCGCCCGGATGTGCCCGAGCGCGAGCCGATTGATGTCGCCGGAGCCGCCGGCAGCGCGCAGTCGATCACGGATGAGCCGCTCATCGCCCCGAAGCTGCCGGAGGGGTGGTCGGCGAACGTCGCCGAGGTCCGCACGGGGGCCGACGGCGTCATCACCTGGTACGCCGGCTACGTGACGCCCGACCAGCAGTTCCTCTTCTTCCGCCAGGCGCTCGACGCGAACCCGACGTGGCTCGTGACCGCGATCGAGCAGGCGACGCCGACCGGCGAGCGCACGATCGCGGGGCTCACCTGGACCGAGCACGACCAGCGCACGCTGGAGGATCCGGGCAACCTCGAGTACGTGCTCACGACCGAGCAGGGCGCATCCACCGTCGTCATCGGCGGCACCGCCGACGACGCCGAGCTCCAGACCTTCGCCGAAGCCGTGACCGCAGAGCTCACGAGCGGCGAATAGCCACACGGACGAATCCAGCCAAGCGAAAGGCGCAGCGAAGTGAACGACGTCGACTACCGGATCGAGCACGACACCATGGGCGAGGTGCGCGTGCCCAAGAACGCGCTGTATGCCGCGCAGACGCAGCGCGCGGTCGAGAACTTCCCCATCTCCGGCTCCGGCCTCGAGCCCGCGCAGATCGTTGCGCTCGCGCGGATCAAGCGCGCCGCCGCGATCGCCAACCGGGAGCTCGGCGTGCTCGATGCCCCGATCGCCGACGCGATCGTCGCCGCGGCCGACGAGATCATTGGCGGCGCGCACCACGACCAGTTCCCGGTGGACACCTACCAGACCGGCTCCGGCACGTCGTCGAACATGAACATGAACGAGGTGCTCGCAGCGCTCGCGACGAAGCATCGTGGCGACGCCGAGAGCGCCGTGCACCCCAACGACCACGTCAACGCCTCGCAGTCGTCGAACGACGTCTTCCCGACCTCCGTGCACATCGCCGTCACCGGCGCCCTCATCGAGCAGGCCATCCCCGCCCTCGCGCACCTCGCCGAGGCGCTCGAGGAGAAGGCGGCGCTCTGGGCCGATGCCGTCAAGCCCGGCCGCACCCACCTCATGGATGCCACGCCGGTCACGCTCGGCCAGGAGTTCGGCGGCTACGCCGCGCAGATCCGCTACGGCATCGAGCGCATCGAGGCCGCCCTGCCCCGCGTCGCCGAGGTGCCGCAGGGCGGCACGGCCGTCGGCACGGGCATCAACACGCCGCTCGGCTTCCCCGAGAAGGTCATCGCCGAGATCGCCTCCTCCTCGGGCCTGCCGATCACCGAGGCGCGCAACCACTTCGAGGCGCAGGCGAACCGCGACGGGCTTGTCGAGGCATCCGGGGCCCTCCGCACCATCGCCGTCTCGCTCACCAAGATCACCAACGACCTGCGGTGGATGGGCTCGGGCCCGAACACGGGGCTGGGCGAGCTGCGCATCCCCGACCTGCAGCCGGGGTCGTCGATCATGCCGGGCAAGGTCAACCCGGTGGTGCCGGAGGCCGTGCTCATGGTCTGCGCGCGCGTGATCGGCAATGACGCGACCGTCGCGTGGGGAGGTGCGTCCGGCTCGTTCGAGCTGAACGTGCAGATCCCGGTGATGGGCACCGCGCTGCTGGAGTCGATCCGCCTGCTCTCGAACGCGTCGCGCGTGCTTGCCGACAAGACCATCGTGGGGCTCGAGGCCGACACCGAGCGCGCCGCAGCGCTCGCGGGCATGAGCCCGTCGATCGTCACGCCGCTCAACCGCCTGATCGGCTACGAGGCGGCCGCGAAGATCGCCAAGCACTCGGTTGCGCAGGGCATCACCGTGCGTGAGGCCGTCATCGACCTCGGCTACGTGGAGCGCGGCGAGCTGACGGAGGCCGACATGGACAAGGCGCTCGACCTGCTGTCGATGACGCACCCGGGCGTCGCGAAGTAGCTGAACGGCGCGAACAGCAGCCGAACGAAACGACGAGCCGAACGACGCGACGAACCGATCGACGCGAGAGTCGCCGAACGACGTGGGAGGGGCACCCGCCGATGGCGGTTGCCCCTCTCGCGCTGCTCTCCCCCGGCGCGCCCTCGCACAACGCAAGCCCGAAGCACCGCCCCCGCGGGCGAGCGCAGGGTGCAGCGGCCGGAACCGCGAGTTCCGGGCCGCGAGCTTGCGTTGTGCCCGCGACCCGGCGGCGCCGATCGGCCGCCGCGCCCGGGCAGCCCACGGCGGCGGCACGCTCCGCCTCCCACAACGCAAGCCCGCAGCACCGCCCCAGCGGGCGATCGCAGGGTGCCGCGGGCGGAACCGCAAGTTTTGGGCGGCGAGCTTGCGTTGTGTCCCGTGGCGAGGGAGCCCAGAGGCAGGAGCCGGGAGCCGGAGGCGAGCGGCGGCTACCAGCGGCGGCGGTCGTCGGCGCCCGCGTAGTCGGGCCAGGGCAGCTCGATCGGGGCCTCGAAGTCGGCGGGCAGGAGCGCCGGGCTCGGCTCGGCCGCGACGCGCTCGTCGAACTCGGCCTTTGCCGCAGCCAGGAGCTCTGAACGCGTGAGCAGGTCGAGGAAGGTGCCTGCGACGGTCTTGCCGGCCGTGAGGATCGTCGGCGCGATGGTCTCGGGGATGCCGCCGAGGGCGTTCATCACCCACGCGGGGTACGGCCCCTGACCCTCGACCGACTGCAGGGCCGGGCGCGAGACGTAGAAGCGCACGAGCGGCGCGTAGTGCGACATCTCGACGTAGTCGTCGCTGGTCCAGTTGCGCTGCCAGGCCGGCATGTGCTCGCGGAGCAGCCGCTCGGCCTCCTGCGGCTCGATGAGCTGCTCGGTCTCCGCCAGGAACGGCCGCTCGGCCGGCTCGAGGCCGAGCGAGCGCTGGATCTCCTGCGCGACGCCCACCGCCTCCGCGCCGTAGCTGGGTGCGCCGACCTGCTCGAGGTTGCCGTAGAGGGTCTCCGCCATCACGTGGTTTGTGCGACCGGGGCGGCTCCGCGCTACCCAGCGCTCCTCCATCTCACAGTGACCCATCATGGCCGCGGCTGCCGCGTTGCGATCGAGCACGGCGAGCACGTGCTCGGCCATCTCGATGTCGGGCGTGCGCCACGAGAACTGGATGCGCGCGATGCGCTGCGGCAGGTTGTCGGCCGTGGCCTGGCCGTCGGTGAGGATGGCGTCCGAGAAGCTCCAGCCGCCGGTGGCCGGCAGCATCGAGTCGAGCATCGTGCGCGAGGCCGTGTACATCTGCATGAGCGACACGTTCGCGCCCGGCGCGCGGGCGGCGGAGTGCGAGGCGGGGATGGGCGAGTTCGGATCGGCGCTCGAGACCTGCCAGGTCTCGGGGTGGTCGCAGACGAACGAGTACACCTTCGAGTAGTACGCACCGCACTGCGTGTCCCAGCGGGCCGTGTTGCACAGCGGCAGCATGTAGAACGGGTGGAACGACACGATCGCGTCGGCGTCGTCGTAGTAGCCCCGCAGGCCGTGCACGACCTTCGAGCCGTGCATCTTCTCTGCCGGCTCGCCCGTGTAGTGGAGCGTGCCGGGAATGCCGTGCTCGGTCATCGCGTGCTTGGTGGCGAGCACCCCCGCGAGCGTCGAGATGCCCAGCACCGAGTGCGGGTCGGTGTGGCCGGGCGCGAATCGCGACAGCCCCTCGCGCGGCGACTCGCTCGTGGTCGCTGCCTGGTTGTTGCCCGGCACCGCGTCGTACTCGGCGTACGTCAGCAGCGTGGGGCCCTCGCCGTTCGACCAGCGGGCGCTGAATGCGGTCGGCATGCCGCCCGAGCCGTCCTCGACCTCGAAGCCCTCCTCGCGCAGCCGCTCGACGTACCAGCGCTGCGAGCGGTACTCGCGCCAGGCGGGCTCGGCGAGCTCCCAGATGTGGGTGTGCCACTCGGTGAGCTGCGTCAGGTGCTCGTCGATCCAGGCCTGCGCCGTGGCCTTCGCGTCGTCGGTGAGCTGCATGGTCTTCACTTCTTCCTTGCTGGGTTGTTCACGGATGGATGCGCGTGGCGCAGAGGGCGATCGGGAATCACACGGGCACGTGCGGGGCGGGCATCGGCGACGAGGCCACCGGCGGCGCGGCCACCGGCGTGCCGGGCACGGGCGAGTCCGCACGGCCCGTCTCGAACAGAGAGATCGCGTTCTGGGCCTGGATGCGCACGTACTCCGACTCGGTCCGGCCGGAGAAGTAGGCGATGTGCGGCGTGAGCACGACGTCGTCGCGCCCCAGCAGCGGGTGGTCGGCGCGCGGCGGCTCGTCGGCGAGCACGTCGAGCGCGGCCGCCGAGAGCTGCCGGGCATCGAGTGCCGCCGCGAGCGCAGGCTCGTCGACGAGCGCACCGCGCGAGACGTTCACGAGCACGGCACCGGTCGGCATCGCACGGAGGAACGCCGCATCCACCATCCGCTCGGTCTCGGGCGTCAGCGGCAGGTGCAGCGAGAGCACATGCGAGCGGTCGCGCACCTCGGCGAGACCTGTGCGCTGCACGCCCAGCCGCGCGAGCTCGGCGCGCAGCGCATCGGTGTCGGGCAGCAGCGGATCGAAGCCGATCACCTCGCCGAACAGCGGGCCTGCGAGCCGCGCGAACTCGCGCCCGATCTTGCCGAGGCCGACGATGCCGAGCGTCACCTCGCTGAGCCGCTGCGGGGGCCGCGGTGCCCGGGCGTTCCAGTCGGTCGGGTTCGCGGAGCCGGTGTAGAACCGCAGCTGCCGCACCGCGTGCAGCATGAGCGCGAGGGCGTGGGTAGCGACCTCCTCGGTTGCCGCACCCGGCACGTTCGTGACCACGACCCCGCGCTCGGCGGCGGCCTCGAGGTCGACCATGTCGAAGCCCATCGACATGGTCGCGACCAGCCGCAGCCGCGGCATTGCTTCGAGCATCGCGCGGGTGATCTGCGCATAGCCGTTCAGCAGCACGTCAGCATCCCGCGCACCCCTCACGATCGCCGCAGCATCGCGTGTCCCCAAGATCCGCACCGTGAAACCGGCACGCTCGAGCATCTCGACGCCGAGCGACACGTCGGTGTCGTCGATGTCGGTGTAGACGGCAACGGGTGCGGGCATGCGGTTCCCCTGGGTCGGTCGGCTGCACTCAGGCGGCGAAGGTCGACTGGTCGATGTGGATCAGCTGCAGGCCGCCGGCGGTGACCGCCGCCTGGACGGCCTCGGCCAGCCCCGCCGCATCCGCGACCCGACGGCCGGTGCCGCCGAACGCATCCGCCAGCGCTGCCCAGTCGGGCTGGGCGAGGTCGACGCCGACGGGCGCGATGCCGGCGTCGAGCTCGTTCTGCTTGATCTCCGCATAACCGCCGTTGTCGACCACGATCACGGTGACGTCGAGTCGCTGCTCGACGGCGGTCATGAACTCGTTCACCGAGAACATCAGGGCGCCATCCCCGACCACCGCGACGACGGGCCGGTCCGGCGCGCCGATGCGAGCACCGATCGCTGCCGGCAGGCCGTAGCCGAGGGTCGCGTAGGTGCCCATGTATGCGGTGGAGTTCGGCACGGATGTGCGCAGCACGTTGAGCAGGCCCCAGTAGGCGATCTGCGAGGAGTCGGTCGCGACGATCACGTCCGCCGGCAGCGCCTGCACGATGGCCTCGGCGAGCGCCGTGTTGTCCGCGGAGAGCTCGGTGCACTCGGCGCGCACCCGCTCGAGCGTGGCCGCGACGTCGGCGGCGGCGCCCGCGCGCGGCTCGCCCTCCCCCAGCTGCTCGACGATCGCCGCGAGGGCCGCTCGCGCATCCCCGACGATGCCGACCTCTGCGGCCTGGTTGCGCTGCAGCTGGCTCTCGAGCAGGTCGATGCGGATGACGCTGCCGCGTGCCTCGAGCCGGTCGACCCACAGCTCGGCGTCGCCGAGCTTCGAGCCCACCACGAGCAGCACGTCGGCGTCGCGGGCTTGGTCGCGGGCGGCCGCGAGGCGCAGGTTCGAGCCAAGCGAGAGCGGATGGTGCTCGTCGAGCACGCCCTTGGCGTTGAGCGTCGTCACGACCGGCGCGCCCAGTCGCTCGGCGAGCGCGCGGAGCTCCTTGCCCGCACGGCGCGAGCCACCGCCGGCCAGGATCACGGGGTCGTGCGCGTGCTGCAGCAGTGTCGCCGCCTGCTCGTTCAGCGCGCCGTCGGGCGCGGCCGCCGCCGGGTGCTCGCGGGGCGCGAGCGGGTCGCCGGCGAGCGAGGTCTCCTCCTCGAGCAGGTCGAGCGGGATCTCGAGGTAGACCGGGCGCGGGCGGCCGGTGGCGAACAGCGCGAACGCGTCGTGCACCGCCGCGACCGCCTCCTCGGCGGTCTGCACGCGCCGACCCCACTCGACGATCGCGCTCGCGGCGCTCAGCTGGTCCTTGGTCTCGTGCAGGGTGCCGGCGTCCGCGAACTCCTGCCCGCGGGCGGGGCCGGGCGCGATGAGGATCATGGGGCGCGACTCGGCGAAGGCGGTGCCGGCGGCCGAGAGGGCGTTCAGCAAACCGGGGCCGCTGGTGGTGATGACGACGCCCGGCTTGCCGGTCTGCAGCGACCAGCCGTCGGCGCCGTAGCCGGCGCCCTGCTCGTGGCGGGTCGTGACCGGCCGGATCCCGAGCGCCGACAGCGGCCGGTAGAACTCGAGATTGTGCGTGCCGGGGATGCCGAAGACCGTGTCGATCCCGTAGCCGTGCAGCGTCTCCATCACGACCCATCCGGTCGTGCGCTTCATCGTGGTCTCCATCAGTCCCCCTGTGTTCTCTGGTGCCGCGTCGCGTCGTATCGCCGCGTGCCGTCGACCCAGGTCTCCAGCACCTCGACGGCGGCGAGCTTGTCGCCCGGCACCGCCAGCGGGTCTGCCGCGAGCACCGCGAAGTCGGCGCGCTTGCCGATCGTGAGCGAGCCGAGATCCGCCTCGCGGCCGAGCGAGATCGCGCCCTCGAGCGTGTGCGCCCGCAGCGCAGCCGCCGCGTCGATGCGGAGGCTGTCTGGGCCGAGCTTCGTGCCGCGTCGGGTCACGCGGGTGACAGCCGCCTGCATCGCCTCGAGCGGTCGGGGCTCAGCAACGGGCGCGTCGGACGAGATCGTCACGGGCACACCGGCGGCGACGAACTCGCCCAGCGGGTTGAACCGCTCGCCCGGCGTGCCGATGGCCTGCTCGACGCCCTCGCCCCAGTTGTAGTGGTGCTGCGGCTGGTTCACGGGGCGGATGCCGAGCGTCGCCATGCGAGCGATGTCGCCCTCGGTGGGCAGGCCGCAGTGCTCGATGCGATGCCGGGCATCGGCGTCGGGGTGCTCGGTGAGCGCCACCTCAAGCGCGTCGACGACCATCGTGATCGCCGTCGGAGACTGCGCGTGGGTCGCCGTCTGCAGCCCGGCAGCGTGCGCCTTGGCGACCAGCCCCGCGTACTCGGCGGGCTCGTGGTAGAGCTGCCCCGTGCGGCACGGGTCGCCCACGTAGCCCTCCGGGAAGTACGCGGTCCAGCCGCCGAGCGTGCCGTCGGCATAGAGCTTGATGCCGGTGGCCGAGAGGAAGGCGTTGCCGAAGGGGCCGGTGAGCCCGAGCTCGATCGCCTGATCCAGCAGGTGCGAGAGGAAGTACATCGAGACCCGCATCGAGAGCGCGCCGCGGTCGGCCATCTCGAGCCATGCCGCCATCTCGCGCTTCGAGACCTGGGCATCGCCGATCGCGGTGACGCCGCCGGCGAGGAACTCGCGCTGCACGAGGTCGAGCTGCCGCTGATGCTCCGCGGGCTCGTCGCCGAGGTGGAAGTTCGGCCCATGGTGCCCGATCTTCACGCCGTGCAGGCCCGTGAGCACGTTGCACGCGGCATCCGAGAGCTCCCCGGTGAGCTCGCCGGCGGCATCGCGGAAGAACTCGCCGCCCGCGGGGTTCGGCGTCTCCCGCGTGACGCCGAAGTGCTCGAAGGTGTAGCTGTTCACGACGCCGCCGTGGCCGGAGGCGTTCATGATGTACACCTGCCGGTCGCTGGCGACCCGGTCGAGCTCCTGCCGCGTGGGGTGACGGCGCTCGGCGAGGTTGCGCTGCTCGTAGCCGAAGCCGCGCACCGGCACCCCGGGCGGCAGCCGCTTCGCACCCTCGCGCAGCAGCTCGACGATCTCGTCGATCGTGCCTGCCTTGGCCGGCGAGACGTCGATCCATGTGAGCAGCTGCCCGTACATGAGCGGGTGCGCGTGCGCGTCCACGAAGCCCGGCACGACGGTCGCGCCCTCATGATCGACGCGCACGGCGTCGCGCCCCGCGAGCGCATCCTGCACCTCGTCCACCGTGCCGATCGCTTCGATCCTGCCGCCGCCGATGAGCATTGCCCGTGCCTCGGGCAGCTCGTCGTCGACGGTGAGGATGCGATCGGCCGTGATGAGCGTGAGCGCGGAATCACGGTCGTCGTAGGTGGCGAGGCGGCGCAACTCAGCGCTCCTTGTCGGTGCGGACGGCGGTGGTGTCGAGGCGCGGCTCGAACGACTGGGTCACCGGTGCCTCGTCGGAGTGCTGCGGGGCGAGGTAGGTCGACACCCACGCGATGAGGCCGAGGAAGGCGAACAGCCCGACCACCGCCCAGATGCTGCCCGTGAGCGCGAACAGCCCGGCAGCGGCCACCGGCGACAGACCACCGAAGATCGCCGCGCCCGTGCCGTAGGCGAGCGACATGGAGGTGTAGCGCGACTGCGGGCGGAACATCTGCGACATCAGGGCAGACAGCGGCGCCCAGGTGGCGCTCATCGTGAGGCGGATGGCGGTCACGAGCACGTAGATCATGGCCACGTTCTTGTCGTCGATCGCGAGGATGAGCGGCAGCACGATCAGCACCGACAGGCCGATGCCCAGGTACATCATGAGCTTGCGGCCCCACTTGTCGCCCAGGTACGCGAGCGGCAGCGTGACGATTGCCTCGACGAACGAGGCGACGGTCATGGCGCCGAGGATGATCGAGGCCTCCAACCCCACCGACGGCGATGTCGCGTAGCTCTGCACGTAGGTGGTCGCCAGGTAGTAGCCACCGGAGGCGATGCCGACCATGCCGATGCCCAGCACCATCGGGTACCAGTTGTTCTTCAGCGCGAACACCAGCGGCGTCGACTGCTGACGCTCGTGCACCTTCGCCTCGAACACCGGTGTCTCCTCGACGCGGTAGCGCACCCAGAAGCCGACACCGATGAGCACGACGCTGGCCAGGAACGGCACGCGCCAGCCCCACGTGAAGAGGACGTCGTCACCCATGGCGGCGAGCACCCAGAACGCGCCGGTGGCCAGCAGGGCGCCCAGCGGGTTGCCCAGCTGCGTGAAGCCGCCGTAGAAGGTCTTCCACTTCTCGGGCGCGCTCTCGACCGCGATCAGGCTCGCGCCGCCCCACTCGCCGCCGACGGCGAGGCCCTGCGCGATGCGCAGCACGATCAGCAGCACCACGGCGACGCCACCGATGCTCTCGTAGTCGGGAACGAGTCCGACGAGCACGGTGGCGACGCCCATGAGCAGCAGCGTGATCGTGAGGGCCGGCTTGCGGCCGATGCGATCGCCGATGTGCCCGAAGATGATGGCACCGAGCGGGCGCATGAGGAAAGCCACCGCGAACGTCGAGAAGGACCAGAGCGCAGCGATCGCGGGCTCGGCCTCGGGGAAGAAGACGGTCGGGAAGACGATCGCGGCGGCGGTCGCGTAGACGTAGAAGTCGTACCACTCGATCGTGGTGCCGACGGCGGCGGCGAAGCCCGCCTTGACCGCACGGCGGTGCGGATGTGCGGGCGCCGGGGCGGCGGAGGTGGTCATGGGAGCTCCCTTGCTCATCAGGATCCCGGCGTCTGTCGCACGGCAAGCTGCGGCATGCGCCGGATGCGTCGACCTTAGGACAGATGCGCCACCAGCGCGAGAGCAGGATCACGCGCAGATCCCTGCCGTCTCCAACGATCTGTCAGGCTGGAGCCCCCATCGGTCGGCACTCGGATGCCATACGATGTTTCCGACCGAGCGTCTGCGTCACCATGGGACAGATGCAGGAAGTTGGGGAGCATCGATGGCCACGGCCCACCCGCGCGCATCGCGCGCCACCGACAACGATGCGATCGACGCCGACCTGGTGCGTGCGCTGCAGGAGGACGGCCGCGCGAGCATCAGCGAGCTCGCTGGGCGGCTCGGCGCCTCCCGCGACCTCGTCTCGCAGCGGTTGCAGTGGTTGCAGGCGCACGGCGGGCTGCGCGTGGTCGCCGCGCTCGACCCGAGCGTGGTCGGCCACACCCTGCTCGTGCACACCATGCTCGACGTGAGCGGTCCCGCGCTGCCGGTCGCACGGGAGATCGCGGGCATGAGCGATGCCGTGTTCGTGTCGATGACCAGCGGGGCGCTCCCGGTGGTGGTCGAGTCGCGTCACGGCGGCGTCGAGGAGCTGCACGCGTCGCTCGACGCGATGCGGCGCATCCCGAACGTGCGGCGGCTGCGCGTATCGACGTATGCGGAGGTGCTGCAGGGCTTCTTCGTCTCCGAGCGCCGCGAGGAGGTCACGCTCGACGCGCTCGACCGGGCGCTCATCGCCGAGCTGCAGCGGGATGGCCGGGCCAGCTACCGTGCGCTGGGCGACACCGTGCACCTCGCGCCGTCGTCCGCGCGCGCTCGGGTGCGCAGGCTCGTCGACGCGGGCGTCATCCGCATCTCGGCGCTGAAGTCCGGCGGACCGTCGCGCTCCCGCTTCGCCATCGGCATCGGCATCGCCGTCAGCGGCGATGCGACGCCCGTCCGCGATGCGATCCTCGCCTCCCCGGCGATCGACTTCGCCGCCCGTTCGCACGGCGTCTTCGACTTCATCGCGACCGTGGTGGGCACGGCATCCGCGCCGCTGCTCGACGTCATCGAGGAGCTGCGCGGCATCGAGCAGGTGAGCGCGCTGGAGTCGTGGTCGCACTACGACGTCATCAAGGAGGACTACGCGCGGGCGCTCGGCCGGGTGCTCGCGGTCGGGCCGCGCGCGCCTCAGTAGGGTGAGCGGATGCGCTATCCCGAGGTGAGCAGGCACGAAACGGTCGAGAGCATCCACGGGGAGGCGATCGCCGACCCGTACCGGTGGCTCGAGGACGGCGACTCGGCCGAGACGCGGGCATTCATCGAGGCGCAGAACGCGTTCGCCGAGCCGCTGCTCGCGCAGCTGCCTGCCCGCGACGCCTTCCGACAGCAGGTGACCGCCCTGCTCAAGGCGCCCACGCGAGGCTGCCCGTGGCTGCGCGAAGGCCGTGCCTTCGCGTGGCACAGCGATGGCCAGAACCAGCCCCTGCTCGTGGTCGCCGACTCGATCGAGGCACTCGACGGTGCCGGCGACGGGCCGCGCGTGCTGCTGGACCCGAACGCGCTCTCGAGCGACGGCACGGTCGCGGTGACCATGGCGAGCGTCTCCCCCGACGGTGCGCTGCTCGCCTGGGGCGCGGCCGACGGCGGCTCGGACTGGCGCACCATCCGCATCCGGGATGTCGCAACGGGTGAGGATCTCGCCGACGAGATCGGGTGGACGAAGTGGAACGGCGCCGTCTGGTTCGACGACCGCTCCTTCAGCTACTGGGCGTACGACGCGCCGACCGGCGACGCGCTCACGGACGAGATGGGCGGCGGTCGCCTCAAGGGGCACGTCGTCGGCACCGACGTCGCCGACGACGTGGTCCTGTGGACGAACCCGGAGCAGCCGCGCATGTTCGCGCGCCACTGGCCGCGCGACGACCATTGGTTCGTGCGTTCGACCGACACGGGCGCGTCGAGCGGCAACGACCTGGCGGCGGGTCGCACCGGGGACGACGCGCTGACGCAGCTCGTCGAGGGGCACGAGCACGAGTGGAACGCGATCGGCATCCGCAACGGCCGCCTCTACGCCGTCACCGACGAGGGCGCCGCGCGCTACCGGCTCGCCGCCTTCGAGCTCGACACCGGGCACCGGTCAACGGTCATCGCCGAGCACCCCGAGGACGTGCTGCTGGACGCCTCCCTCACCGCCAGCGGCCTCGTGCTGGAGTACTCGCACGACGCCAGCCACCGCATGCAGCTGGCGACCTTCGACGGCGAGCTGGGCGACGACGTGCCGCTCGGCGACGGCATCTCGATCACCGGCTCCGAGGCGAGCTCCGACTCGAGCACGGTGCTCGCGAGCACCGCGAGCTTCGTCGACCGCGGCACGCGCCACGTGCTCGAGGTCGACGGCGCGAGGCTCGTGTCGCATCGCACGCTGCCGACGCCGGGACCGGCCGCGCCCGCCGCGACGACCACGCGCATCCGCACGGCCTCCACCGATGGCGCCATCGTGCCCGCGTTCCTCGTGCGCCCCGAGGGCGACGACGGGAGCACGGCGCGCCCGACGCTCATCTGGGGCTACGGCGGCTTCAACATCCCCATGAACCCGGGGTTCCGCGCGGTGCTCGCCGCGTGGGTCGCGGCCGGTGGCGTGCTCGTGGTGCCGAACCTGCGCGGCGGCGGCGAGTTCGGCTCCGAGTGGCACAAGGGCGGCACGAAGGAGCGCAAGCAGCAGGTCTTCGACGACCTGTTCGCGATCGCCGAGCACCTGGTGGCGACGGGCGTGACGACGAGCGAGCAGCTCGCGCTGCACGGCCGCTCCAATGGCGGCCTGCTCGCGGGTGCGGCGCTCACCCAGCGGCCCGAGCTCTGGGCGGCGGTGCTGCCCGGTGTCGGCGTGCTCGACATGCTGCGCTTCCACCGCTTCACGATCGGCTGGGCGTGGGCGAGCGACTACGGCGACCCGGACGAGCCAGAGGCTTTCTCCTACTTGCGCGAATACTCGCCGCTGCACCGCGTGCGCGAGGGCGTCGCTTATCCGCCGACGCTCATCACCACCGGCGATCACGACGACCGCGTGGTGCCGGCGCACTCGTTCAAGTTCGCAGCCGAGCTGCAGCGGGCGCAGGCGGCGTCGGGCTCGGATGCGCCGGTGCTGCTCTCGGTCGACACCCGTGCGGGCCACGGCATGGGCAAGCCCGTCGACGCCGCGGCGCTCGAGTTCGCCGACCAGCTGGCCTTCGCGGCGCACCACACGGGGCTGCGGGTCGCGGATCCAGCGCTGCAGGCCGGGCCTCGCCCGTGAGCTGGACGCACGAGCTCGCCGCGCTCTGGGACGACGAGTCGATCGACGAGCTCGAGCGGGTCGAACGCATGGCCCTGCTCGCCCCGAGCGCCCCGCATCCGGCGCTCGGCCTGTTCGAGCTCGCGAGCGCGCATGACGGAGCCGGCCTCGAGTCCGAAGCAGCCGCGCTCTATGAGCAGGCTGCCGCCGAGGGCCTCGCCGAGATCGACCCGGACCTCGATGCCCATCGGCAGATCCAGCACGCCTCCACGCTGCGCAACCTCGGCCGCGTCGACGAGGCGCTCACCATGCTGCGCGAGGCACCCGAGCATCCCGAGGTCGGCGCCGCACGCGATGCCTTCATCGCGCTCACGCTGCACGACGCGGGACGCCACGCCGAGGCGCTGCGCGTCGCACTCGAGGCGCTCGTGCCGACGATGCCGATGTACCGGCGGGCGCTCAGCGGCTACGCCGTGATGCTGACGGAGGAGACCGCGTGAGCGGCACCGAGTGGCAGCTGCAGGTCGACGCGCTCTGGGCGCGGTTCGATGCCGCCGACGCCGATGAGGCGATCGCCGCCATGCGGGTGCTGGCGGACGCGTATCCCGGCACGGACGGACGCGCCGCATTCGAGCTCGCGGGGATGCTCGACTCGCACGGGTTCGAGCACGAGGCGGAGCGGGAGTACGAGCGGGCGCTCGCGCTGGGGCTGGATGCCGAGCAGCACGCGCAGCTGGCCGTGCAGTACGGCTCGACGCTGCGCAACACCGGTCGTCTCGACGATGCGATCGCGGTGCTGGAGGCGGCCCCGACGCATCCGTCGACCGGCGCAGCGCCACGCGTGTTCCTCGCCCTCGCGCTGCATACGGCCGGACGTCACGACGAGGCGATGCGCGTCGTGGTCGAGGCGATCGAGCCGACGCTCCCCCGCTACAACCGGTCGGTGCGCAACTACGCGGCCGCGCTCACCGACCCCGAGCCATCCCCCGACGCCCCGTAGCCGCGATCGCCGCGCCCCGGCGAGCTCGCTTTCGCCCCGGCACCACGCACCCCGC
Source organism: Agrococcus sp. Ld7 (assembly GCF_045064095.1). Classification (NCBI taxonomy): domain Bacteria; kingdom Bacillati; phylum Actinomycetota; class Actinomycetes; order Micrococcales; family Microbacteriaceae; genus Agrococcus; species Agrococcus sp. Ld7. The sequence continues at coordinate 165,105 of NZ_JBISGY010000023.1, read as the reverse complement.
GTGACACGTCGGCCGCCGACGCGCTCCGGCCGACGCGTGTCAGGTTGTCGCTGCGATCGAGCGAAGTTTCAGCAACAAGTTGACACGCGGCAACTCGCGCGGCGGCGGAGGCGAGGCGGGCGGCGGAGGCGAGGCGGGCGACGGAGGCGAGGCGGGCGACGCGGGCGCGGCGACGCGCGCGACGCTCGCGTCACGCGAGGCGAAGCGCAGCGCCCACGGCCGCGAGTGCGTGGCCGACCAGCAGCCAGGGGCCGAACGCCACGGTGCGGTGCCCCACGGCCAGCGCAACCACGCCCACGACGCCGCCGACGATCACGGATGTCGCGAGGCCCACGAGCGGCACCGACCAGCCGAGCGTCGCGCTCGCGAGCGCCAGCGCCGTGCCCAGCTTGACGTCGCCCATCCCCATGCCGCCGGTCACGGCCATCACCAGCAGGATGACGCCGCAGCCGAACGCGACGAGCAGCGAGAGGTCGCCCGTCAGCAGCCGCGCGACACCCGCGAGCGCGCCGAGCAGCAGCAGCGGGAGCGTGATCGCGTTCGGCAGTCGCCGCTCGAGGGTGTCGATGCGCGCGAGGGCAGGCGCGAACGCTGCGGCTGCCGCGAGCGGCACGATCGCGATGGCATCCCAGCCCACGGTCGCGAGCAGCACCGCGACGACCGAGGCGAGCGGGATGCCGAGCAGGTCGACGGCGCGCAGCCGCACGGGCGGCGACGGCCCAGCGAGCTCGCTCGCCGTCGCCTCGGTCGCGGTGGTCACGCGCGCCACGGTAGCCGGGATCGCGACACCCGCGGCAGCGTTCTCCACAGCTCACCGCCGACGTGCGACACGCCCGGGATGCATTCTTTCGAACCTGCTGCAACCGATCCGGGCGCTCGCCGCGATATGGGGGTAGGACGGCGCACACCGCGTCGCACAAATCGAGGAGACCATCATGAAGCGCAAGCTCGCGATCGGCGTTGGCGCCGCAGTCGCCCTGTCAGCGTTCGGCGCCGTACCCGCCATGGCCGCCGAGGGCGACGCCACGGTGTCGGTCCTGCACGGCGTCCCCGGCCTCACGGTCGACGTCTACATCAATGGCGAAGAGGCCATCAGCGACTTCGAGCCCGGCACCCTGACCGACCCGATGATGCTCGCGGCCGGCTCGTACGACATCCAGGTCTTCGCCGACGGCGACACGCCTGACTCGGCCGACCCGGCGATCGAGGCCATGGGCGTCGAGGTGCCCGCATCCGCCAACCTGACGCTCGCCGCACACCTCTCCGAGAGCGGCGACCCGATGCTCTCGGCATTCGCGAACAGCACCGAGCCCATCGAGGCTGGCCAGACGCGCGTCACCGTGCGCCACCTGGCGGCGGCTCCCGCCGTCGACGTGCGTGCCAACGGCGACGTCATCGTCGAGGGCCTCACCAACCCGAACGAGGCTTCGCTCGACACCGCTGCTGGAATGATCACGGCGGATGTGGTGCTCGCAGGCACCGAGGACGTTGCAATCGGCCCGGCCGACCTCGACCTTGCTGAAGGCGTCAACACCATCGTGACCGCCTGGGGCAGCGCTGCAGACGGCAACCTCGAGCTCGCGGTGCAGACCGTCGACGCACACAGCACCCCCAGCGGCGTGCCCTCCGGTCTCGGCGGCGCCGCCGACGAGCGCGGGCTCGGCATCGCCCTGGCCCTGGCCGGCGTGCTCGGCCTCGGCCTGATCGCGACGCGCACGCTGCGTCCCGCACGGGAGCGCAGCTGACCATGCGCACCAACCGAGGGCTCTCGTCGCGTGCATCGCGGCGGGAGCCCTCGGGCGTGCGCGCGCGGGGCCGCCTCATGATCATGGTCGCGCTCGCGGCGCTCAGCACCGCGGCAGTCGTGACCGGCCTCGTGCTCGTGACGAATTCAATGGCACCCGCCTCGCTCGAGCAGCCGACCGCTGCCGCTCCGCTCTCCACCCCCACACCAGAGGCGTCGGAGCCCGCCGTCGCAGCAGTGCGATCGAGCGCCGACGTGCCGACCAGCGTCGGGGCGCGGGATGCAGCACCCGCCGCCCCCGCCACGGTCGACCCACCCGCATCCGTGCGCGTGCCGTCTGTGGGGCTCGAGCTGGGCGTGGTGCCCGTCGGGGTCAGGGACGACGGCCAGATGGATGTCCCCGACCTCGTCACCGAGCTCGGCTGGTACCGCTACGGCCCGGCTCCCGGCGCCGACGACGGCTCGGCGGTGCTCGCGGCACACTTCGACAGCAACATCGGAGCCGCCCCGATGGCCTCGGTGCTGCGCGCATCCACTGGCGACACCGTCGAGGTCACCACAGCGTCCGGCGAACTGCTGCTGTTCCGCATCACGGCGATCGAGCAGATCACCAAGGCAGAGCTGCCGCTCGAGTCGCTCTTCGCCCGAGACGGCGAGCACGCGATGCAGCTCGTGACCTGCGGCGGCGAGTGGGATGCGGCCGCGGGCGCATACGAGGACAACATCGTCGTGACCGCCGTCCCGGTTGAGTCGTGAGCGGTGACGACGATGCTACGTTCGACGCGTGGTGACCGAGGATGTCGAGGGGGCGCGCCTGAGCGCGGCCTTCGCCGCCGATCCGTCGCCAGAGGTGCTGCGGCTCGTGTACGAGCGCTGGGGCGGGATGATCTACGCGATCGCACTCCGGGCGATGGCGCAGCACGACGCAGAGGACGTGGTGCAGCAGACCTTCGTCTCCGTCTGGCGATCGCGCGAGTCCTACGATCCCGACGCGGGACCATTAGGAGCGTGGATCGTCGCCATCGCACGGCGCCGGATCGCGGACCACTGGAGAGCCCGCTCGCAGCACGAGCTGGCGACCGAGCCCGAGGTGCTCTCCGCGGTGCTCGAGCAGGGCGCGGGAGATCCCGTGCTCGACTCGGTCGCAGACGCCCTCACGGTGCAGGAGCAGCTGGAGCGCATCGGCGAGCCGCAGCGCACCATTGTGCGCCTCGCCGTGATCGAGGATCGCTCGACCGCATGGATAGCCGAGACGCTCGCGATGCCGGTCGGCACCGTGAAGAGCCACTTGTCGCGCGCACTGCGCCGACTGCGAGACCGTTGGGAGGAGTCGCATGGAGCACCTGTCGAATGAGCAGCTCACCGCGCTCGCCCTAGGCCATGAGGCGGAGCACGCGCACGCGGCGACGTGCGGGGCATGCCGTGCCGAGATCGCATCGCTCCGCCATGCCGCCGATCGCTATCGCGCCGCCGACGTGCCCGCCCTCGCTCCACCCGCCGGGATCTGGGATCGCATCGCGGCCGACATCGCGGAGTCCGAGGATCTCGAGGAGACCGAGGATGCGGCGGCACCGGTTGAGCCCGCCGCGGGCGTGGCTGACGAGCCCACGCCCGCACATCGCGAAGCATCCCACGTCGTCCGCCGGCGCCGGCGCCGCTTCAGCGGGGGCGCACTGCTGGCAGCCTGCGCCGCGTCGGCAGCGGTGGCGGCATCGGTCGCGGTGCTGCTCGTCTCCCAGTTGGGCGCCGACCCTCGAACGACCGACGTCGCCAACGCCGTGCTCGATCCGCTCGAGTCGAGCGTGTCGGTCGCGCCTGCCCGCGCCGAGATTGTGGAGCGCGACGGCCAGCGCCTGCTGATCGTCGATGCCGACGCGCTGCCCGAGGTGGACGGCTACCTCGACGTCTGGCTGCTCGACGAGCAGGCGCAGCAGATGGTGAGCCTGGGCGTCATGGATGCGGAGTCGACGCAGCTCACGCTCCCGCCGGGGCTCGACCTCGCGACCTACCCCATCGTCGACGTCTCGATTGAGCCGAACGACGGCGATCCGACGCACTCGGGCAACAGCATCTGGCGGGGCGCCCTCGACCTCTGACGGTTCGCACGCTCGATCTCCGAGCGTCCTGGGCTCCCGCGCGCCAAGCACCGCAGGACGTTCCGGGTCGTGCGGTCGATCGTTCCGTCACGAGCCGGACCAATCGGAAGTCGGGAGCGCTCCGAAGACCTCGTGAAGGGAGGGAGACGCATGCTGCACCTGTCGGACGATGCCATCACGGCGCTCGCCTTGGGCGCACCCTCCGATCGGAGCGCGCACCTCGAGCGCTGCGGCGCGTGCGCCGACGACGTCTCCTCGCTGCGGCGAACGGCCGAGCGCGTCCGGAGAGCGCTCGCCGAGCCAGCGGATCCGCCTGCGGCAGTCTGGGAGCGGATCCTGCGCGAGGTCGTCCCGCACGAGTGAGACGACGCCTTCGCCCGCCTCCTGCGGCGAGAGCGCGGGCCGCGATTCCAGCGCCACGCGTGGCTGACGAGGAGCCCCAGCGCCGCGCATTCCTCCGCCGTCACGCCCGCCCGGGCGGCACACGTCACGCCCGCGCTGGCGGCACACCTCGCGAACGCGCTGGCGGCCGCCGCCGCGCTCAGCGATGCGGCCAGGCCTCCACCGCGCGGTGGATGCTGGCTCGCGTGGATGCCGTCACGGGCTCGACGAGCTGCAGCTGCGGCTCACGCGCCTGCCTCCCGCCCGTGGGCCACCGCCACGTGCCGACGGCTCGCCCGTCGACGAGCACGACAGGCTTGAAGACGCCGTTGCCGCCCGGCACCATCGCCTGGAGCATCCGGGCGCTCGCTGTGTGGGACCGGTCGCGGTAGCCGAGGACCCATTCGTCGAAGCCGGGGATGAGCCGAACGCCGCTGCGAGCACCGGCGGCGGCATCCGAGGCCCGCAGCATGGGTGCTCCATCGACGAGCACGGGCTCGAGACCGGGCGCGCTCGCGAGCGATGCGCGCACGAGCAGCTTGGGCAGGCCGCTCCACCATGCGACGTCCTCGACGGCGGTCGGTCCGCGAGCCGCGACGCAGCGGCGCAGCGCGTCGGTGAGCGCCGCGTCGGGGTCGGCAACCGGCGGTGCCCCGCCGCCGAGCAGCAGCTGCTCCTCCCCATCGAACGGTCCGAAGCGCACGAGGCCGTCGAGCGCATGCAGCGCGAGCAGGTGGTAGCCGCGGCCGGCAGCGGTCTCGATGCTGGCGGCGTCCCACGCCGCGAGCAGCGACCGGCGCGAGCGGGGACCGCCCGCCAGGTGATCGGTCAGCGCCTCCGCCGAGCGCCGCGCGGTGCGCTCGTCGATGCCGCCGTCGGTGCACATGCGCCATTCCTGCCGCCGCATCCGGGGCGCGACGGCAGCGTGGAGTGCCGCGAGGTCCGGCGGCGTCGCGACGAACAGCGTGCCGCGCATCGCCCAGGAGCGTACGAGCTCGCCGCGGTCGAACGCTGCTCGCACCTCGGCGAGCGTCGTGCCGGGCGCCGAGCGCACCGCGATCGCGCGCAGCACCTGCGCTAGATCCTGCCCCTGCATGGCCACCATGCGGTGCACGACGTCGGCGGGCGTCCGCCGCGCAGCGGTGCCGCTCGCCGGGCCGCCTGCTCTGCTGGCGCCGCTCACGCCCTGCGCGAGCAGGCGCAGCCGCCGTGCTTCCGATCGCGTCATCTGGAGCATGGCGCAACGCTACCGGCGGCGGCCAACGCCGAGCCGACCGCGCGAAGCGGACCCGAGATCGGCAGGCGGACCCGAGATCTGGGGTCCGCCTGCCGATTCGGGGTCCGGATGCCGCAGGGCCGCCGGCCGCCGGGGGGCCGCCGGCCGCGGGGCCGCCGGCGGCTGCGCGTCAGCCCTCCAGCAGGCTCGTCACGAGCGCGGCGATGCGCGAGCGCTCGCTGCGCACGAGCGTCACGTGCCCGAACAGATCCTCGCCCTTGAGCGTCTCGATCACGCTCGCGACGCCGTCGTGGCGACCGACCCGCAGGTTGTCGCGCTGCGCCACGTCGTGCGTGAGCACGACGCGCGAGTTCTGCCCGATGCGGCTGAGCACCGTGAGCAGGACGTTGCGCTCCAGCGACTGCGCCTCGTCGACGATCACGAACGCGTCGTGCAGGGAGCGACCGCGGATGTGCGTGAGCGGCAGCACCTCCAGCAGGCCGCGGGCGGCGACCTCGTCGAGCACGTTGTCGCTCACGAGCGCGCCGAGCGTGTCGTAGATCGCCTGGCCCCAGGGGTTCATCTTCTCGTCCTTGTCGCCGGGCAGGTAGCCGAGCTCCTGACCGCCGACCGCGTAGAGGGGGCGGAAGACGATGACCTTCTTGTGCAGGCGCCGCTCGAGCACGGCCTCGAGGCCCGCCGCGAGCGCGAGCGCCGACTTGCCGGTGCCCGCGGAGCCGCCCAGCGACACGATGCCCACCTCGGTGTCGAGCAGCAGGTCGATCGCCAGCCGCTGCTCGGCGGAGCGGCCGTGCACCCCGAACACCTCGCGGTCGCCGCGCACGAGCGAGATCTCACCCGCGCGCGTCACCCGGCCGAGCGCGGAGCCGCGCTCGGAGGAGAGGATCAGCCCGGTGTTGCGCGGCATGTCCCTCACGAGCGGCGTCTCGATCCGCTCGTCCTCGTAGAGCGCGTTGATCTGCTCGCCCGACAGCGCGAGCTCGGCGATGCCGGTCCAGCCCGAATCGACCGCCTGCTCCGCGAGATACTCCTCCGCCGCCAGCCCGATCGACGCCGCCTTCACGCGCATCGGCATGTCCTTCGAGACGACGCACACGTCGAGCCCGTCGCGCGAAAGGTTCGAGGCGACCGCGAGGATGCGCGAATCGTTGTCGCCCAGCTGCAGCCCGCTCGGCAGCACCTGCTGGTTGGTGTGGTTCAGCTCGACGCGCAGCGAGCCGCCGTGCTCGGTCGGCACCGGGAAGTCGAGCCGGTCGTGCACCGTCCGCAGGTCGTCCAGGTTCCGCAGCGCCTTGCGCGCGAAGTAGCCGATCTCCGGGTCGTGCCGCTTCTTCTCCAGCTCGGCGATGACGGTCACGGGGATGACCACCTGGTGCTCGGCGAAGCGGTGGATCGCACCCGGGTCCGACAGCAGCACGCTCGTGTCGAGCACGTAGGTGCGCTGGCGAGTCGTCTGCTCCCGTGACTGGTCGGCTCCGGATGCGGTGGTGGTGGCGAGGTCAGGCACGTGATGCTCCCTTTCCGACCTGTGGTCGGATCACGCAGCCGTCGCCTCCCGTGATGCTCGCTGGCGCGATGGCCGCTCGCTCGTCGGACTGATCGGTCCGACAGTGCCGAATCTACGCGCGTGCCCGCGGCGCCGCGCGACCGACACACGGCATGCGGAGACGATGCGGATGCGCGTACACCACCATCGAGGGGTCGCGCACGAACCCGATGAGCGTCAACCCCGCCTCGACGGCCAGCTCGACGGCGAGCGACGATGGTGCGGAGACCGCGGAGAGCACCGGGATGCCAGCCATCACGGCCTTCTGCACGAGCTCGAAGCTGGCGCGCCCCGAGACCTGCAGCACGGTGCCGCGCAGCGGCAGCCTGCCCTGCTGGGCGGCCCAGCCGATCACCTTGTCGACGGCGTTGTGCCTGCCGACATCCTCGCGCACGACGAGCATCTCGCCGCTGGCGACGTCGACGAGCGCGGCCGCGTGCAGCCCGCCCGTCTTGTCGAACGCCGCCTGCTGCGCCCGCAGGCGCTCGGGCAGCCGCGCGATCATCTCGGCGTCGAGCTCGGTCTCGTCGTCATGCAGCTCGAACCTGGAGATCGTCTCGATCGCCTCGATGCTCGCCTTGCCGCACACGCCGCACGAGCTCGTGGTGTAGAAGTTGCGCGCGATGTCGGACGACGGCAGTGCGACGCCCGGCGCGAGCGTCAGATCGAGCACGTTGTAGGTGTTGGGCTCGCCGCTCAGCCCGGTGCCGGGGCCGCCGCAGTGGATCGCGCCCAGCACCTCGGCGCCGCTGGCGACCACCCCCTCCGACACCAGGAAGCCGGTGGCCAGCTCGGCGTCGTGGCCGGGCGTGCGCATCGTCACCGCCAGTGGCGTCCCGTGCACCCGCACCTCGAGCGGCTCCTCGACCGCGAGCGTGTCCGCGCGCCGCACGGGCTCGCTGCCCAGCCGCACCCGGGTGACCGGGTGCCGCGTCACGATGCGACCCATCTCCCCTACGCCGCTCCGGCGCGCGCGTCGGTGCCGCGCGCCTCCAGCCGCACGATCACGGCCTTCGAGGTGGGCGTGCCGCTCACGTCGGCGACCGAATCGAGCGGCACGAGCACGTTCGTCTCCGGATAGTAGGCGGCGGCGTTCCCGTGCGGGGTCGGGTAGGGCACCAGCCGGAAGGCCTCGGCGCGCCGCTCCTGCACGACGCCGTCGGCGCCCGTCCACTCCGAGACCAGGTCGACGATCTGGCCGTCGGCGAAGCCGAGCTCGCGGATGTCGTCGGCGTTCACGAGCACCACCCGGCGACCGTCGCTGATGCCCCGGTAGCGGTCGTCCTTGCCGTAGATGGTGGTGTTGTACTGGTCGTGGGAGCGCAGCGTCTGCAGCAGCAGGCGGCCAGCGGGGATGTGCGGGTACTCGAGCGGATTGACCGTGAAGCGCGCCCTGCCGTCGACGGTCGCGAAGCTGCGGGCGTCGCGCGGACCGTTCGGCAGCATCAGGGTGCGGCCCTTCTCGATGCGCTCCTCGAAGCGCTCGAAGCCGGGCACCGCGCGAGAGATGTGGTGCCGGATGCGCGCATAGTCGTGCTCGAGACCGTCCCAGTCGGCCTGCGGCGCGCCCGGCACCGCATCCGGGCCCTCGAACAGGGCCGCGCACAGCCGGGCGACGATCGCGACCTCGCTGAGCATGTCCTCGCTCGGCGGGGCGAGGCGCCCGCGGGAGGCGTGCACGGCGCCCATCGAGTCCTCGACCGTGACCCGCTGCTCGCCGCCGCGGCGGCGGTCGCGATCGGTGCGGCCGAGCGTCGGCAGGATGATCGCGCGGTCGCCCGTGACGACATGCGAGCGGTTGAGCTTGGTGGAGACCTGCACGGTCAGCGCCATGCGCTCGAGACCCGCCTCGGTGACGACGGTGTCCGGCGTGGCGCTGGCGAAGTTGCCGCCCAGCGCCATGAACACCTTCGCCTTCCCGTCGCGCATCGCGCGGATCGCCTCGACGGTGTCGTAGCCCCAGGCGCGCGGCGCAGAGAACGCGAACTCGGCGTCGAGCGCATCCAGGAACTCCGCCGGGGGCTTCTCGTAGATGCCCATCGTGCGGTCGCCCTGCACATTGGAGTGGCCGCGCACCGGGCAGACGCCCGCGCCCGCACGGCCGATGTTGCCCTGCAGCAGCAGCATGTTCACCACTTCGCGCAGCATCGGCACCGAGTGCTTGTGCTGCGTCAGCCCCATCGCCCAGCAGACGATGGTCGACCTCGACGCGCGCACCTGCTCGGCGATCTCGCGCAGGCGCGCCTCGCCGAAGCCCGTGGCGGCCTCGAGCTCGTCCCAGCCCTGGCTCGTGAGCGCGGCTCGATAGGGCTCGAAGCCGCTGGTGTGCTCGTCGATGAACGCCGTGTCGAGCACGCCGCCATCGGCCTCGTGCATCTCGAGCAGGTGCTTGCCGATCGCCTGGAAGAGCGCCTGGTCGCCCCCCAATCGGATCTGCAGGAACTCATCCGCCATCTTCGTGCCGCCGAGGATCACGCCTCGCGGCGTCTGGGGATTCTCGAACCGCACCAGGCCCGCCTCCGGCAGCGGGTTCACGGCGATGATCCGCGCGCCGCGCTGCTTCGCCTTCTCCAAGGCGCTCAGCATGCGCGGGTGGTTCGTGCCCGGGTTCTGGCCGGCGATGATCAGCAGCTCGGCGCGGTGGATGTCCTCGATCGAGACGGTGCCCTTGCCGATGCCGATGGTCTCCGTGAGTGCGGAGCCGCTGGACTCGTGGCACATGTTCGAGCAGTCGGGCAGGTTGTTCGTGCCGAGGCCCCGCACCAGCAGCTGGTAGAGGAACGCGGCCTCGTTCGATGCGCGGCCGGACGTGTAGAAGATCGCCTCCTGCGGATCCTCGAGCGTGCGCAGCGCCTCGGCCACCACCTCGAGCGCGTCGTCCCACGAGATCGGGCGGTAGTGCGTCGCCCCGGCGTCCTTGATCATCGGCTCCGTGAGGCGGCCCTGCTGCCCCAGCCACCAGTCGTCGCGCTCGCGCAGCTCCTCGAGCGAGTGCGCGGCGAAGAACTCCGGTCCGACGCGTCTGACGGTCGCCTCCTCGGCCACCGCCTTCGCGCCGTTCTCGCAGAACTCGGCGAGGTGCCGCTTGTCCTCCTCCGGCCACGCGCAGCCCGGGCAGTCGAAGCCGTCCTTCTGGTTCACGCGCAGCAGGGTGCGCGCCGAGCGCACCACGCCCATCTGGTCGTTCGCGATCTTCAGCGCGTGGAGCACCGCCGGCACGCCCACCGCGGTCGTCTTCGGCTTCCCCACGCGGACGCGGCTCTCATCGATGTCGTGCTTCGGTGCCCTCTTGACCATGATCCGACCCTCTTCTGCGCGCACTCGCTGCTGCGCGCACTCTCTGCACGCAGTCTGGCACGCGGGCCCTTGCCGCGCTCACCTCCCGTAGCGGCGCTCGCGCATCCCGTAGGCGCGCACCGCGCGCAGGAAGTCGACCTCGCGCAGCTCCGGACCCATGGCCTCGACGAAGTAGAACTCGCTGTGCGCGCTCTGCCACAGCATGAAGTCGCTCAGCCGCTGCTCGCCGGAGGTGCGGATCACCAGATCCGGATCCGGCTGCCCGGCGGTCGAGAGGTGCTCGGCGATGAGATCCGGCGTCAGTCGCTCGGCCAGCTCCGCCGGGCTCGTGGTGTCGGCGTTCGCGAGGATCCGCCGCACGGCCTCGACCAGCTCGTGACGCCCGCCGTAGCCGACCGCCAGGTTGACGTGCAGCCCGTCATTGCCCGCGGAGCGCTGCACCGCTGCGTCGAGCGACGCCACCAGCTGCGGGGGCAGTCCCTGCACATCGCCCACGTGGCGGATGCGTCGACCCGGCTGGCGCGAGAGGTCGTCCGCGAGGTCGGCGATGATCTCGCACAGCTCGCCGAGCTCCCCCGACGCGCGACCGGAGAGGTTGTCACGCGAGAGCAGGTAGAGGGTGACGACCTCCACGTCGACACTCGCGCACCAGTCGACGAACTGCCGCAGCTTCACCGCGCCCGCGCGATGCCCGTGGCCGGCCGAGGCGAGCTTCTGCTCCCTGGCCCAGCGACGGTTGCCGTCGATGATCATCGCGATGTGGCGCGGCACCGGCGCGTGCTCGAGCTCGTGGCGGAGTCGCCGCTCGTAGTAGCGGTAGACGAGCCGTGATCCCGGGGCGCTGCGCAGTCGCACGTACCGAATCTAGTGGGAGCGACGCACAGCGCATGCACGCACCGCTACTGCGTACGCCGTACGCTGTCGGTATGGCAGCAGGTTCCCGCGAGCCCCGAGGCGCGCAGCACTCCGACGCGTCCGACCCCGTCGACGACATCCTCGACGGTGCCGCTGACGCCCACCTCCCGCTCATCGAGGCCGCCGGCGATGCGATCGCCGAAGCGCAGGCGGAGGGCAAGCCCACGTGGCGCGGATGGATCCACGCCGGCACCGCACCGCTCGCGCTCGTCGCCGGCATCGTGCTCGTGGTGCTGGCGAACGGCGTCACCGCGACCTGGTCGACGGCCGTCTTCGCGCTCTCCGGCGTGCTGATGTTCGGCGTCTCGGCCGTCTACCACCGCTTCACCTGGTCGGAGCGCACCCGGCTGCTGCTCAAGCGGTTCGACCACGCGAACATCTTCCTGCTCATCGCCGGCAGCTACACGCCCATCGCGCTGCTGACGCTGCCCTCCCCCGCAGACTGGATCCTGCTGACGGTGATCTGGAGCGGCGCGCTGCTCGGCATCGCCTTCCGCGTGTTCTGGCTGTCAGCGCCGCGCTGGCTCTACGTGCCGATCTACCTGGCGCTCGGCTGGGCGGCGGTCGCGTTCCTGGGCGACATCTGGGCGGCGAACGCCGCGACGGCCGCGCTCGTGATCGCCGGCGGACTCGCCTACACGGTCGGCGCGATCTTCTACGGCACGAAGAAGCCGAACCCGGTGCCCGGCCACTTCGGCTTCCACGAGCTGTTCCACATCTGCACGGTGCTCGCGTTCTTCTGCCACTGGACCGCGATTCTGCTCGTGGCGCTCGCGCCGCCCGCGTAGCCGGCACGAGCACCACCGCTCGGGTCAACGCTCGGATCGGCGATCCTCCGGGTCGTCCGACGCGGGCACATCGTCCGCCGCCTCCTGCTGCTCGTGCAGCGCTCCGGCGTGCGAGGCGGCGAACTCCGGGGTGTCGAACACCTCACCGGCGATGGGATCCTGCACGACGCGGTCCTCGTCGAGCACCGCGACGCCGTCGGCATCCACGTCCACCGCCGCTGACGAGACCTCCTGCAGCGTGACCAGGAACTCGCCGGCCTCCGGTGCGTCCTCCGGCGCAGCCGGGGGCAGGCCCGCGAAGGTGGTCGCCACGTCGCGGCGGCCGTGCCCGGTGCCGTGCGGCTCGGCGGGCGGCGCGACGGCCGGCACCGCCGCAGCTGCCGCGATCTTCGCGCGCATGTATCGCGGTGTCGATGCGACCTCGAAGTGGAACGCCCGCAGCAGCGCGAAGCAGGCGAGCACCATGATGATCGAGAACGGCACGGCGGTCGCGATCGACGCGGTGCGCAGCGCCGTGAGCGACGCCTCGCCGCCGACCAGCAGCAGCACCGCGGCGACGACGCCCTCGAGCACCGACCACATCACGCGGGTCAGCCTGGGTGTCACGGTCGCCCCGCCGCTCGCGAGGATGTCGATCACGAGCGAGCCGGAGTCCGAGGAGGTGACGAAGAAGAAGATGATGATGATGATCGCCAGCACGCTCGTGACGGCCGCGAACGGGAAGGTGTCGAGCAGCTGGAACAGCGAGGTGTTCACATCCACCTCGCCCTCGACGAGCATGTCGCCCTGGTTCAGCTGCCGGAGGATCGCGGAGTCGCCGAAGATCGTGAACCACGCGACGCCGATGATCGTCGGCGCGAGCAGCACGCCGAAGACGAACTGCCGGATGGTGCGGCCGCGCGAGATGCGCGCGATGAACATGCCGACGAACGGCGCCCAGCTCATCCACCAGCCCCAGTAGAAGATCGTCCAGTCACCCTTCCAGGTGTCGTCCGGGGCGGCGAGCGGCCAGGTCTCGAGCATGAGGCTGGGCAGCGCGCTGGCGTAGCTGCCAGCGTTCGCGACCATGGCCTGGATGAGCAGCAGCGTCGGACCCAGCGCGAGCACGAAGAGCGCCAGCAGGGCGGCGAGCGACATGTTGATGTTGGACAGCCATTTCAGGCCGCGGTCGAGCCCGGAGACGACCGACAGGGTCGCGAGCGCCGTGACGGCGGCGATGAGCACGATCGTGAACGTCGGCGAGCCATCGATCCACCCCAGGTACTCGAGCCCAGAGGTGATCTGCTGCACGCCGAAGCCGAGCGAGGTCGCGACGCCGAACAGGGTGCCAACGATCGCGACGGTGTCGACCGCGTGCCCGATCCAGCCCTCGACGCGCTTGCGACCCAGCAGCGGCTCGAGCAGCCAGCGGATCGACAGCGGGCGGCCGCGGCGGAACGTCATGTACGCCAGGCCCAGCCCGACCACCACGTAGATGGCCCACGCATGCAGACCCCAGTGGTAGAGCGTGAGATCCATGGCCAGGCGCCCGGCTTCGCTGGTGCCCGGCTCGACCCCCGCCGTGCCCGGAGGCACCATCAGGTGCGACAGGGGCTCTGCGACACCGTAGAACACGAGGCCGATCCCCATGCCGGCGCTGAAGAGCATCGTGAACCAGGAGATGGTCGAGAACTCCGGCTCCTCGTCGTCGCGCCCGAGCCGGATGTTGCCGATGCGCGAGATGCCGCAGTACAGCGAGAACGCGACGAAGCCCGTGGCGGCGAGCACGTACCACCAGCCGACACCCTTGGTGATCGCATCGTTGAGCACCTGGAAGGCGTTGCCGCCCGTGCTGCTGTAGACAACGGCGAAGACGACGAGACCGACGATGATGAGCACGGCAGGCACGAAGACGGGTCTGCGCACCTGTCGCCAGACGGTGGGAGGGTGCCAGTCGTTCCGTCGTGCGGATGAGCGTGGAGTGGCCATCGTTCCTTCTCGTGCTGGAGTGCGGGCGAACCCACCGAGGGTACCGGAGTGCGCGGAGGCCGCGGTGGCGCGGCGCAGCCGATCAGCCTACGGTTGAGGCACCATGCGTCGCGCCCGAAGTGCAGCCACCGTGATCGCGGCGGGCGCCGTGGTCGCGCTGACGGGCTGCATCCTGCCACCGCCGCTGCCGACTGCGGCACCGTCGCAGTCCGAGGCACCCCGCCCGATCCCGATCCGGACGGCCGACGCGGACCCGTCGGGCACGGCGCCGCCGGAGGTGCTGGCGGTGGAGCCCGACGCGCCCATCACGCGCACCGACGAGACGGCGCTCGACACGGGCGAGCTGTATGCCGGCAGCCCCGGCGAGACCGCCGACGGCTACTTCCCGGACGCAGCGTTCGACATGCTGCTGGAACCCACGCTCGGCACGCCGGTCGTGTCACCGGGCATCGCGCTCGCCACCACCGACGCAGGCGACGAGCTCTATGCCGGCGCCCCGCACACGAGCGACGAGAGCCTGCTGCTGTCGACGACCGGCCGGATCGAGATGGAGTCCGAGGCCGGCAGCTTCACGTGCAGCGGGACGGTCATCAACTCGGCGTCGGCGCTCATCGTCATCACCGCCGCGCACTGCATCTGGGATGACGACACCCGCGACTCCTTCGACACCATCCGCTTCTCCCCCGGCTACGAGCGCGGGGACGCACCCTTCGGCACCTGGGAGGCCGAATCCACGTGGGTGCCGCAGCAGTACCTCGAGGCGAACACCCGATGGCTCGACGGCGCCGACGACAACGGCTGGATGGGCTTCGACTTCGGCTTCATCCGCTTCGCTCCCGAGGACGGTCGGACGCTCGAGGATGCGGTCGGGGGCCAGGGCGTGAGCTTCACGGCAGAGACGAACGGGGTCGTGATCGCCGGCTACCCCGGCAACGGCGACTTCGACTCGGAGGTGCTGCGCTACTGCGCGGCGGATGCGGTCGACTACGGTGCGGGCGGCGACGCGAACTACGGTGCGAGCTGCGAGATGGGCGACGGCGCGTCGGGCTCCGGCTGGGTCTCGAACGTCGACGAGGCGACGGGGGCGGGCACCATCACCGCCGTCTACTCGAACGGCGGTGCGACCGGCGCCTACGGCCCGCCGCTCGGCATCACCGCCTGGAACGGCCTGCAGACCCTCGATGATTGAGTCCGCAGGACGCAATGCGGCGAAGCCGCGTTGCGCCCGGAGGACTCAAGGTCGAGGAGCGTGCCATCGGCACGCGTCACGAGACCTGGTCACGAGACCTCCATGCCGCCGCGCCTGGTCTCGTGACGGCAGCGACCCTGCGGGCCGCTGCCTCCTCGACCAACGGGGAGGGGGCGCTCAGGCCCCATCAATCGACGAGGCGCTCCTGCCTCCTCGACCAACGAGGGTCGCGCTCAGCGCGCCCCGACCGGGGGGCGCTCAGTCCTCCTCGGTCTCCTGCACCTGGCCGAACGCGCCGACCTTCTTCGGGGCCGCCTTCTGCGGCTTCGCCGCCGCCCGACGCTGCTGGCGATTGCCGCCCTGCGCCTTCGCCGCCGCGGAGACCGCCGGGTTGCCGCTCTTCGCGCGCGCCTTGCCGGTCTCGGCACCGAGCTCCTTGCCCTTCGCGTCGTGCACCGAGGCCTCGCCATCCTCATCGGGCGCCGAGTAGGTGAGCTTCGAGGTGTCCTCCTCGACCTCCTCCAGCCCGCCGCCCTCGATCGCGGGGGCCGCAGCGGTCGCGCCCTGCTGCACCTTGACCTCGAGGTTGAACAGGAATGTCACCGACTCCTCGCGGATCGCCGACATCATCTGCTGGTAGAGCGTGAAGCCCTCGTTCTGGTACTCGACCACCGGGTCGCGCTGCGCCATGCTGCGCAGGCCGATGCCCTCGCGCAGGTAGTCCATCTCGTACAGGTGGTCGCGCCACTTGCGATCGATGACCGACAGCACCACGCGACGCTCGAGGAGTCGCATGGCGGGGGCCCCGAGCTCCTCCTCGCGCTTGGCGTAGGCGATCTTCGCGTCCGAGAGCAGCTGGTCGGTGACGAAGTCGGCGGTCAGTCGCGGCTGCGCCTCGGCGACCACCTCGTCGATCGTGATCCCGACCGGATAGATCTGCTTCGCCTCGTTCCAGAGCGACTCGAGGTTCCACTCGTCGCTGTCGTTGCCGACCGTGTGCTCGGCGACAACGCTGCGGATGGTGCCCTCGAGGAAGCCCTGCACGCGCGTGTCGAGGTCGTCACCGTCGAGGATGTGCCGGCGGTCGGCGTAGATCGCCTCGCGCTGGCGGTTCATCACGTCGTCGTACTTCAGCACGTTCTTGCGCATCTCGGCGTTGCGCGACTCGATCTGCGCCTGCGCGGAGCGGATCGTGCGGGAGAAGATCTTCGACTCCAGCGGGATCTCGTCCTCATCCGCATCCGCCGCCATGAAGCGCTGGGCGACCGAGCCGCCGAACAGGCGCAGCAGGTCGTCCTGCATCGAGAGGTAGAAGCGGCTCTCGCCGGGGTCGCCCTGGCGGCCGGAGCGACCGCGCAGCTGGTTGTCGATGCGGCGCGACTCGTGGCGCTCGGTGCCGAGCACGTAGAGGCCGCCCGCCTCGAGCACCTTCGCAGCCTCCTCCGCGACCGTCGCCTTGACCTCGGCGAAGACGTCGTCCCAGCGCTCCTCGTACTCCTCCGGAGTCTCCGAGGGGCTGAGGCCGAGCTCCTGCATGCGCGTCACCGCCAGGTGCTCGGCGTTGCCGCCGAGCATGATGTCGGTGCCGCGACCGGCCATGTTCGTGGCGACCGTGACGGCGCCCAGGCCACCGGCCTGCGCGATGATCGCGGCCTCCCGCGCGTGGTTCTTCGCGTTCAGCACCTCGTGCTTCACACCGTGCTTCGCGAGCTGGGTCGAGAGGTACTCGCTCTTCTCGACGCTCGTGGTGCCGACCAGCACCGGCTGGCCCTTCTCATGGCGCTCGACGATGTCGTCGACGACGTGCTTGAACTTGCCCTCGACGGTGGCGTAGACGAGGTCGGCGTTGTCGATGCGCACGAGCGGCTTGTTCGTGGGGATGGGCACGACGCCGAGCTTGTAGGTCGACATGAACTCGGCGGCCTCGGTGTCGGCGGTGCCGGTCATGCCCGCGAGCTTCTGGTAGAGGCGGAAGTAGTTCTGCAGCGTCACGGTCGCCACCGTCTGGTTCTCCGCCTTGATCTGCACCCCCTCCTTGGCCTCGATGGCCTGGTGGATGCCCTCGTTGAAGCGGCGCCCCTGCATGATGCGGCCGGTGTGCTCGTCGACGATCAGCACCTCGCCATCCATCACCACGTAGTGCGAGTCGCGCTTGAAGAGCGCCTTCGCCTTGAGCGCCGTGTTGAGGAACGAGATGAGCGGGGTGTTCGCCGACTCGTAGAGGCTGTCGATGCCGAGCAGATCCTCGACCCGCTCGATGCCGGGCTCGAGCACGCCGACGGTGCGCTTCTTCTCGTCGACCTCGTAGTCGACGTCGGGGCGCAGCCGCTTGGCGATGCGGGCGAACTCGCCGAACCAGCGGTTCGCCTCACCCGCGGCGGGGCCGGAGATGATGAGCGGCGTGCGCGCCTCGTCGATGAGGATCGAGTCGACCTCGTCGACGATCGCGAAGCCGTGGCCGCGCTGCACCATGGCGTCCTTCGAGTGCGCCATGTTGTCGCGCAGGTAGTCGAAGCCGAACTCGTTGTTCGTGCCGTAGGTGACGTCGGCCTCGTACTGCTGGCGGCGCACATCCGGGCTCTGCCCCGCGATGATGCATCCGGTGGTCATGCCGAGCGCACGGAACACGCGGCCCATGAGCTCCGACTGGTAGCTCGCGAGGTAGTCGTTGACGGTGACGACGTGCACGCCCTCGCCCGTGATGGCGTTGAGGTATGCGGCGATCGGCGCCACGAGCGTCTTGCCCTCACCGGTCTTCATCTCGGCGATGTTGCCGAGGTGCAGCGCGGCAGCACCCATGACCTGCACCTCGTAGGGGCGCATGCCGAGCGTGCGCTTTGCCGCCTCGCGGACGGCCGCGAAGGCCTCTGGCAGCAGGTCGTCGAGCGTCTCGCCGGCGGCGTAGCGGGTTCGGAACTCGTCGGTCTCGGCCGCGAGCTCCTCGTCCGTCAGCTCTTCGAAGGCGTCCTCCAGCGCGGTGACATCCTTGGCGATGCGCTCCAGGCGGCGCCGCAGTCGGCCCTCGCCGGCTCGCAGCATGTTCTCGAAGATATTGGCCACGGTGGAAAGCCTTCCGTGCTCGGGGGAAAGTTCACGGTTCGGTAACCGACTGCCCATCCTAACAATGCGGACCAAGAGGCGCCCCAGCGCTGCCGGGACGCCTCTTGGGACTGCGGGTCAGGAGGCGGCGCGCTCGGCGTCCTCGCCGCGCTCGGTGGCCTCATCGTCGAGGGTGATCACGCCGTAGGACCAGCCCTTGCGGCGGTAGACCACGGCGCACTCGCCCGAGGCGTCGTCGACGAACAGGTAGAAGGGATGGCCGACGAGCTCCATCTGGTCGACGGCGTCGCGCACGCTCATGCGCTTGCTCGGGAACCGCTTCTGACGGATCACGACAGGCGACCACTCGGTCTCACCCTCGTGCTGCTGCTCGACCGTGGGGATGGAGCCGGTGCGGACGGCCTCGACCACGGCGGGGTCTGCCGGCGTGATGTCGACCTGCTTGAAGCCGGTGGCGACGGCCTCGTGGAGCGGCGTGCGCTTGCGAGCGCTGTGATCGGTGCGCTTGTCGTGGACGCGGCGGGCGCGCTCCATGACTCGGTGGTAGGCGGAGTCGAACGCCATGTACTTGTCGGGGCCGTCGGCCTCCGCGCGGATGATCGAGCCGGGGCCGTGCACGGTGATCTCGACCCTGCCACCCGCGACCGAGGTGTGAGGGACCGAATGCCGCGTGAGCTTGACATCGAGAGCGGTGGCGCGGGGAAGCAGCTGCGTGACCTTCGTCAGCTTGTCCTCGGCGTATGCGCGGAACCGGTCTGTGATGTCTGCGCCCTTGGCGCCGAACGTGATGTTCATCGTGGCCTCCCGTATGGATCGGCATCGGCGCCTGCGGCTGCTGCGCCGACTTGCGTGCCGTCACTCTACCCCCGGAGCCCGAGCGTCAGGCCAGCCCCTCGGGAACCCTGCGGGGCGTGTGCGCGACGGCGGCGATGCCCACCGGATCGCAGCCTGCGGCACGCAGTGCTCGGAGCGCCTCGCGGACCGTCGCGCCGGTCGTCACGACGTCGTCGACGATCACCACCCGGCGACCCGCGAGTGCCCGCGCGCTGGGCCTCGGAAGCAGGAGCGAGCCCCGTGCCGCCGCAGCGCGCTCGGCGGCGGTGCGCTGCTTCTGCGCCCCTGCACCCGCGGACGGGCGCCGCCGCAGCGGCACCGCCCTCGCGCCCACCGCGCGCAGCAGCAGCACCACCGGATCGAAGCCGCGCCGCCGCAGGCCGGCGCTGCTCGATGGCACGCGCACGAGCGCTCCATCCGGGAGCGCCGCGAGCGCGAGCGCGATGCCCGCGCCGAGCGCTCGCGCGCTCTGGCGCCCCCCGCGCTCCTTGCAGTCCTGCACGAGCGCCCGCACGGGGCCTGCGTAGTCGGCCGCGGCGACGAGCGGCACGCCCTCGACGCTCGACCGCGTCGGGCGGCCGAGGAGCAGCGCCCTGCACGCATCGCAGACCGCGATGTCGTGCGCGCCGCAGCCGGCGCACTCGGTCGGCCACAGCACGCTCGCCGCCTCCCGCAGCGCCGCGTCGATCCCCATGAGCGCAGGGTGGCGCACGACCGCTGCGGCGCGTTCTGGCGATCCGGATGCATGTGGACAGCGCGCGCATCCGATCCGCCCGCGTCCGTGCGCGCCCTACTGCTGCGTGGTGATGAGCCGGATCGGCTCGAGCCCGGCCGCGGAGCTCCACACCCGTCCGCGCAGCGAGAGCAGCTCACCGTCGGCCCCCAGTGCCCGGAGCGTCGCGGTGCCCTCGCTGCCGCCGACGATCGCCTGCACGCCGCCGCCCGGCGAGGGCAGCTGCTCCGCGACCCCGCCGATCGCCAGCACGGTGATCTGCGGGCGGTCGTCTTCGCTCGCCAGCACGGCGACCTGCGTGGGGCTGATCCAGGTGATGTCAGAGGCCGCGCCCTCGATCGCCGGCAGCGGATAGGGCTCGCCGAGCGTGATGGGCTTGCCGTCCGGGTCGCGCACCACCGCCATCACCCAGACGTCGCTGCCGCCTCCGCTGCTGCCCGCGGTCGCGATCGCCAGTCGTGAGCCGTCGCGCGAGACCTCCATGGCAGCCACGCGGTCGAAGTCCGGCGGCAGCGGCAGCTCGCTGCGTTCGCCGTCGCGCCACGCGAGCAGCCGGCCGGTCGCGCTCCGCTCCTGCAGCAGCACCCAGCCGCTGTCGTCGACCGTCGGCACCGCGCCCACGTCGGTCGAGATCACGACCGGCGAGGCGTTCGGCAGCACCCAGGCTGCGGTCGCTCCCGTGTGCGCGACGCCGCCGGCCGCGCCCACCGTGTAGCTCGTGGCGCCGATCGCCTGGAGCGTGCTGCCGACATCCTCGAGCGTCGGGCCACCGCCGATGTGGTGCAGCACACCGCCCTCGAGCACCAGCGGACGGGGGTCGACGTCGCCCTCGTCGATCGGATCGGCAGCGGCGCTCGACGCCGCGAATCCCGACAGCCCCTCCACCTGCACCCGCACCTCGCGCACACCCAGGTCGCGCAGCGAGAGCGCCAGCTGCACGGCCAGGGGCTGCAGGCTCCCTGAGCCCAGCTGCTCCACCTGCGCGATGTCGAGCGTGACCGTCATCGTCGTGCCGTCCAAGCGCGTCGGGCCCACGCGCGAGGCCTCCACAGCGCCGGCGGTCGACACGGCGGGCGAGAGCCACGTGGACGGCCCGGCGAGCAGCGCGTCGATGATCCGCTCGGCGAGCGTGGCGGCCGTGCGCTCGAACCAGCGCAGCTCCGGCACCGTGCGGGTGCCGTCCTGCGTCAGCCAGTGGAGCGTGTGCGCGCCGAACAGCTGGTCGAAGTAGTAGGCCGAGAGCACGATGCCGTCGGGGGCCTGCGAGATGCGCCACTCGCCATCGACCTGCACGAGCTCGAACTCGAGTGTGCGATTGCCGCCGGCGAGCTGCAGCGCACCGCCCGAGCTGACCTCCGACTGCGCCGTGAGCTGCGCGCTCGCGGTGGTCTCCCCCGTCAGCGACACCTCCGGCTGCGCACCGGAGCGGACGATCACGCGCGCATCCGGATCCCACGTCGATGCGGCCGTGCCCGCGAGGTACTCGCGGGCGATCGAGAAGTCGTCGTTCGGGCTGATGGCGGCCGCGAGGAAACCGAGGATGACCTCCTCCTGGGTGGCGCCCGGCTGCGGCTCCTGCGCGAGGAAGACGAGGATGCTCGCCTGCTCGCTCGTGTCGACCTCGCCTGCCACCACGGGCCCGGAGTCCGGGATCGCGACGCAGCCGACGAGGCCGAGCAGCGCCACGAGCGCGAGCAGCATGCGCTTCATCGGTCGACCTCCTCGGAGCTGGTCGCGATCATGGGGTCGACGAGCGCGTCCGGGTGCAGCTCTGGCTCGGCAAGCTGGACCGCATCCGGCGGCGCGAGCTGCAGCGGTCGCGTGTCGTCGGGCTCCAGCTCGATGGGCGAGGCGACCGCGCGGGCGCCCGCGCGCGGCAGCGTCAGTCGGAACTGCGTGCCGGCGCCCGGCTTCGACCAGACGTCGATCCAGCCACCGTGCAGCGCGGCGTCGTCGCGGCTGATCGACAGGCCGAGGCCGGTGCCGCCCGTGCGTCGCTGCCGCGAGGGGTCGGCGCGCCAGAAGCGGTCGAAGACGCGGCTCATCTCGATCTCCGTCATGCCCACGCCGTGATCCCGCACCGCGATGGCGGCAGCATCGGTCGACGAGTCGACGATGACGGCGATGGGCTTGCCCTCGCCGTGGTCGATGGCGTTGCCGAGCAGGTTCTGCAGGATCCTGCGGATGCGGCGCGGGTCGACCTCCGCCTCGAAGTGCCCGCCCGGCGCGACGAGCCGCAGCTCGGAGCCGCGCTCCGCCGCCAGCGGCTGCACCGCTTCGATCTCCGCCTCCGCCAGCCGCACGAGGTTGGTCGGCTCGATCTCCAGCTGCGCGGCCCCGGCGTCGAAGCGGCTGAGCTCGAGCAGGTCGGCGAGCAGCTGCTCGAAGCGCTGGATCTGGGTCGAGAGCAGCTCGACGGTGCGGGCGGAGACGGGGTCGAAGGACGCCCGGCGGTCATGCAGCACGTCGCCGGCGAGCCGGATCGTCGTGAGCGGCGTGCGCAGCTCGTGGGAGACATCCGACACGAACCGCTGCTGCACGGTGGACAGCGTCGCCAGCTCGTTGATCTGCCGCGAGATCGAATCCGCCATGCGGTTGAACGAGCTGCCGAGCTTGGCCATCTCGTCCTCGCCCCGCACCGGCATCCGCACGTCGAGCTCGCCCGCAGCGATGCGCGCGCTCGACTCCGCCGCCACCTGCACGGGGCCCACGACGAGCCGTGCGACGAGGTAGCTGATGAGGGCGATGAGCGCGATGAGGGCCAGGCCGGCGAGCACCATGGTCAGGTGCATGAAGTCCAGCGTCTCCTGCGTCGACTCCAGGCTCGTCATCAGGTAGAGCTCGTACTGGCCGGTGAGCGGCACGTCGACCGTGGTGCCGACCACCAGGCCGGGCTGCCCGCCGCTCGTCGTGGCGATCCGCACCGATTGGTAGAAGGGCGTGTCGGCGCCCTCGGCGACCGCGCTGCGCAGCTCCTGCGAGAGCAGGTCGGCGTCGAAGGCCTGCGACTGCACATCGTTCATCGTCAGCAGCGTCTCGCTCTGCCCTTCGGTGCGGAGCATGGCGTACTCGGTCGTCGAGCGGCTGGAGATGATGTCGGAGATGGCGCCGAGCGCCGTGTCCTGCAGCGCGTCGAGCTCGCCGCTCGTGAGGTTCTCGGTGACCGCCTCGTTGAAGACCTGCTGCATCTGGCCGCGCGCCTGCACCGCCTCGACCAGCGCGTCGTCGCGCCGGGTCTCGAACAGGTTCTGGCCCACGGATGCCGACATGTAGCCGAGCACGATGACGAGCGCGAGCGTCGAGAGCAGCATGCTGGCGGCGACGACGCGCGCGCCCATCGAACGCCGCAGGAGGCCGGTCGCCCACTCCCACAGCGTGCGGCGTCGCCAGGCCACGGTCGGCTCAGCTCTGGGGGGCGCCGGCGCGGTAGCCGACCCCGCGCACGGTCGTCACGACCACGGGGCTGTCGACGTCGCGCTCGACCTTGGAGCGCAGGCGCTGCACGTGCACGTTCACGAGGCGCGTGTCGGCCTTGTAGTGGTAGCCCCACACCTGCTCCAGCAGCATCTCGCGCGAGAACACCTGGTTGGGCTTCGACGCGAGCGTCACGAGCAGCTCGAACTCCAGCGGCGTGAGCGAGATGGGCTCGCCCGCGCGGCTGACCTGGTGGCCGGCGACATCGATGTCGAGGTCGGCGACGCGGAGCGTGCCGGTGTCGCCGCTGTGCTGCGGGCGCAGGCGCGTCCGCACGCGGGCGACGAGCTCCTTCGGGTTGAAGGGCTTCACGACGTAGTCGTCGGCGCCGGATTCCAGCCCCACCACGATGTCGGTCGGGTCGCCCTTCGCGGTGAGCATGATGATGGGCACGCCGGACTCGGCGCGGATCTCGGTGCAGATCTGGATGCCGTCCTTGCCCGGCAGCATGAGGTCGAGCAGCACGAGATCGGGGCGCACCTCGTGGAAGCGATCGAGCGCCTCGGCGCCATCCGCGCAGTACTCGAGGTCGTAGCCCTCGCCCGCGAGCACGATGCCGATCATCTCGGCGAGCGCCGGGTCGTCATCGACGACGAGGATCGTGTGCTCTGCCATGGGCGCTCCCTTCACCGTGCGACCGGCGTCGCCGGTGGCCGCTGCGCGACCTCCGTCACTGTATCCGAGCGCGCTATGGGCGCAGGGCAGGCGAGCGGCTCAGCGCTCGAGGCCCTCGTGCGCCTCCAGCCAGGCCTCCTCGAGCGACGCCACCCGCTCCTCGACCTCGGTCAGCTCTGCCTGCAGCGCCGCGAGCGCGTCGAAGTCGCCGTGGTCGGCCTGCTCGAAGCGCTCCAGCAGCGACTCGCGTGCCGCAGTCGCCTTCTGCAGCCGGCGGTCGAGGCTCGCCGCCTCCTTCTCCAGCGAGCGCCGCTCGGCACCGGAGAGCGCCGAGCCGCCGCCGGCGGCCGATGCGCCGGATGCTCCAGATGCCTGCTGCGGCTGCGTCGCCCTGGCCGTGGTGCGCGCGACCGAGCCCGAGCCCGAGAGCTCGAGGTAGGCATCCACACCGCCCGGCATGTGGCGCAGCCCGCCGTCGATGACCGCGTACTGGTGGTCGGTGACGCGCTCGATGAGGTAGCGGTCGTGGCTGACGACGATGAGGCAGCCGGCCCACGAGTCGAGCACATCCTCCATCGCCGCGAGCATGTCGGTGTCGAGGTCGTTCGTGGGCTCGTCGAGGATGAGCACGTTGGGCCCGTCGAGCAGGATCAGCAGCAGCTGCAGGCGGCGGCGCTGACCGCCGGAGAGGTCCTTGACCGGCGTCGAGAGCTCACCGCTGCGGAACCCGAGGCGCTCGAGCAGCTGCCCCGGCGTGAGCTCCTTGCCGCCGGAGGCATAGCTCGACTTCAGGCTGCCGACGACGGTGCGCACCGGGTCGTTCTCGTGCTGCTCGAGCTCGGCGAGCTCCTGCGTGAGCTCGGCGATCTTCACCGTCTTGCCGGTCTTCACGCGTCCGGCGGAGGGCTGGATGCGGCCGGCGATGAGGGCGAGCAGCGTCGACTTGCCGGCGCCGTTGCGGCCCAGCACGCCAGCGCGCTCGCCGGGCGCGATGCGCCAGGTGACGTCATGGAGGATCGTGCGGCCGCCCAGCTCGACGGAGGCGTCGACGATGTCGACGACATCCTTGCCCAGCCTGGTCGCGGCGAGCTGGGCGAGCTGGATGGGGTCGCGCGCCGGCGGCTCATCCTCGATCAGCTGCGTGGCGGCGTCGATGCGGAACTTCGGCTTCGCGGTGCGGGCGGGCGCGCCGCGGCGCAGCCACGCCAGCTCCTTCTTCATCAGGTTCTGCCGCTTCGCCTCGCTGGCCGCCGACATCCGGTCGCGCTCCACGCGCTGCAGGATGTAGGCCGCGTAGCCGCCCTCGAAGGGCTCGACCTGCTGGTCGTGCACCTCCCACGTGCCGGTGCAGACGGCATCGAGGAACCAGCGGTCGTGCGTGACGGCCACGAACGCGCCGCGGCCGCCGACGTAGCGGGCGTTCAGGTGGTCGGCGAGCCAGGCGATGCCCTGCACGTCGAGGTGGTTGGTGGGCTCGTCGAGGAACAGGACGTCCCAGTCGCCCGCCAGCAGCTGTGCGAGCGCGACGCGGCGGCGCTGGCCGCCCGAGAGGTCGCCGACGCGCGAGTGCCAGTCGAGGTCGCCGACCAGGCCGTTCAGGATGTCGCGGATCCGGGCGTCGCCCGCCCACTCGTGCTCGGGCCGGTCACCGACGATCGACTCGCCGATGGTGGTATCGCCGTCGAGGGTGTCCCGCTGGTCGAGCACGCCGACCTGCAGGCCGCCGCGTCGCGTGACGCGACCGCTCGTCGGCTCGAGCCGGCCCGCGAGCATCCGCAGCAGCGTCGACTTGCCGTCGCCGTTGCGGCCGACGATGCCGATGCGATCGCCGTCCTCCAGCCCGAGCGAGATCGATTCGAAGACGGTGCGGGTGGGGAAGGCGATGCCGACGCGCTCGGCGCCAAGAAGGTGTGCCATATCCCCCCATTCTCCCGCACTCGGCGTCTGGTCCCGCCCACCGGCGCGGCTGCGCGCTTCGATCGGGCGGCGGATGCGCTTCGAGCGTCAGTCGATGAGGCGCGCGCCCGGCACGGGGCCGGTGACCTTGACAGCGACGACCTTCGCGGTGGAGAGCGAGATCTGCAGCTCGATGGCCGACTCGAGGCTGTCGCACAGGAAGGCGACCGTCGGCCCGGAGCCGGAGACGATGCCCGCGAGCGCCCCGGAGCGCTCCCCCAGCTCGAGCGTGCCCACCAGTCGCGGCATGAGCCGCAGCGCCGGCGCCTGCAGATCGTTCTGCAGCGCCTCCGCGAGCAGGTTCGCGTCGCCGGCGCGCAGCGCCTGCAGCACCCGCGCATCGACAGTCGGCACATCGTGGGCCGGCGCGATGTCGGCGGCGTGCAGCGCGCGATGCTCGTCGAGGGCGCGGTAGACGTCGGGCGTCGACAGGCCGACATCGGCGTAGGCGAGCACCCAGTGGAACTGGCCCTTCGCGAGCGCCGGACTGAGCTGGTCGCCGCGACCGGTGCCGACCGCGGTGCCCCCGGCGAGCGCGAACGGCACGTCGGCACCCAGCTCGCGGGCGATGTCGTGCAGAGCCTCGCGGCCCAGGTGCAGGCCCCAGAGCTCGTCACAGGCGACGAGCGTCGCTGCGGCGTCGGCGGAGCCGCCACCCATGCCGCCCGCGATCGGCACGTGCTTGTCGATCGACAGCGCGACGCCGCCCGTCACGCGGCCGCGCCGGGCGAGCGCCATGGCGGCGCGGATCGCGAGGTTGTCGGCACCGGTGGAGAGGTGCTCGTGCGGCACCGGGCCGGAGAATCGCACCGAGAAGTCGGATGCTGCGGTCGCCTCCACGAACTCGTAGAGGCTGACGGCCTGATAGGCGGTCGCGACGTCGTGGTAGCCGTCGTCCTGCAGCGCGCCCACGCCGAGGTGCACGTTGATCTTGCCGGGCGCCTTCGCCCGCACCGTGCTGCCTCGTCCCACGAATCCAACCTACTGCCCGTCGGGAGTGCTCCCGTCCACGGCGCCCGTGGCCTCGCGGGTGGCTCGCGCGCGGCTCCGCGTGCGGCTCGCGCGTGGCTCGCCGTGTGGGCCTCGCGCGCGGCTCGAGCGTGGCTCTCGCGTGGCTCTCGCGTGGCTCGAGAGTGGCTCGCGCGCGGCTCGACGTGTGGGCCTCGCGTGGGCTCTGCAATGCGCCCGCGGGCTCGCGCTAGCCTCCCGACATGGCGCATCCACTGATGTTCGACGCCGACGATCCGCTGCTGGCACGGCTCCGCCGCATCGCGCTCGCCATGCCCGGCGCCGACGAGAAGGTCTCGCACGGGCGCCCCGCGTTCTTCACCACGAAGGTGTTCGCCTACTACGCCAGCACGACGCGGCAGGAGCATCGCGACGGCCTGCATCCGCCGCGCCTGAGCGTGCTGCTGGAGCCCGACGAGCGACTGGCGCTGCTGGAGGAGGGTGCGATCGAGCCCGCCTACCTGGGCGCATCCGGATGGGTCGCCATCGACCTCGCGGACGCTGACTGGGAGCGGGTGGCCGAGCTCATCGACTCCAGCTTCCGCGTCACGGCGCCGAAGCGGCTGATCGCGGAGCTCGACGCGCGCTCCCCCGCAGCCTGATCGCGCAGAGATGTCGCGATCGGCTCGCAAGCGCGCCGAATGCGCGCCGCGAGCGACATTTCTCTCGCGGCGCGGGCGCGAACGCGGATGTGGCGGCGCGCGCGAGACGCGGCTGGCGCCGCGCGAGACGCGGAAGCAGAAATGTCGCCATCGGCTCGCAAACGTGCCGAATGCGCGCCGCTAGCGACATTTCTGCCAATCGGGATGCGGTGCAGCCGCGCGCGGCCCCGTCGACGCTCGGCGGGACGCTACGCCGACGTGGGCTCACCCGCCTCGGCGATGCGGATGAAGTCGGCGAGCTCCAGCGCTTCGCCGCGCAGCGTCGGCTCCACACCGGCGCGCTCGAGCACCTCGGTGGCCGCCGCCGACGAGCCGAACACGCCCGACAGCGCCTGCCGCAGCATCTTGCGCCGCTGCCCGAACGCGCCGTCGATCACCGTGAAGGTGCGCTTGCGCAGCTCCTCCGAACCCATCGACGGCCCGCGCCGGAAGCCGACGAGCACGCTGTCGACGCCCGGCACCGGCCAGAAGATCTGCCGCGACACGTCGCCCTCGAGCGCCCACTGCCCCCACCACGCCACCTTCGCCGACGGCGAGCCGTAGGTCTTCGAGCCCGGGCGTGCGGCCAGCCGGTGGCCGACCTCCGCCTGCACCATCACGAGCGCCCGCTCGATCGACGGGAATCGCTCCAGCAGGTGGATGAGCACGGGCACCGACACGTTGTACGGCAGGTTGGCGACGATCGCCTGCGGCGCGAAGGGCAGCGCCTCGAGCGTGAGCGCGTCGTGCTGCACGACCTCCAGGCGGGCATCCGGCTGCTTGCGGGCGACGGTGCGCGGCAGCAGCTCGGCCAGCCGCGGGTCGATCTCGACGGCAGCGACGCGGGCGTCGACCTCGGTGAGCCCGAGCGTCAGCGAGCCCAGGCCAGGGCCGACCTCGACGACGTCGAGCCCGGCGACATCCGCCGTCCGCACGATCCGCCGAACCGTGTTCGCGTCGACGACGAAGTTCTGGCCCCAGCGCTTCGCGGGCGTGAGGTCGAGCTGCGCTGCGAGCGAGCGGATCTCGGATGCGCCCAGCAGCGTCTCGGCGCTGGGCCGCCCGCCTGCCGCGGTTCCGTCGATCGTCTCGTGCACCCGTTGAGCCTATGCCGAGGGCGACGGGCCCCGACGCATAGGCTCACGCGGGAGAATCGCGGTTCGAGCACCGGGAGGAGCACCGCCATGACGAGCACTGCATCGCGCGCGCTGACGATGTCGCGCCGACGGGCCGGCCGGTCTCGGATGCTCGTGGTGGCCGCCCTCGCGGGCGCAGCCGCGCTCATCACGGGCTGCAGCGGGCCGAGCGGGCCCGGCAGCACGAGCGCGCCGCCCACGCCTTCCGGCACCGTCAGCGGGGCGGATCCCGTGCCGCTCGATGAGACACAGCTGGCAGCGGCCGGTCTGTTCGACGAGGTCTCGGCGAACGGGGTCGCGCTGCGCTGGCTCGAGCCCGGCGCGTCGATCGCGGTGGTCGTCGGCGGCTCCGGCGGTGGCGGCGAGTGCATCCCCCAGCCGCATCCGGCCGAGCTCGATCCGAGTGGCCCATCGATCGCCGTGCACTTCGACCCGCCGAACCCCGAGGCGATGTGCACGCGCGACTTCGTGCTGCACGGCTGGCAGCTCGACCTTGCGCAGCCCATCGATGCGGACAGCGTCGTGCCGGTGCAGCTCGTGAACGTGCAGGGCTCCGACGACGTGATGGATGTGCAGCTGGGCCCCGACGACTCGCTGGCCAACCCCACCGCCGACCCGCAGCCGAGCCAGATCCCGGATGCCGGGACAGTCCCGGGCCCGGAGCCGATCCCGGTCGAGCAGCTGCCCGAGGGCGTGCTGGCGGATGCGGCGAGCGATGCGGTGCAGGTGCGGTGGCTGGAGCCGGGTCGCTCGCTCGCGGTGCTGCTCGCGGCATCCGGCACCACCGAGTGCCTGCCCCAGCCGGTCGGCGCGGCACCGACCGGGCCCGGGAGGATCGAGGTGACCTTCGCGCCCGCAGCAAACGCGACCTGCGACGGCGACGCGACGGTGCACGGCTGGCGCATCACACTGCCCGCCGCCGTCTCGGCGACGCTGCCCGTGGAGGTCACGGTGCGCGGCGCGGTCGAGCGCTCGGTGCAGGTCACACTCGAGCGCGGCGACGTGCTCGAGCTGCCCTGAAACTGCCATCGCCCCGTGTCGCTCGCGCTGTCGTGAGGGGCACCATTCAGGTGGCGCCCAGGCCGGTTCGAGAGCGTGGTCGCGCGGCATCCCCCGTGCGCCGCACGGGCCGCGATCCCAAGGAGCTGCACCGCATGCGACGGACCATCCCGCTGACGATCATCGGCCTCCTCGCGCTGACCGGCTGCACATCGGCGGGAGCGCCTGCGGAGACCGCGACGCCGACGGCCGAGAGCGCGCCGACCGAGTCGAGCGCGCCCACCGAGTCGAGTGCGCCGACGCCCTCGCCCGCTCCCGACGACACCGCACCCGCCGACCCGCAGCCGAGCGAGGTCGCAGGCGAGCCCTACCGCATCGAGGACGAGTCGATCCTGGGCGCCTACAGCATCGATGACCTGCCGGTCGGCGAGCCGCTCGTGGCGTGGGCGAATGCCGACGCGACGCTCGTGCACGTGATCGGCGCCGGCAGCGGCTCGACGACGTGCCAGCCCACCGGTGAGTCGATCGAGGTCGTCGATGGCAAGCTGGAGATCGAGTTCGACTGGGACGAGTCGGGCACCATGACGGCCTGCACGGCGGATCTGCGCATCTTCGGCTGGGCGTTCCCGGTCGCGGGTGCCGACATGTCGATCACCCAGGCCGTCGTCGACGACTGGGTCGACGACGCGTCGGAGGACGACACCGATGACGACGAGCTGACCGTCGAGATCCGACCCGCGACGGCACCGAACTGAGTCGCACGCTCGGGCGCTCAGAGCCGCCCGGCCCCGGCTCGCACGACCAGAGCCGCCCGGCCCGGGCTCGCGCGCTCAGCGCCGCCCGGCCCGGGCTCGCGCGTCCAGAGCCGCCCGGGCCCGGCTCGCGACGGCCATCGCCTGGGGTGCGGCTGAGCGATCAGTCCCAGCTGCCGTAGGCGCGCACCGTGTTCTCGGCCGTCTCCGCGGCGAGCGCGTCGGCCTCGATGCCGAGCTGCTCGGCCATGAACCGCACCGTGTACGGCGTCAGGTAGGGGCTGTTCGGCCGACCGCGGAACGGGGCGGGCGTGAGGAACGGCGCGTCGGTCTCGACCAGGATCCGGCTGCGGTCGGCGACGCGCAGTGCGGCGTGCAGGTTCTTCGCGTTCGAGAACGTGACCGTGCCGGCGAACGACAGGTACCAGCCGTGCTCCGCGGCGATGCGCGCGAGGTGCTCGTCACCGGAGAAGCAGTGGAACACGGTCACATCGGGGGCGCCGACGCGCAGCAGCGTCTCGACCACAGCCTCGTGCGCGTCGCGATCGTGGATCTGCAGCGCCCGCCCGTGCCGCTTGGCGATCTCGATGTGCGCCTCGAACGACGTGAACTGCGCCCGCTGACCGTCGTCGCCGGTGCGGAAGAAGTCGAGCCCCGTCTCCCCGACGGCCCGCACGCGCGGCTGCTGCGCCAGCGCGTCGATGACCGCGAGCGCCTCGTCGAGCGTGCCGGCCGTCGCGTAGCCGGGGGCCTCGTTCGGGTGGATCGCGACGGCCGCGAGCACACGCCGGTCCTGCGCCGCGAGCGCCGCTGACCACTCGGAGGACTCGACGTCGCCGCCCACCTGGATGACGCCCGCGACGCCGGCTGCCACCGCGGCATCCAGCGCATCCGCGTAGGTGAAGCCCTCGCCGTCCTTGATCTCGAGGTGCGTGTGGTTGTCGTAGATCGGCACCGCCAGCGGCTCTGGCGCGGGCGGCCGCGTCATGTCACGCTTGCCATCGTTGAAGCGCTCGCGGATGTACTCGCCGCCCGGCAGCACCGTGGGTGTCGGTGTGTCGGGGAGGCGGATGGGCGTGGTTCCGTCGGCGCTCGGGGGCATGACTCCAGCCTAGAATGCTGGAGCCACAGGAGATCCTGGGGCCGCATCCAGGACCCCTTGTGGCGCGACTGGAACCATCGAAGCCGCAACCGGACCGAGGAGTATCGACGCCATGCCCAATCGTCTCGCGATCGCCGCGGGTGTCGTGGCGGTGCTCGCCGTCAGCGCATGCGGGGCTGTGACGCCCCCGGTGTCATTCGGACCGTCGAGCCAGGGTGCGAGCGGGAGCGCGAGCGAGACCGGCGACGGCGGCAGCGAGCTGCGGGTCAGCCCGCGCGACGGGGGCGACGCGGGCGTTCCCCGCGCGAGCGGTGCATCCGTCGACGACGTGCTGCGACTCGGCGCGGTGGCCACGTGGGTGGATGGGGGCGAGCAGCTGGCGATCTCGCTGCCTGCGGAGGAGCGCTGCTGGCCGACCGCGGGCGATCCGGCCGTGCTGTCGCCGACCCGCATCTCGATCGAGTTCTCGGCCGAGCCGGTCTGCGACGCGCCCTCGACCGCCCGCACCTACACGATGGACGTGCCGGAGGGCATCGATGCGAGCGCCGGCGTCGAGATCGTCGTCGAAGGGCTGTCGGAGCCCGTCACCCTGTCGCTGCCGGCGACCTGAGCCGCGCCTCAGCTCGCGGCGGGCTCCTGCTCGACGCGCGGGAACAGCGGCGGCACGGTCGACACGCGGCCCGTGCCCTGCCAGGTGTGCGCCTGCTGGATCCGCTGCGCGGTCACCTCGCCCTCGCCGCCGACCGCAGCCCAGAGCTGCTGCGCGGTGTCGGGCATGACCGGCGCCAACAGGATCGCGGCCGTGCCGATGCCGTGCACGTTCGTCGCGAGCACCGCCGCGAGCCGATCCCGCTGCCCCGCATCCTTCGCCAGCACCCAGGGAGCCTGCTCGGTGATGTAGCCGTTCAGCCGCTCGACGATCGACATCGCGGCATCCACCGCGTCGTGGATCTGGAAGGTGTCGATGGCACGGTCGGCGCGCGTGACCGCATCCGCCACGAGTGCGGCGATGTCGGCGTCGACCGGGGCATCGGGCACGACGCCGTCGCAGTACTTGTGCACCATCGCGATGACGCGCGAGGCGAGATTGCCGAGGCCGTTCGCGAGCTCCGAGTGGTAGCGCGCGTGCAGATCCTCCCACGAGAACGAGCCGTCGGAGCCGAACGCGATCGCCGACATGAAGTAGTAGCGGAACGCATCGACGCCGAAGACCTCGGTGATCTGCTTCGGCTCGATGCCGGTCGCCTTCGACTTCGACATCTTCTCGCCGCCGACCAGCAGCCAGCCGTGCGCGAAGACGTGGTCCGAGTTCTCGAGCCCCGCTGCCATGAGCATCGCAGGCCAGATGACGGCGTGGAATCGCGCGATGTCCTTGCCGACGATGTGCGTCGCGGGCCAGCGGCGCTCGAAGCGCTCCTCGTCCACCCCGTAGCCGTTCGCGGTGATGTAGTTCAGCAGCGCATCGAACCAGACGTAGACCACGTGCGACTCGTCCCACGGCACCTTGATGCCCCAGTCGAAGGTGTTGCGGCTGATCGACAGGTCGGTGAGCCCCTGCTTGACGAACTGCCGCACCTCGTTGCGCACGTGCTCGGGCTGCACGTAGTCGGGGCGCTCGTCGTAGAGCGCCAGCAGCCGATCGCCGAACTCGCTCAACTTGAAGAAGTAGTTGGCCTCGCGCACGATCTCCACCGGGCGGGAGTGGATGGCGCAGACCTGCAGCCCCTCGAACTCGCCCGTGCCGGGCACCAGATCGCCGGGCGTCTTGTACTCCTCGCAGCCGACGCAGTAGCGGCCCTCGAACTCGCCGTGGTAGATGTACCCGGCCTCCTTGAGCCGCTCGAGGAAGATGCGCACGCCCACCTTGTGCCGCTCATCGGTGGTGCGGATGAAGTCGTCGTTCTGGATGTTCAGCAGCTCGAGCTGCGGCTTCCAGGCGCTCTCGACGAGCCGATCGGTCCAGTCCTGCGGGCTGACGCCGTTCGCGGCCGCCGTGCGCATGATCTTCTGGCCGTGCTCGTCGGTGCCCGTGAGCATCCACGTGTCGTCGCCGCGCTGGCGGTGCCAGCGCGCGAGCACGTCGGTCGCGACCTCGTTGTAGGCGTGGCCGATGTGGGGCACGTCGTTGACGTAGTAGATCGGCGTCGTCACGGTGAAGCGCTCGGGCATGGGGTCAATCCTACGAGGCCCGTGCGGCCCGGCTACGACGGCGGATGCGCGAGGGCGGCCTGGTACAGCACGTTGCGCGCGTGCCCGGTCGCCTCGGCGACCTCTGCGGCCGCCTCCTTCAGTCGCATGCCGTCCTGCTTGAGGCGCAGCACCTGCGCGATCGCGGCGTCGAGGTCCGTGAGCGCGGGGGTCGCGCCCTCGATGACGAGCACGATCTCGCCCTTCACGCCCTCGCGGGCCCATGGCAGCAGCTCGCCGGCCGTGCCGCGGCGCACCTCCTCGTAGCGCTTCGTGAGCTCACGGCAGACGGCCATGCGACGTTCGGGCATGGCGCGGTCGATGGCCTCGAGTGACTCCACGAGCCGGTGCGGCGCCTCGAACAGCACGAGCGTGCGCTCCTCGCGAGCGACCGCAGCCAGGGCGCGGTCGCGCTCGCCGCCCTTGCGGGGCAGGAAGCCGTCGAAGGCGAAGCGGTCGGTCGGCAGGCCGCTGAGCGCGAGCGCCGTGAGCACGGCGGAGGGGCCCGGCAGGCAGGTGACGTCGACCCCGGCGGCGACCGCCGCCTGCACGAGCCGGAAGCCGGGGTCGCTGACGGCGGGCATGCCGGCATCCGTGAGCACCAGCACATCCTCGTCCCGGGCGCGCTCGACGAGCGCGGGTGATGCGGCCTGCTCGTTGTGCTCGTGCAGCGCGACGAAGTGTGCCTGCGTCTCGACGCCGAGCGCACGCAGCAGCTGCTTCGTCGTGCGCGTGTCCTCCGCCGCGATCACCGGCACGGTCTCGAGCGCCTCCCGCAGCCGGGCGCTGGCATCGCCGAGGTTGCCGATGGGCGTTGCGCCGAGGATGATCACGCCGCCCAGGCTATCGACGGCGCCGAGCGCGGCGGGCTGCGCCTGCGCGAGCGGCACGGCGGCAGGTGCCAGAATCGCCCGTGTGACCGAATCGATCGACGCCGCCGCCACGAGCGGTGCCGTTGTCATCGAAGTCGCCGCGGAGCCGCCCGCCCGCACGCGCCTCGCGCGCGTCATCGACGCATACGCGGCTGTCGAGGAGCGCCTGCACGAGCCCCGCGTCCGCCGCACGCTCGAGATCGCGGCGCCGGTCGCGATCGTGACGATCGCCGCGGTCGCTCGGCTGGCAGGCCTCGGTCACCCGCACGTGCTGGCCTTCGACGAGACCTACTACGTCAAAGAGGGCTGGTCGATGTGGCAGCTCGGCTACGAGGGCGACTGGGCCGAGGGATCGAACGAGCGCTTCGAGCAGGGCGACGCGAGCGGGCTGACCGCGGAGGCCGACTACGTCGTGCATCCGCCGTTGGGCAAGTGGATCATCGGCATGGCCATGGCGGCGTTCGGCATGGCCGACCCGTTCTGGTGGCGGCTGCCGAGTGCGATCGCCGGCATCGCCCTGGTGGCGCTGACCTACGCGGTCGCGCGCGGCATGCTGCGGTCGGTTGCGTTCGCATCCCTCGCCGGCTTCTGGATGGCGATCGACGGCTTCGCGATCGTGATGAGCCGCACGGCGCTGCTCGATGGGATCCTCGCCGTGTTCGTGCTGGCCGGAGCGGGCGCGCTGCTGCTGGATCGACGCGGCTCGTCCGCTCGCACCGTGCGCGCCCTGGCCGCTCGGCCACGGCGCTTCGGTGCCGCGATGCTGGCGCGACCGTGGCTCATGATCGCCGGTGCGCTGCTGGGAGCCGCGTGCGCGACGAAGTGGTCGGGCGCCGCATTCCTCGCGCTCTTCGGGCTCTGGACCGTGCTCATGGACGCGCTCGATCGACGTCGCGCCGGCTTCCGGCATCCGTGGCTCGGCACGCTGCTGACGCAGGCACCCGTGAGCTTCGTGCTCGTCGTGGGCCCGGCGCTGGTCGTCTACATCACCAGCTACGCGGGATGGTTCGACGGCGGCTGGGGCTCGCAGCTGGCGCTCGAGCGCGTCGATCTGCGCTGGGGCGGCCTGCTGGCATGGGTGCCGCTGGGCTTGCAGTCCCTGTGGATGTATCACGCGCAGCAGTTCGGCTTCCACGTCGGACTCGACAAGGATCACCCGTACCAGTCGCCCGCGATCGAGTGGCTCTGGCTTGGCCGGCCGACCGGCTTCGAGATGGCGAACACCGATGCTGGCGTGTGGTGGATCACCGCACTGCCCAACCTGGTGCTCTGGTACGGCGGCATCGTGGCCGCGGCATTCCTGCTGTTCCACCTCGGCCGCCGGCTCGATCGCACCGCGGGCTTCCTGCTGCTCGCGATCGCCGCCGGGTACGCGCCCTGGCTCGCCTTCCCCGAGCGGACGATCTTCTTCTTCTACGCGATCGTCTTCCTGCCGTTCGTGGCCATCGCGCTCGCCTTCGCCCTGCAGCTGCTCGTGGGGCGCTACCGGCCGGCGGCGGCCGTGACGGCGGCGGAGCCCGTTGCTGATGCCGCTGCCGCTGCTGCCGCCGCTGCCGCCGCGAGCCTCGATGCCGACATCGACGCCGTCATCTCGCCTCCGCGCGGTGCCGAGAACGACGTGGAGCGGCGCGCCGCCGGCTGGACGGCGATCGTGGTGCTGCTCGCCGCGAGCATCGTGGTGGCCATCTGGTTCATGCCGGTCGCGTACGGCATGACGCTGTCGGATGCCGCCATGCAGCTGCGCTTCTGGCCACCGCGCCTGCCCTCCTAGCCGGAGCGCACCGCCGCGCCTGCCCCTCCTAGCCGGAGCGCACCGCCGCGCGGCACGACCGCCCGGTACAGCGTTGCTGTCGAGCGCTCACCAGCGCTCGGGCAGCGCGCACACGAAGTCCTCGCAGCGGTACGCACCCGGCGTCGCTTTGCCCTCCAGCAGCGTGAAGCCCGCTGCCGCGAGCGCGGCGGCCTGCTCCGGTGTCGCACGCAGCGTGCCGGGCTCGCGGCGCAGCGCTGCCTGGCGCTCCGGTGGCGGATCGCCGATCAGCACGATCGTGCGGGGCGGCGATGCCAGGCGCATCGCGACCTGCAGTGTGCTGGCACCGGCGAACGGGTTGCGGAGAGCGAGCGTCGCGTCGAGCAACCCGGTGGCACGCTCGAGGTGCGCGGGCTCGCCGGTGAGCGCGAACAGCGACTGCAGCGCGCCCGCGAGCGCAGCCTGCCCCGAGGGCGAATCGCCGTCGGAGGCTGGGCCGAGGTGCAGGGAGGGGCCCTGCGCGGCCGTCCCGGCGGGATCCGGTGCGGCGGCCAGGATGTCGCGCGCCGCGATCGCCCAGCGGACCGAGCCGGTCGCCGCGGTGAGCGCCAGCAGACCGCTCGCAAGGCACCCGGCGTCGGCAGCCGTGGCGGCTGCGAGGGAGCGCTCGCCGTCGAGGCGCGCGTGGACGAGCCGGGAGGGATCGGCCGCGTGCTGCACCAGCAGGTGCTCCGCGGCGGTCTCGGCGAGCGCGAGCGCACGCTCGTCGCCGTCGCGCAGTGCCCGGATGGCGAGCGCCTCGATCGCGAGACCGTTCGCGCTCGTGACCACGAGCCTGTCGAGCGGGGGCCGCTCCCGACGCGCGTCTGCGTGCTCCGGCAGGTGCCAGCCGCCCTCGACCCGCTCCCCGTCGACGAGCGACTCGGCGTCTTCGGCGATCGCGAACGCGCCGCCCGGGAGCCGCAGCACCTCGGCGAGGAAGTCGACCAGGCCGCTCGCGATGCGCTCTCGGCCGAGGAGCGAGGCCACCCGCAGCAGCTGCGCGTTGTCCACGAGCATCCGCTCGAAGTGCGGCACTGACCAGTCTCGCTGCGTTGCGTACCGGAAGAAGCCGCCGTCGCGCCCGCGCAGGCTGGAATAGCCGCCTGCGGCGACCACGTCGTCGTCGCCGGCAGCGGCGTCGAGCAGGCGGCCGGCGAGCGCGCGCAGCGGTGACTCGTCGTCGTCGTCGGCGGTCGCGAGCGCCAGCATGAGCGCTGGCTGCGGAAACTTCTGGCCCTCCCCCAGCCCGCCGAAGCGCGCATCCTCCTGGTAGGCGACCGTCGCAAGCACCGCGCGCACCTCGGCCGCGTCCGGCAGCGGCGCCCGGTCAGCGGCGCGTGCGCTCGCCGAGCGCAGCGCCTCCTGCACCCGCGCACCGGTCTCGGCCACCGCATCCGGCTGCTCTCGCCATGCCTTGTCGACCGCCGCCAGCACGTCGCGGAAGGCGGCGATGCCGGGCCGCGCGGTGGGCGGGAAGTAGGTGCCCGCGAAGAACGGCAGCCCGTCGGGCGTGAGGAAGACGCTCAACGGCCAGCCGAGGCTGCGGGTGAACGCCGAGGCGGCGCCCATGAGCGCCGCATCGACGTCGGGCCGCTCCTCCCGGTCGACCTTGACGGCGACGAACCCTGCGCGCAGCAGCGCGCCGATGGCGGGGTCGGCGAACGACTCCCGAGCCATGACATGGCACCAGTGGCAGGTCGCGTACCCGACGGAGGCGAATACCGGCACGCCCCGTTCGCGGGCCTCGGCGAACGCCGCCTCGCCCCACTCCCGCCAGTCCACCGGATTGTCGGCGTGCAGTCGGAGGTAGTCGCTCGTCGCGGTGCCGAGTCGGTTGTCGGGCTCGCGCTCGCCGCTGAGTCCGTGCTCATGGCGCTCGTCACCCTCGCCCGTGCCTGCTGCGTGCTGCATGTCGCCACGCTACGCGGCTCCGTCGGCTCCGTCGGCCCCGTCATGATGCGACAGCGTCGGTGCCCGCGGCGGTGCCCGCGGGCTGGCCGTGCCGCCCATCAGATCCAGCCCCGACGGAAGCGGCGGCTCGGGCGCCACCGCACCGCCCAGTTCCCGCACGGCTGCGTGGACCCGCGGCGCACGCCGGTGCAGGGCGGCATGGCCAGCGGCGGCTCGAGCTCGGGCGCCTCGTCGTAGCGGTCGTCGTACCAGTCGGGCTCGTCGTCGAGCGAGTCGTCGTCGGACCCGTCGGCATCCGGTGTCGGCAGCGCGACCGGGAGCGCTCTGGGAGGCGATTCCCACAGGCGGCGAGCCGGCTCCACCGCATTCATGAGCACCTCGCAGTCGCAGAATCCGCCGTCTGCCTCCAGGCGCCGCTCGAGGGCGGTCGCACGAGGCGCCATCCGATCGCGGTAGCGCTGTGCGAGGCGCAGATCGCCTCCGCAGCCGAACGTCTCGACGGCCCGGTCGAGGTAGCAGGCGAGGCACTCTCGGGGATACGGCGCGAGCCAGTCGTCGAGCAGGGAGCGCACGAAGGCCTCGGCCTCCTCGGTGATGGGTGCTTCCATGCCGGGCACGGTGCCACAGCGGTGCGGCAGCGTGTTGCGCGCGGGAGCGCGCCTGTGGACAACGGGGCGGGGATCCGGTCTCGTGACGCGCCGCGCTCCGCGACGCTCCTCGACCTGCGGGGCGGGCACCGGTCTCGTGACGCGCCGCGCTCCGCGCGACGCTCCTCGACCTACGGGGCGGGGGGCACCGGTCTCGTGACGCGGCGCGCTCCGCGCGCCGCTCCTCGACCTGCGGGTGGGGGCGGCATCCGGCTCGTGCATCGGGCTACGGGGCAAAGCGGACCCCTTCGGCCGAACGGGACCCGATGTATCGGGTCCCGAATGGCGGAGGGGTCCGCGAAAGCCGCGCTGCGAGCCTGGCTAGCTGACCTCTGCGGGGTCGGCCGAGATGCGGCCGGCCGCACCCTGGTCGAGCGCGTCGATCGCGGCGACATCCGCGTCGCTCAGACGCACGTCGGCGGCCGCGAGGTTCTCGGCCATGCGCTCGCGGCTGCTCGACTTCGGGAAGACGATGCGGCCCGACGCGAGGTGCCACGCGAGGACGACCTGCGCCCACGAGACATCGAGGCGCTCGGCGATCTCGCCGATCACGCCGGTCGAGTAGTCGACCTTGCCCTGGCCCAGCGGACCCCACGCCTCGATGGCGATCCCGTGCTGCGCCGAGAGCGCCGTCGCCGCGCGCTGCTGGAACTGCGGGTGCAGCTCGATCTGGTTCACGACCGGCACGATGCCGGTCTCGACGATCTCCGGCAGGAAGCGCTCGTCGAAGTTCGAGACGCCGATCGACGTCGTCAGGCCCTCCGAGCGCATGTCGGCCATCGTCGTCCAGGTCTCGACGGGGCTGCCGTTCGCCGGCGTCGGCCAGTGGATCAGGTACAGGTCGACGCGGTCGAGGCCCAGCCGTTCGAGGCTCTCCCCCATCGCGGCGCGGGTGTCGGCGACGCCGCGGCGGTCGTTCCAGAGCTTCGTCGTGATGAAGAGCTCGTCGCGGGCGATGCCGCTGGCCGCGATCGCGCGGCCGACCCCCTCCTCGTTGCCGTAGATCGTCGCGGTGTCGATGTGGCGGTAGCCGGCCTCGAGCGCCTCCGAGACGATGCGCTCGGTCTCATCCGGGTCGACCTTGAAGACGCCGAAGCCGAGCTGCGGGATGCTGTGGCCGTCGTGCAGTGCGAGCTGGGGAATGGTCATGCGGTCTCCTCGATGGTCGACGTGTCTGCTGGCAGGTCGGATGCGTCCACGCCCTCGACGTGGCGCTCGTCCGGCCCGTTGTAGGCCGAGAGCGGCCGGATGAGCGCGTTGTTCGCGCGCTGCTCGATGATGTGCGCGGTCCAGCCGGTCACGCGCGCCGCGACGAACAGCGGCGTGAAGATCGGCACATCGAAGCCGATGAGCGCGTAGGCGGGACCGGAGGGGAAGTCGAGGTTGGGCTTGATGGGCTTGCGGTCGGCCATCGCCTGCTCGAGCGCGTTGTAGATGTCGAGCACGTCCTGCGCGTCGGCGTGCTCGACGAGCCGCTCGAGCGCCGCGCGCATGGTCGGCACTCGCGAGTCGCCGTTCTTGTACACACGGTGCCCGAAGCCCATGATCTTGCGCTTCTCGGCGAGCGCGGTCTCGATCCACGCATCCGCCTTGTCAGCCGTGCCGACCTCGCGGAAGACGTCCATGACGGCCTCGTTCGCGCCGCCGTGCAGGTGGCCCTTGAGCGCACCGATGGCCGCGGTGACGGCCGAGTAGAGGTCGGCGAGCGTCGAGGTGACGACGCGGGCGGTGAAGGTGGAGGCGTTGAAGGAGTGCTCGGCGTAGAGCACCATCGACTGGTTGAAGGCGTCGACGACGACCGGGTCGGCCTCCTCGCCGAACGACATCCAGAGGAAGTTCGCCGCGTAGTCGAGATCGTCGCGCGGCTCGACGAGCTCCTTGCCGCCTCGTTTGCGCTGCTCGTAGCTGACGATCGCCGGCAGCACGGAGAAGAGCCGGAACGCCTTCTCGAGGTCGTCGGAGTCATCGTCGGCGTTCGGGTCGTTGGCGCCGACGATCGAGACGGCAGTGCGCACGACATCCATCGGATGCGCGGAGTCCGGCAGCGCATCCATCACGGTCCGCACGTTCTCGGGCAGGGCGCGCAGCTCGCGCTCCTTCGCGCGGAACTCGGCGAGCTGCTCGTCGGTCGGCAGGTCGCCGTGCCAGAGCAGGTAGGCGACCGCCTCGAACGGCTGCGTGGCCGCGAGCTCCTGCACGGGGTATCCGCGGTAGAGCAGCGAGTTGGTCTCGGGATTGACCTTGGAGATCTCGGTGGTGTCGGCGTAGACACCAGCGAGACCCTTCTTGATATCGGGCTCAGCCATGGTGCTCCTCGGTGGACGGATGGGCGGGGATGCACCGTCGACTCTAGGGCACCCACCTGCACGATCTCGTTCGCCCGGCGAACGAGCGCAGCGCGCTCTGGCTCGGGCGGGGCTGGTCACGATGGCGCAACGATACGCACCCGCAGGGCCTGGATCGGCGCGCAGCACGATAGCGTCACGACGCCCGGAAGGGCCGTGTACCGACGCTTCGAAGACGAGACGAGACGAGACACCCCCATGTCCGAGAACACGCCAGAGACGCCCCTGCGCACGAACCGGACACCGGTCAAGCAGGTGGTGCGCGAGCTCACCACGCCCGGGCTCGTGCACCCTGCGCTCATCCCCGGGATCGGCGTGGAGCGCACCGGCCGCGCCTTCGCGACCAACTGGGCGGTCTTCGCGATCGCGGGCGCGTTCGTGGCTGCAGTCATCGTCTGGGGCATCGTCGCGCCCGAGAGCATCCAGACGATCGGCTCCGCGTCGCTCAGCTGGGTCTCGGTGAACTTCGGCTGGATGTTCGGCGCGCTGACGATCGCCGTCACGGTCTTCATGCTCTTCATCGGCTATGGCCGCACCGGCGGCGTGCGGCTCGGCATGGATGACGAGCGGCCTGAGTTCTCCACCGTCTCCTGGGTCGCGATGCTCTTCTCCGCCGGCCTCGGCATCGGCCTGCTCTTCTACGGTCCGCTGGAGCCGCTCACCTACTTCATGGATCTGCCGCACGGCTTCGACGTCGAGAACGGCACCGTCGACGCGATGAACGCCGCGCTCGCGCAGACCGTCCTGCACTGGGGCCCGATGGCGTGGGCGTACTACGCGCTCGTCGGCGGCGCGATCGCCTACGCGGCCTATCGTCGCGGACGCTCCCCGCTCATCTCAGCGATCTTCACCCCCATCTTCGGCCAGAGGACGGAGGGCTGGCTCGGATCGATCATCGACGTCTTCGCGATCATCGTGACCCTCGGCGGCACCTCCATCTCGCTCGGCATCGGCGCCCTGCAGATCAGCCGCGGCTTCGAGATCGTCACGGGAGTCGGAGAGGTCGGCAACGCCTTCATCATCGGCACCATCGCCGTGCTCACCGCGCTGTTCGTCGTCTCCGCCGTCTCCGGCATCAAGCGCGGCATCCGCGCGCTGTCGAACATCAACATGGTGATCGCG
Source organism: Agrococcus sp. Ld7 (assembly GCF_045064095.1). Lineage (NCBI taxonomy): Bacteria > Bacillati > Actinomycetota > Actinomycetes > Micrococcales > Microbacteriaceae > Agrococcus > Agrococcus sp. Ld7. Next base: position 122,758 of record NZ_JBISGY010000023.1, on the reverse strand, counting down.
GGCGCGGTGGGGCTGTTCGTGCTCGTCACCGGCCCCACCCTGCTGCTGCTGAACCTGCTGCCCTCCACGCTCGTGTCGTTCTTCGAGGAGCTGGGCACCATGCTGATGCGCAGCGGCTCGCAGGGCGCCGACGTGCAGGAGTTCCTCTCGACCTGGACCACCTACTACTGGGCCTGGTGGGTGTCGTGGACACCGTTCGTCGGCATGTTCATCGCCAAGATCTCGCGAGGTCGCACGCTCCGCGAGTTCGTCACGGTCGTCATCGTCGTGCCATCGATCATCTGCCTCGTCTGGTTCACGATCGTCGGCGGCACCTCGATGTCGATGGAGATGGAGGGCCTCGGCATCAGCGAGGCGGGATCGTCGGAGGCGATGCTGTTCGCGGTGCTCGGCAACCTGCCGCTGGGCGTCATCACGTCGGTGCTGGCCCTGGTCTCGATCACCATCTTCTTCGTCACCTCCGCAGACTCCGCATCGATCGTGATGGCGTCGATGAGCCAGGGCGGCAAGCCCGAGCCGACCATCTGGGTCACGATCACCTGGGGCCTGCTGCTGGGCGCGACCGCAGCGACGCTGCTGGTCGCGGGCGGCGAGACGGCGCTCAGCGGACTGCAGTCGCTCATGGTCGTGACGGCGCTGCCGTTCGCGTTCGTCGTGATGGGGATCATGGTCGCCTGGGCGAAGGAGCTGCGCACCGACCCGTTCATGCTGCGCCGCAAGTATGCGAAGGCGGCGATCGCGCAGGGCGTGCGGCTCGGCATCGAGGAGCACGGCGACGACTTCGTCTTCGGCTCCAGCCAGGTGGTGGCCGACGACGGGGCGGGCGCGTGGCTCGACACGAAGGATCCGTCGCTCTCCGAGTGGTACACGGATGCCTCGACGGGATCGATCAGCTCCGCGGATGTGCTGCGCAACCTCGAGCCCGGCCGCATCCAGCGCAAGGGGCCCGACCGCCCCGACCACACCGCCTCCGGCGACAACGCGCTCACGGTCGGCGAGGCGCGCTGGGAGCGGCGGGCGCGCGAGCGCGAGGCGCGGCTGCACCCCGAGGGGCAGCCCTCGGCCGCCGGCGAGCCCACGGATCCCGAGCACTCCAGGGACTGACGCGCAACCGCGAAGCGCCCCGCCGATCGGCGGGGCGCTTCGCGTGGATCAGCCTGTCCCGAGCGCTCAGGCGATGCCGAGCGAGCGCGCGATGACCAAGAGCTGCACCTCGTTCGTGCCCTCGCCGATCTCGAGGATCTTCGAGTCGCGGTAGTGGCGAGCCACCGGGTACTCGTTCATGAAGCCGTTGCCGCCGAAGATCTGGGTGGCGTCGCGCGCGTTGTCCATCGCCGCATCGCTCGCCGTGAGCTTGGCGATTGCCGACTCGGTCTTGAACGGCTTGCCAGCGTCGCGCAGGCGCGCGGCGTGGTGCCATGCGAGTCGCGCGTTGTGCACGCGCAGCTGCATGCGCGCCAGCAGGAACTGGATGGCCTGACGGGTCGCGAGCGGCTCGCCGAACACCGTGCGCTGCTTCGCGTAGTCGACGGCCGCCTCGAGGCATCCCTCGGCCGCGCCGGCCGCGAGCGCCGCGATCGCGATGCGGCCCTCATCGAGGATGTGCAGGAAGTTGCCGAAGCCCCGGCCGCGCTCGCCGACCAGGTTCGACGCCGGCACGCGCACGTCGGAGAAGGTGAGCGGATGCGTGTCGGAGGCGTTCCAGCCGACCTTGTCGTAGGGGGCCTCCACCGTGAAGCCGGGCGTGCCATTGGGCACCAGGATGGTGGAGATCTCCTTGTGGCCATCCTTCTCGCCCGTCACGGCGGTGACCGTGACGAACTTCGTGATCGACGTGCCGGAGTTCGTGATGAACTGCTTCGAGCCGTTGATGACCCACTCGTCGCCCTCGAGCCGCGCGGTGGTGCGCGTGGCGCCGGCGTCCGAGCCGGCCTCGGGCTCGGTGAGCCCGAAGCCCGCGAGCGCCTCGCCCGCGAGCAGCGACGGCAGCAGCTCTGCCTTCTGCTCGTCGGTGCCGAAGCGGAAGATCGGCATGGCGCCGAGGCTCACGCCTGCTTCGAGGGTGATGGCGATGGACTGGTCGACGCGCGCGAGCGCCTCGATCGCGAGGCAGAGCGCGAAGTAGTCGCCGCCCTGGCCGCCGTGCTCCTCCGGGAACGGGATCCCGAACAGGCCCATCTCGCCCATCTGTGCGACGACATCCATCGGCAGCGTCTTGGTGCGGTCGGCCTCGTACGAGACCGGCGCGACGACGCGATCCGCGAAGTCGCGCACCGCCTCGGCCAGCGCGAGCTCGTCATCGCTGAGCGCGTAGGTGTCCAGTTCCATCGTCATCACGTCTCCCGTTATTCGTGGAAGCGCCGGTGGTGCGCGGAGCGGGGCCGAACGGGTCTCGTTGGGCGGCACTCCACGCTGGGCGCTGGATCAAGCATGCCGCATGGTGCCACACCGCTCCGAATCATCGAGCGAGATTCACCACGTCGGTGTGGCCGGAAGATCCGTGCGGCAGCGGTCACACGGGTGGATAGTCCAGCTGTATGGGCTGAGCGGCAGGAATCCTCCGAGCCGATCAGCGGCTCGGGCGGGCCCTGACGTACTGCGGCGGCCAGACGGAGGCGTCGGGCTGGCCGTCGAGCTCGGCCTCGGCCAGGAGCGCCCAGTGCGGGTTGCGCAGCCAGGGTCGGCCGAGCATCACCGCGTCGGCATCGCCGTCTGCGAGCACCTGCTCGGCGAGCTCCGGTGAGTCGATCAGGCCGACCGCGTTCACCTTCGCATCGGTCGCCGCCTTCACGTCGCGCGCGAAGGGCACCTGGTAGGCCGGCTCCGGCGTGATCTGTTGCCGTGCATCGAGGCCCCCGGAGGACAGGTCGAACCAGTCGGCGCCCGCTTCGAGCGCCGCGCGCACGTGCTCGATCGTCATCGCGGTGTCGATGCCGCCGGGCACCCAGTCGCTCGCGCTCAGGCGCACCATGACGGCCGCATCCGGTGCCGCCGCGCGCACGGCCTCGACGACCCGGCGCAGCAGTGCAACGCGCAGGCCGTCGGCATCCGTGCCCCACTCGTCGTCGCGCGTGTTCGACAAGGGCGACAGGAACTGGTGCAGCAGGTAGCCGTGGGCCGCGTGCACCTCGACGGCATCGAAGCCCGCGGTCACGGCGCGGCGGGCGGCCGCGGCGAACTGCTCCGGCACCGCCGCGACCTCCTCGGCCGTCATCGCCCGGGGCGCCGCGAACGAGCCGAAGGGCTGCGTCGTCGGACCCACGGTCTGCCAGCCGCCCGCATCCGTCGGCACCGAACCGGAGCCCGACCACTGGCGGTAGGTGGAGGCCTTGCGGCCCGCGTGGGCGAGCTGGATGGCGGGCACGGCGCCGTGGGCGCGGATGCGCGCGGCGATGGGCGCCCAGGCGTCGGCCTGCGCGTCGCTCCAGATGCCCGCATCCTGCGGCGAGATGCGGCCCTCGGGCACGACGGAGGCGGCCTCGGTCATCACGAGCCCCGCTCCCCCGCGCGCGAACGAGGCGAGGTGCTCGTGATGCCACTGGTTCGGCATGCCGTCCTGCTCCTCGCAGGAGTACTGGCACAGGGGCGAGACCCAGGCGCGATTGCGCGCGCGGACCGGGCCGATCGCAACCGGCGAGAAGAGCTGACTCATGCGGTGGTCGAGCCCCCAGGCACCTCGAAGTTGAACACGCCCTCGTCGAAGCTGTTGTAGGCGGCGTAGTCGTTCAGCTCGTAGAGCCGCGCACGCGTCTGCATCCGCTCCACCGAGCCGTCGAGCGTGCCGGTCTCAGCCAGCAGCGACAGCTCACGCTCGATCGCCCCCATGGCGATGCGCAGCAGCGACACCGGGTGGATCGCGATGTTGACGCCCACATCCTGCAGCTGCTGGTGCGTGAACAGCGCGCTCTTGCCGAACTCGGTCATGTTGGCGAGGATCGGCACGTCGACGGCGGCGCGGATCGCCTCGAACTCCGACAGATCCGCCATCGCCTCCGGGAAGATCGCATCGGCGCCGGCGGCCTCGAGCGCCTTTGCGCGGTCGATGGCGGCGCCAAGGCCCTGCACGCCGCGGATGTCGGTGCGGGCCATGATCAGCAGGTCCGGGTCGCGCCGGGCCTGCACCGCGGCAGCGATGCGCTGCGCTGCGAGCTCGGTGGAGACGACCTCCTTGCCATCCAGATGGCCGCACCGCTTCGGGTTGACCTGGTCCTCCAGGTGGAGGCCAGCCACTCCGGCGTCCTCGAGCTCGTGCACGGCGCGCGCGACGTTCATCGCTTCGCCGAAGCCGGTGTCGGCGTCGATCAGCGTTGGCAGATCCGTCATGCGCGAGATCTGCCGGCCGCGCTCCGCGACCTCCGACAGCGTCGTGAGCCCGATGTCGGGCAGGCCGAGCTCGGCAGCCATCACGGCGCCGGAGATGTAGGCGCCCTCGAAGCCGAGCTGCTGGATGAGCGGCGCGGTGAGCGGCGTGAAGGCGCCCGGGAAGCGCTGAATGGTGCCGGAGGCGAGGCCCGCCCGCAGCGTCTTCCGCTTCTCGTTCGGCGTGACGCGGCTCGAGAGCACTAGAAGATGCCGTTCGTGGTGCCGGTGTCGACCGTGCCGGCGGGTGCGAGCACGTTCAGCTGCCGCACCTCGTCGACCGTCAGCTCCGGCAGGCGCTCGACGAGCGCGAGGAAGCGATCGATCTCGGCGTCCTCGACGATGCCCTGCGCGAGCGTGCGCAGCTTCTGCACGTACTCCGCACGGCCGAACGGGCGCGCGCCCGCCGGGTGCGCATCCGCCACGAAGATCTCGTCCTCGATGGTCTCGCCGTCGGTGAGCGTGATGACGATGCGGCCGCCGAACGCCTTCTTGTCCGGGTCCGGGTCGTGGTAGCGCTCCGTCCAGATCGGCTCCTCGACCGTCGAGATGCGGTTCCACAGCTCGATCGTGTCGGGTCGCGCTGCGCGGCCCGGCGCGTAGGAGTCGACGTGGTGCCAGCCGCCGTCCTGCAGCGCGACCGCGACGATGTACGGGATCGAGTGGTCGAGCGTCTCGCGCGATGCGGTGGGGTCGTACTTCTGCGGATCGTTCGCGCCCGATCCGATCACGTAGTGCGTGTGGTGGCTCGTGTGCAGCACGATCGACTCGACGCGCTCCGGGTCCCGCAGCTCCGGACGCTCGGCACCGAGCTTGCGGGCCAGGTCGATCCAGGCCTGCGCCTGGTACTCGGCCGAGTGCTCCTTCGTGTACGTGTCGAGGATGCCGCGCTTGGGCTCGCCGGGACCCGGCAGCGGCACCGAGTAGGCGGCCTCCCAGCCGTCGAGCAGCCAGGCGATCACGCCGTCCTCGCCCTCGTAGATCGGCACGGGGCTCGTCTGCCCGCGCATCGCGCGGTCGACCGACTCGACGGCCATCTTCCCCGCGAAGGCCGGTGCGTGCGCCTTCCAGGTGGAGATCTCGCCCTTGCGCGACTGGCGAGTGGCGGTCGTGGTGTGGAGGGCCTGGCCGACGGCCTGGAAGATCGTCTCGTCGTCGAGGCCGAGCATGGTGCCGATACCGGCGGCGGCCGACGGGCCGAGGTGCGCGACGTGGTCGATCTTGTGCTTGTGGAGCGAGATGGCGCGCACGAGGTCGACCTGGATCTCGTAGCCGGTCGCGAGGCCGCGCACGAGCGCGCGCCCGTCGCAGCCGACGTGCTGCGCAACGGCGAGGATCGGCGGGATGTTGTCGGCCGGGTGCGAGTAGTCGGCGGCCAGGAAGGTGTCGTGGTAATCGAGCTCGCGCACCGCGACGCCGTTCGCCCAGGCGGCCCACTCCGGGCTCACTCGCTCTTCGACCCCGAAGATCGCGGCGCCCGGCTTGAAGGGATGCCGCTGCGCCTGCTCCCGCGCCGAGACTACGGGCGCGCGGTTGAGGCTCGCGATGGCGACGGCGGCGTTGTCGATGATGCGGTTGCCGATCATCTCGGCCACGTCGGCCTCGACCTCCACCGGGTCGACGGCGACCTGCGCGATCTTCCACGCCAGCTGCTCCTCACGGGGCAGATTCTCGGCGGACTTGTGGGCTCTCACATCGTGGTGCTGCATGCCGCAGAGCCTATCCGGCGAGCCTCAACGCTCCCTGCCGCAACGTTATCCGTTCGTGACCGGATGCCCAGCCGCCGCGGGGCGCGGCTGGGCAGGATGGGCGCATGCGCTGCAAGCTCGGGCTCGTCGCCCTCACGACCGTCGCACTGCTGACCGGGTGCGCCGCACCGTCCGGCGCGCCGGAGGCGCCCGGCGCACCGAGCGATGCGCCGGGCGATGCGCCGGGCGATGCGCCGACGCCCACGGCCAGCGAGACACCTGCTCCGACGGCCAGCCCCGCGCCGACGGCCTCCCCCGAGGGCGGTGCCGTGGCGACGCCTCCCGCGCCGACGGGCCCGAGTGCTGCGGCGCCGGGATCCGGGGCCGCACCGTACTGCGGCGATGCCTACGTGCTGCGCTCGTTCAGCACTGCGCCCGTGTCGTGGGTGGGCACGGATGCCGAGGTGCTGGAGCGGGCCGGGGCTCGTGCCGGCTTCGAGCCGGAGGGCGCGATCGCGGGCCTCGACGTGCACTGCACCGTGACCTACATCGCGCCCGCGGATGGCGTGCAGGAGGCCATCGGGACGGTCAGCGCGGCGCTGCTGGAGCGAGAGGAGTCCGCGTTCGCCCAGTTGGAGGCCTGGTCGGAGGCGAACGGCTATCCGGCGTCACCGGGAGACGGCCCCGACAGCTACGGTGAGCGCTTCGCGCCGCTGAACCCCGATGGCACGACGACCAGCAAGATCTTCTGGGCGCCCCTGGACGGCGACTCCCCCACGATCGGCGGTGCGCAGGAGATCGCTGCCACCACCGGCGCACCGCAGGACGCGATCTACGTCTGGTTCGCCGACTTCACACTGCTGTAGCCGTCGGCCGAGCCACCGGCGGCGATCAGGCGGCTTCGACGAGCTTCGCGAAGACGACCAGGTTGTTCGGGAAGCTCGGGTTCGTGCCGTCGAGGTTGTCGCAGGTGATCAGGCGCAGCTCCGCCTCCGGCACCGGGTAGTAGACGGCACGGGTCGGGAACGCGTTCTTCGCGAACGACTCGACCCGATAGATCTCGAAGCGAGCCGTGGAGCCGTCCTCGCGCGCCACGATGACCTCATCGCCCTCGACGAGCGACTGCAGGTCGTAGAAGACGCCGCTCTCGTCGGAGAGCGAGTTCACGTGGCCGAGCAGCACGCTGGCGCCGATCTCGCCGGGCGTCGGTGAGCCGGTGTACCAGCTGGCGGGCGAGCCCTCCTCGTCGGGCGGCACCTCGAGCGTGCGGTCGTCGCGGATGCCGGTCTCGATGAGGTCGGCGGTGCGATCGAGTGCCGGGATGCTGACGCTCACGGGCGTCGATGCCTCCATCGCGAGGGGTGCCGGCGTGGTCGGCGCAGCAGTTGCGGTCTCGGGCGTCGCGGATGCGGTCGGCTCGGCCGACGGGGACGACGTCGGGGGTGCGGTGGCCGCCATCGACTCCGCGTCGTTCGCGGCGCCGCAGGCGGTGAGAGTGAACAGGAGGGCCGCCGCCCCCGCCGTGAGGCGGAGACGACGGCCCATTCCGTGATGCATCATCGATGCGATCCGTTGCTCAGCTGATCAGCAGTTCAGCTGTCGCTGGCGGTGCGGCGACGGCCGATGAAGTAGCCGGCGGCTGCGAGGGCAGCGAGGAGGCTGCCACCGAGCGCGACAGCACCCATCTGCGACTCGGTCGCACCGAAACCAGCAGCCGTCACGACGCCGGTGTCAACGCCACCGGCCGGAGCCATGGCGAGCGCACCGCAGAGCGCGGGCGAGGTTGCCGCAAGCGGCAGCTCGGGAACCAGGTCGCTCGGCTCGGTCGCGCCCTCGGGCTGGTTGGCCGGGTCGAGACCGTGCACGACGACGACTGCGGTGCCACCGGACAGCGAGTCCATCGTGGCCTGGCTCAGCTGGAACGTCTCCTTGTAGGTGATGGTGTCACCGCCGGGAGCCGCAGCCAGGTCGAGCGCGCCGGCCGGGGTCTTGTCGGCGTCGCCGACCGAGAGGGTCTGGCCGATCTCGCCGTAGGACGGTCCACCCTCGGTGGTGCTGATGATGCCGTCGCCATTCTCATCGGCGCTCATGGACGGGCAGGTGCCCTCCGCGCCGATGTGGATGTGCTGCACGTGCGGGTAGGCGGCGCCATCGAACTCGGCTGCCAGGCCCGACGCGTTGACGGTGACGGTGGCCATGTCGCCTTCGACATCGATCCACACCTCGCCAGATGCGCCGCTGTTGTTGATCTCGTTCAGCGTCGTCGAGTAGGAGCCGGCAGCATCCGCGGCCATCGCGGGCATGGCACCCATCGTCACGAGGCCGAGACCCAGCACTGGGGCGGCGAACAGGATTGACTTCTTCTTCATGGGAGGAACCTCTTCCGAAACAATCTCGGGCCCAAGAGTTTGTGCCCTTCTGTGATGGTCTTCGGCGCCCCGCCCCGGGCGGATTGGACGAGTTCAGGGTTTCTTCGCAAACCGTTCGAGGGAGGGCAACGAATCCCCTCTGATCGCAACAGAACGGATGATTCCCATGGCCCGCACGACGTGGCTCGGCACCATCGCCATCGCAGCGATGCTCATGACAGGCTGCGCAGCCACGACGGCCGCGCCGGCGGAGGCCCCGAGCCCCGCGCCCTCCCACACGATGCCCGACGGCACCGTGATGGACGGCGCCGAGCACGGTGCGCACGGCGACGCCGAGGCGACCCACACGATGCCGGACGGCACCGTGATGGAGGGTGCGGAGCACGGAGCGCACGCGGCGAGCGACGCCGAGCCGTCGGAAGCGGCCCGCATGATCTGCGACGGCCAGGTGGCGACCGCAGTCGCCTCGACCTTCCGGCTCGATGACGAGGTCACGCCGACGTCGAGCTGGGATGCGCCGCAGTTCACCTGCACGTACGACATCGACGGGGCACCGCTCGTGCTCACCGTGCACGACACGACCGACGCCGCGGCCGGCGAAGAGCACTACGACGAGCTGCAGCGCAGCCTGCAGGCTGACGACATCGAGGGCCTGCTCGGGCTCGGGCTGCCGTCGTTCTCGGATGACGAGGGCCGGGTCGCGTTCCTTCGCGACGGCAAGACGCTCGTCGTCGACGCGACCGCGCTGCCGGAGGGCTTCGCGGGCGAGATGACACGCAGCGAGGCCTCCTACGCGATCGCGACCGCGGTGCTGGGCTGCTGGGTCGAGCACGACTAGTCGCTGCAGTTGAATTGGCCCCTGGTGCGCGATTCGAGCGCTCACCATACTGAGCGCACGATCCTCGACCCGGCAGGAGCGAGCTCATGCGCACATCCCGCGTCCTCTCCGCAGCCTTCGGTGCAGCGATTGCGCTGAGCTTGACCGGTTGCCTGCCGTGGCCACCGACTGCACCGCCCTCCTCCACCGCAGCCGCCGACAGCTGCGGCGATGCGCTCGTGACGGCATACATCGATTCCATGGGTGGCGTAGCCCCGGATCCGGCATCCGTCGGCGCCCCGTTCGCCGCGTTCGAGCCGCCTGCCGCTCTGAGCGGTCTCGACGTGGAGTGCACCGTGACCTTCGTCGCTCCCGGCAATGGGGAGGCCGGCTCGCGGCGCGTGTCGTTCGCGGTGGTCGAGGACGATCCCGCGGGGTCTGTGACTGCGGCGCTCACCGCATACGTGGCCGCGAACGGCTACGTCTCTGACGAGGACCACCCCGATGGCGGCGACGGCTTCGAGGAGTGGCAGGTCCTCGAAGAGGACCGCGACATCGGGCTGTACGCCGCGGAGTGGCTGCACTTCAACGAGATCGATGCCGCCGCCACAGCGACCGGGTACGAGGCAATGGCTCTCGCGCACACCGATGCGGATCCGGGCGACTGGGTGGTCGTGAACATCAACGAGCGTCGCTAGCTGCGCTGGCGGCGCTCGTGCCGCGGCGGCGCGTCTGAGGGCCGGGCGGCCGCTCGGCGGCTGCGCGGGTCAGCGCCGGCGGCCGCTCGGCGGCGGCGCGGCTCAGCGCCGGTCGACCACGCGGCGCAGGTAGTGGATGCGGTCGCGCAGCTGCTGCAGCGACGCCTGGGCGACCGGCGGGCCGCCGCAGATGCGGCGCGACTCCGCGTGCACGAGGGCGTGGGCCTCGCCTCGCCGCTTCGCGACGATCGCGACGAGCGAATTGAGCAGCTGCCGCTCCTCGCGCATGTTGCGGTAGAGCGGCTCGGGCGCCTCCTGGTTCGGCGGCCGATCGCGGATGCGCGCGGCCTGCCTGGCGTGCCGGCGCTTCAGCAGGTCGGAGACCTCCTCGGCGTCGAGCAGGCCCGGGATGCCGATGAAGTCGAGCTCCTCCTCGCTCGCGGGCTCCACCAGCTGACCAAACTCGGCGTCGCCGAACAGCACGCGGTCGAACGTGGCACTCGACTCGAGCGGCTCCCAGGTGAATGGCGCCGCCTCGCGGTCCTCGCGATCGCCTTGCTCGGCCGCCGCCATCAGGTCGTCGTCGAGCAGCTGGTCGTCATCCTGCTCGCGGTCGAGCGCGTGGTCGCGCTGCCGCTCGAGCTCTGCCGCGAGCGCCAGCAGCGGCGGCACGGAGGGCAGGAACATCGTCGCCACCTCGCCGCGCTTGCGCGAGCGCACGAAGCGCCCGACCACCTGCGCGAAGAACAGCGGCGTCGACGAGTTGGTGGCATAGACGCCCACCGCGAGCCGCGGCACGTCGACGCCCTCAGAGACCATCCGCACCGCCACCATCCAGCGCTGCTGACCCTGGGCGAAGGCGCCGATGCGATCGGAGGCACCCGCGTCGTCGGAGAGCACGACGGTCGGCTCCTGGCCGGTGATGGAGTGCAGCAACGACGCGTACTGCCTCGCCTGGGCCTGGTCGGTCGCGATCACGAGGCCACCGGCATCCGGCACCGTGTGCCGCACATGCGTCAGCCGCACGTCGGCCGAGCGCAGCACCTGCTGGATCCACTCGCCGCCCGGGTCGAGCGCGGTGCGCCATGCGCCGTTCGTGATGTCCTTGGTGTCGCCGTGCCCGAGCGTGGCCTTCATCTCGTCGCCCATCGACGTGCGCCACTGCATGGTGCCGGCGTAGGCCATGAACAGCACGGGGCGCACGACCGAGTCGCGCAGCGCCGCGTCGTAGCCGTAGGCGTAGTCGGTGCGCGAGGTGCGGATGCCGCGCTCGTCGCGCACGTACTCGACGAACGGGATGGGCGCGGTGTCGCTGCGGAACGGGGTGCCCGTGAGCGAGAGGCGGCGGGTGGCCGGACCGAAGGCCTCGAGCACGGCCTCTCCCCAGCTGAGCGCGTCGCCGGCGTGGTGCACCTCGTCGAGGATCACGAGGCTGGGCGCCGAGCGCGTGATCCGCTCGTGCACGGCGGCGCGGGCCGCGACCTGCGCGTAGGTGACGACGACGCCGTGGAACTGCCTGGGGTAGTCGCCGTCGCCGTTCGAGAAGTCGGGGTCGAGGCGGATGCCCGCCTTGTGGGCAGCATCCGCCCACTGCTGCTTCAGGTGCTCGGTGGGGGCGACGACCGTGATGCGGTGGACTGCCCCTCGGCGCAGCAGCTCGGAGGCGAGCCGGAGGGCGAAGGTGGTCTTGCCGGCGCCGGGCGTCGCGGCGGCGAGGAAGTCGCGCGGCTCGGTGCGGAAGTACTGCTCGAGCGCCTCCTGCTGCCAGGCGCGCAGCGGCTGGGCGGTGCCCCACGCTGCACGCTCCGGGTAGGTGGGCGAGAGGTGATCGGCTGCCCAGGAACCGAAGTGCTCGTCGGCACGGGTATGGGGCAGGGAGGTCACCGATCAAGGGTAGGCGAGAGCACTGACGCCGACCGACCTCGCGTGTCGCGCCGCGGGACCCGGCGGGCGGGTCGGCCGCGGGCTACGGCGGGCGGGTTGCGCCGGGCGGGTCGACCGCGGGCTACGGCGGGCGGGTTGCGCCGCGGCACGCTGCGGGCGGATCGGCGCGGCGTGCGCACGTCCCGCGGAAGCGCGCGAGCCGTCGGACCGGCCCGGTGCTCGCGCATCCCAGGCGGCGCACCTAGGCTGACCGCATGCACTACCTCCTCGGCCTCGCAGCGTTGGTCATCGGCGCGATCATCGCCACGCGCCGCACCCGCCCCACCTGGTTCGTCGTGACGACGAGCGTGCTGGTCGGCATCGGGGCGCTGCTGGCGATCCTCAGCTACACGCGCGTCACCGATCCGATGGGCGTCCTGCCCAACAGCGTGCTCGGCTGGGTGTTCGTGGGCGCTTCGATCATCACGATGCTGAGCGCGGTCTTCGTGCTCGAGCGGCGGGGCGAGCACGGCGAGGAGCTGCCGCCGCTGATCGGCGACAATCCTTTCGACGGCGACACCGACGACACCGACGACCCGGCGCCGGGCGCTCCCGCACCGGGCGCTTCCGCACCGGGCGCTTCGGGGCGCGAGCACGGCGACGCGACCGTCGAGGCACGCGCGGAGGCAGCAGCAAGCACATCCGTCATCGGGGCCGCCGCAGCGGCCGGGGTCGCCGGTGCGGCCGCGGCTGGCTCGCCGGCGAACGCCGCGGTCGGAGTCTCGGCCACCCAGGTCTACGCAGAGGAGAGCGCAATGGGAGAGATCCACACCGACAGCACCGATCAGGGTCCAGGCCCGAGCGAGGGCGCCGAGGACGGCACCACCGTGATCGGCGCCGACCCCGACCTGGCGACGCCACCCGACCAGACCGATGTCGAGGCCGCGCCGTCGCGCGGCGTCGCGCAGCACGGTGACGCCGATGGCGACGAGGGCGCGTCGCGTCCCTGACGCATCCGCCCGTTGGGCGCGTCGCTTCCCTGACGCATCCGCCCGTGCAACGCACGACGCCCGCCGATGACTCGGCGGGCGTCGTACGTCGGCGGGTGAGGCTCAGGCCTTGTCCTCGCCCTTCGTGTCAATCTCCTCGGCGAAGGCGGGCGGCTCATCCCGGCCGGCCTCCTCATCGGCCTCGGCGTCGGCGGCGGTGGGCTGGACGATGCCCTTCGCGTGATGCGTGGGCGCGTAGACCGTGTAGAGGCGCAGCGGCTCGTCGCCGGTGTTGATGACGTCGTGCCAACTGCCCGCGGGCACCTGGATGCTCCAGCCGTCGCCCACCTCCTGCTCGAACACGAGGTCGTTCTGCGACGGTCCCATCACCACGCGGCCGCGACCCGCGTCGATGCGCAGGAACTGGTCGGTGCCGTAGTGCACCTCGAGGCCGATCGAACTGCCGGGCTCGATCGACATGAGCACCACCTGCAGGTGCTCGCCGCTCCAGGCAACCGTGCGGTAGTTGGTGTTCTCGCGCGTGGCGGTCTCGATGTCGAACGCGTTGCGCTGCGGGCCGTTGTCGATGATGTCCATGGGCGTCATCCTGCCGCGTTGGCCTGAGAGGCGCCAGGAAGCACAGGCTCACCTTGCTGACGGCGGTGCTGGCCGTACTGGCCGCGCTGGCCGCGCTCGCTGCTGGGCTGGCCGCACTGGCCGCACTGGCCGACTCGCAGGGCTCGCCGGACTGGCCGTGTTCGCCGCCGCCAGGATGTCGGCGCGTCGTCAGGCGTCGTGCGCAGGGGCTGCGTCGTAAGTCAGCCAGCTTGTCTTCGTCGCGATGCGGTCGTACAGCCGCTGCGCGATGACGTTGTCATCAGCCGTGATCCATCGCACGACCGTCGCGCCCTCGGCTGCGGCGATCTCCTGCAGGCGCACGACGAGCGCGTGGCCGACGCCGAGGCCGCGCGCGGACTCCGCCGCGTAGAGGTCGTCCAGGTAGATGCCGGTCTCCCCCGCGAGCGGCCGAGCGAAGCGGCGCCAGTGCGCGAAGCCGACGAGGTCGCCGTCGCGTTCGGCAACGAGCCCCTCGCTCTCGTGCGCCGGGTCGAGCAACCAGCCCCACACGCGCTCGGCGATCGCCGCGTCAAGCTCCTTCTTGTAGAAGGTGCGATAGCCGTGGAAGAACTCCTCCCACCGCTGCCGGTCGTTCGCCGCCACTGCACGCACCGTGATCTCCGCCATGCGCCCACGCTAGCCGGGTCGTTACGAATCCCGGGAGAGGCCCCGCATCGGGGCGCGCACGCGCGGCACGCCGTCGGCCGAGAGCATCCGAGCCAAGCGCGATGGCTGCTGCACATCGGCCCAGACCCAGTGCGCCGGATCACCGCTGAAGAGCAGGTCGTCGTCGCGCGCCTTCTCCTTCGCGAGCGCCTGCGCACCGGTCTTCCCGGCCAGGTGCGCGAGCTCCCCGTACTTCTGCATCCCGTCGAACTCGCCGTAGACCGGACGGCGACCCTCGACGCACCACCGCATGTCGACGCGGTAGCGCTGGCCGCTGCGTCTGGCGACCCACACCTGCAGCTCCGGCATCGCGAACCCGAGCTGGAAGACACGCACGCGGCTCCACGATTCGCCGACCGATTCCGATGCAGCATCCGAGAACGCGATGACCGCTGCTGCGCGTGCCCGTCCGCGCTTGCCCTGCCGGTCCAGGGCTGCCAGCACCTCCTCCTTCGTGACGCTGCCGCGCCGAAGTGCCCAGTCGAGCGCAGACACCGCATCGAGCGCGCCCCGCCGCCGAGCGACATCCGCCAGCGCGAACGCGAGAGAGCAGGCGGCGAGGTCGCCGACCACCGCGATATCCGCAGGGTGCAGCTCGACCGGCACGTGCACGACGCCGCCCTTCCTGCGCGCAGTGCGCAGATTCCCCGTGGTGTAGACGGCGTCGGGTTCAAGCCCGAACGGAACGCCGTGCACGGCCAGCGCCGATTCGCGGGCGAAGATCGGCTGCGAGCGCACAGCATGCACCGCTCGGATGCGGGCGAGATATCTGGCGTCTCGATCGAGGTTCTCGAACGCGGTGCTGTCGGCGTACACCCCGTGGCGCACCTGGACGAGCGACGCATCCCGTTCCGGCTGCGCGCCCGGCGAGGCGGCGACGATCTCCCGCGCGCGATGGAGCTGGATCGATCGCTCGCCGGCGCCGTCGTCACCCTGCATGCGCCGCAGCGTGTCACGGTCCGCCGGGTCGGTGTCTGGCAGCGAGAGCGCTTGTGGAGGGATCCCCTGTTCGCTGCCGACCGCGCTCCGCATCCCCGCCCGATCTCGCGCTCGCTCGGGCGGATTTCGCGGACCCCAGTTCGGCAGGCGGACCTCAGTTCTCGGGTCCGGCTACCGAACTGGGGTCCGGAAAACAAGGCGCCCGGCCACGGTCGGACGGATGCGCCAGCGCGAGCAAGGAGCTGGCGGGCGCGTGCGAGAGAATGGCGGGATGCGCATCGAGTACCCGGCCGAGCTTCCGGTCAGCGAGGCGCGCGAGACGATCATGGCGGCGATCCGCGACCACCAGGTGGTGATCGTCGCGGGCGCCACCGGATCCGGCAAGACCACGCAGCTGCCGAAGATGCTCGTCGAGCTCGGCCGCGAGAGCATCGGCCACACGCAGCCCCGCAGGCTCGCCGCCCGCACCATCGCCGAGCGCCTCGCCGAGGAGCTGGCGGTCGAGATGGGCAGCGAGGTCGGCTACAGGGTGCGCTTCACCGACCAGGTGAGCGCATCCACGCGCATCAAGGTGATGACCGACGGCATCCTGCTCGCCGAGATGCACCGGGACCGCGACCTCAAGGGCTACGACACGATCATCATCGACGAGGCGCACGAGCGCAGCCTCACGATCGACTTCCTGATCGGCTACCTGAAGCGCCTGCTCCCCCGCCGCCCCGACCTCAAGGTGATCGTCACGAGTGCGACGATCGATCCGGAGTCGTTCAGCCGGCACTTCGACGACGCCCCGATCATCGAGGTGTCGGGGCGCACGTTCCCGGTCGACATCCGCTACCGCCCGCTCGTGAGCGAGCAGATGGATGAGGACGAGGATGACGACGGCGAGCCCGACACGCACGTCGACCTCGATCCGATCGACGGCATCGAGGCGGCGCTCAAGGAGATCGCGCGCGACAACGCGGGCGACGTGCTGGTGTTCCTGCCGAGCGAGGCGGATATCCGCGACGCGCAGGGCGCGCTCGCGGGGCGGCTCGGCCAGGCCACCGAGATCCTGCCCCTCTATGGCCGGCTGAGCGCGGCCGACCAGCATCGCGTCTTCGAGAAGACCAACCGGGCCGGCATCCGTCGCCGCGTCGTGCTCGCGACGAATGTGGCGGAGACGAGCCTGACGGTGCCGGGCATCCGGCACGTGATCGACACGGGCACCGCGCGCATCTCGCGCTACTCCGCCCGGTCGAAGGTGCAGCGGCTGCCGATCGAGGCGATCAGCCAGGCGAGCGCCAATCAGCGCGCCGGGCGCGCCGGGCGCGTCGCGCCGGGCATCGCGATCCGGCTGTACAGCGAGGCCGACTTCGACAAGCGGCCCGAGTTCACCGACCCCGAGATCCTGCGCACGAACCTCGCGGCGGTCATCCTGCAGGCGGCGAGCCTGGGACTCGGTCCGCTGGCGGAGTTCCCGTTCCTGCAGCCGCCCGCGGCGCGCGACATCAAGGACGGCAACGACCTGCTGCTCGAGCTCGGCGCGATCAGCAAGGCGGGCTCGATCTCGAAGATCGGGCGCGAGCTCGCCCGCCTGCCCGTCGACCCGAGGTTCGGGCGGATGGCCGTGGCCGGTCGCGACGCCGGCGTCGCCCACGAGGTGATCGCGATCGTTGCGGGGCTCACGATCCAGGATCCGCGCGAGCGGCCACTGGAGCGGCGTGAGGAGGCGGATCGGATGCATGCGCGCTTCACCGATCCGACGAGCGACTTCATCACGCTGCTGGCGCTGTGGCGGTACCTGCAGGAGCAGCAGGCGGCGCTGTCGGGCAACCAGTTCAGGAAGCTCTGCAAGGCAGAGCACCTCAGCTTCCTGCGCGTGCGCGAGTGGCAGGACGTCGTGCGGCAGCTCACGAAGGCGCTGGGCGTGACGCGCGCCCCGCAGCGCCCGTCCCCGCTGGTCGAGGAGCGAGCGGCCGAAGGCCGCTCGCGTCACGAGACCAAGACACCCTCCCCGTCGGTCGAGGAGCGAGCGGCCGAAGGCCGATCGCGTCACGAGACCAGAGGGGCCAACCGGTCTCGTGACACGGCGCCGCTCCGCGACGACGCTCCTCGACCTACGGAAGCGGGCGCCAACCGGCCTCGTGACGCGGCGCCGCTGCGCGACGACGCTCCTCGACCTACGGAGGGCGACGGTCGACCTGCGGGAGCGCGGGAAGGCGCCGGCTCGCTCGCGACATCCGTCGACGCGGTCGCCGTGCACAAGGCGCTGCTCTCGGGACTGCTCGGTCGCATTGGCACGATCGACGAGACCGGCAAGGCGCAGCAGCCGCGCCCCGGCGAGAGCGCGCGCCAGCACAGCCGCCGCACCCGGCAGCGCGCCGAGTACCTCGGAGCTCGCGGCGCGCGCTTCCAGATCTTCCCCGGCTCCGGGCTCGCGAAGCAGCCGCCGCGGGCAGTCATGGCGGCAGAGCTCGTCGAGACCAGCCGGCTGTTCGCGCGCAACGTGGCAGCCATCGACCTCGCGTGGGCGGAACCCCTCGCGGGCGACCTCGTCAAGCGCCAGGTGTCGGAGCCGCACTGGGAGCGCAAGCAGGGCGCCGTCGTCGCCTACGAGAAGCTCACCCTCTTCGGCGTCACGATCGTCGAGCGCCGCCGCATCCAGTACGCGCGCATCGATGCCGAGCACGCGCGCGAGCTCTTCATCCGGCACGCGCTCGTCGAGGGCGAGTGGGATTCCCCGCAGGACTTCGACCGCAAGAACCGCGAGCTGCGGCGCGAGATCGAGCGACTCGAGGAGCGCCAGCGGCGCCGCGACCTGCTGGTCGGCGACGAGGCCGTGTTCGACTTCTTCGACGCGCGCATCCCGGCCGACGTCGCATCCACGCGCGCCTTCGAGGGCTGGTGGCGCACCGCCCGTGAGGAGACGCCGGCGCTCCTGACGATGACGCGCGAGGATCTCACCGGCGAGGCCGCGCAGATCGATCGGGAGCAGTTCCCCACCAAGTGGCAGCAGGGCGAGCAGCGGCTGCGCCTCAGCTACCGCTTCGAGCCCGGCACCGCCGACGACGGGCTCACCGTGCACGTGCCGCTCGCGGTGCTGCCCAGGCTCAGCGAGACCGGCTTCGACTGGCTCGTGCCCGGCATGCGCGAGGAGCTGCTGACGGCGATGATCAAGAGCCTGCCCAAGCACATCCGCAAGCACGTGGTGCCCGCCGCCGACTGGGCGCGCGGGATGCTCACCGAGCTGCCGACGCAGCCCGCGCAGGGCGACGGCGCCGCATCCGGGCCGGGGTCCGCTCGCCCGCTCGCCGAGGTGCTCGCGGCCCGCATCAGCCGCATCGCCTACGTGCAGGCGGTCGCCGACGACGTCGACTGGGGACGCATCCCCGACCACCTGAAGCCCACCTTCGCGGTGGAGGATGCTCGCGGCCGGCGCCTCGGCCAGGGCAAGGATCTCGAGGTGCTCAAGCGGCGCTTCGCGGGGCAGGCGCGCTCGCAGGTCGCGAAGGTTGCCGTGAAGGTGACGAGCGATCTGGAGCGCGACGAGGTGGCCGGATTCGTGGAGGATCTGCCGGCGCACATCGACGTCAAGCAGGGCGGCAATACCGTGCGCGCCTACCCGGGCTATGCGATCACCGGCAAGGGCACGGTCGGCGTGCGGCTGGCCAGCACGAGCGAGGCGCAGCAGCGCGACCAGCGTGCGGCGGTGCGGCAGCTGCTGCTGCGGCAGGTGCCGAGCCCGGCGCCCTACGTGCAGTCGAACCTGACCGGTGCCGAGAAGCTGGCGCTGGGCGCGAGTCCGTACGTCTCGACCGACCGGCTCTTCGACGACCTGATGCTCGCGATCATCGATGCCGAGCTGGGCGCGACGCCGCCCGCCACGACGCAGGAGTTCGAGGCGCTGCGGGCGAAGGTCGCCGACGGGCTCGTGGACCGCATGTTCGCGCTCGCGAGCCAGGTGGCGCGGATCCTGACGTCGGCCCGGAACGCGGACCGGGCGATCCGTGAGGGCGCGAGCCTCGCTCACATGGCGGCGCTCGCCGACGCCCGCGCCAACCTCGATCAACTGATCTTCGACGGCTTCGTCAGCCGCACGGGGCTCGAGCGCCTGGCGCGACTCGAGGTCTACGTGCGGGCGATCGAGTACCGCGTGAAGCGCCTGCCAGAGACCGCGAACCGCGACCGCACCTGGATGACCGAGGTCGAGCAGGCCACCGCCCTCTTCACCGCGGCGGGCGGCACGCTGCCGCTCGCGCCGGAGGTGACGGATGCCGTGCCCGGCTCAGACGGCGCGGCGAAGGCCGAGCGGCTGGTCACCGCCCGCTGGCTGCTGGAGGAGCTGCGCGTCAGCCTCTTCGCGCAGCAGCTCGGCACCGCGGGCCCCGTCTCGCCGCAGCGCATCCGCAAGGCGCTCGCCGCCTGACCCGCACCTCCACCGGTCGAGGAGCACGCGGCGAAGCCGCGCGCGTCACGAGCTTGGCGGGGCGCCCTGCGGGCGCCGCTTTGGATGGGCGAAAGTGGGGCTATGGCTGGGTCTGGTGGCGGGCCATGCTGGGTGTGCTGCGGTCGACGCCGGTCGGTCTTAGTGCTTGTGAGCCTGTTCACGAGCTTGGCGTGGAGGGCTTCCACGGGGACCGTGGATTGGTGGAAACTCGCCGAAGGACACTCCAAACGAGACGCCATCAGAGCCCTCAAGCGCTACCTCTGCCGCGAGATCCTCGCCGCCCTCAAACACGACCTCAACCCCACTTGACATCCATAGGACTGTCCTACGAGACAGCCGTTGGTCGAGGAGCGGGCGGCGCAGCCGCGGGCGTCACGAGACCAACCGTGAAGGGCCGCGGAGCCCAATACCCTGGAGCACGATGGACGAGAAACGCTACGGCCCCGACTTCCAGCGCAACGCGCTCGCCCCCGGCATTCTCGCCGCCTTCGCGCTCGTCGCCGCGCAGCTCTGGCTGGCAGGCGCCTGGGACGAGGTGCTGCGCTACGTGATCGCGATCCTCGCCCTCATCGTCGTCTGGTTCGCCGTGCAGGCGAAGCAGTGGTGGTGGGTACCGGTGTTCGCCGTCATCGCCATCGCGTGGAACCCGGTCATGCCGTTCACCTGGGAGGGCTCGACCCTGACCGCCGTCTACTTCTGGGGTCACCTGGTCGCCGCGGCGCTGTTCGTCGTCGCCGGGCTCACCATCAAGACACCGCGCTCCGACTGATCCGCCACCGACGCCCTGGGCGCCGCCGTTGCAACCCATCCCCGGCGCTCTAGGTGTACTGAGCCATCACCTGGGTGACACCCGTGCTGCGGGAGTCGTTCCGTGCGCTGAGTGGATGCGTTCAGTGTTGTAGTGCTCGATGAATGGTGCAAGGGCGTCAGTGCGTGCGCTGTTCGAGTCGAATGCCTGTCGGTAGGCCCATTCGGTGGCGAGGGTGCGGTTGAAGCGTTCGACCTTGCCGTTCTGCCAAGGGCAGTGAGGCTTGATGAACAGCTGCCGGGCGCCGAGCGCGGCGACGGCTGCGGGAAACGCACGGGCGCGTCGATACGCGAGCGCGTTATCGGTGATGACCTGCTCGATACGCGTGATGCCGTGGCCGGCGAAGTGGTCGGCTGCTCGCCGGAGGAAGCCCGCGCACGTTTCCGACCGCTCGTCCGGGTGGATCTCGGCGTAGGCGAGCCGGCTGTGGTCGTCGACGGCGGCGTGGACGAAGTCGTAGCCGATCCCGCGGCCTCGAACCGTCTCGGATCGACCGTGCACGCGCCAGCCTCCGCCGTCCGGGATGCGACCGAGCTTCTTCACGTCGACGTGGACGAGGTCGCCGGGGCGTTCGCGCTCGTAGCGGTGCGCGGTCGTCCGTGAGGCACGGATCAACCGGCCGGTGATGGGATCGCACCACGACAACCGCGGGACACCATGACGGGCCAGGATCCGCGAGATTGTCCGTGCTGGCACGCCCGTCTCGACCGCGAGCCGCAGCGGCCCCTGCCGCATGCGCTCGCGTGCGGCGAGCACCGCAACCTCACGATTATGAGTCGTGCGCTTGGGCGACGAATGCGGCCGGCTCGACCGGTCGAACAGCGCATCCATGCCACCGGCGCGGAATCGACGCACCCACCGATACGCGGTCTGACGAGAGACGCCGAGCTCGGCCGCAACGTGCGCGACCGGTCGCCCCTGGCCGACACGTTCGACGATCAGCGCTCTGCCAAACGGGGACAAGCGCGGGATAACTTGGGCCACGAGAACCTCCGGGACGTGAAGACCTTGAACAGCTCCACTAAGCCCGGAGGTTCTCCTTGCTCACAAGACCCGAACTGTCACCAACGTCCCGGCGCAGTACATCTAGGATCACTTGGTGCGCACATATGCCGAGGTTCTTCGGGTCCCAGGGCTGGCGCGCATCATCATTGCCCAGCTGATCGCGCGGTTCCCCACCGGCATGTACTCGCTCGGCGTGCTGATGCACATGGAGCGCCAGCACGGCACCTATACGGCCGCTGGTCTCGTGCTCGCGGCGTTCTCGGTCGGCATGGCTGTCGCCGGTCCTTTCGTGACCAGGCTGATGTCCCGCTTCGGCACGGTCGCTGTGCTCATCACGACCACGGTCATCTCCGTTTCCGCGCTGTTCTCGATGGCGTCGCTCGACCTGCCCCTGTGGGCGGATGTCGTGGCCGGTGTCATCGCCGGCGCCGCCATGCCGCCGGTCACCCCGACCGTCCGCACGCTCTACCCGCGCATGGTGCCGCAGCGACTGCTCTCGCCGCTGTTCGCCTTCGATGCGGCGCTGCAGGAGATCATTTGGGTCTTCGGCCCGGTGCTCCTGGTGGCGCTGGTCGCGCTCATCGGCACCGGTCCGACGCTGCTGGTCGTGCTCGTGATCCAGGCCGTCGGCGCGGCATTCTTCATCGTGTCGCCGGAGGTGCGCCGCCTGCGCATCCCGCCGACCACGCGCAAGCTCGGCCGCGTGCTGCGCAAGCCTCCGGTGCTGCTGTCGGTGGTTGTCTCGGCGATGTTCATCGGCGGCTTTTCCGCCGTCGAGGCCGGCGTTGTTGCGACCTTCGATGAGGGTGCGCTCGAGGCTGGCATCGTGCTCGCGGTCTCGGCGCTCGGCTCGCTGCTGGGCGGCTTCGCCATGGGCGGTCGCGGCATCACGCCGTGGTCGCTCGGCATTCGACTCGGGATCGTGCTGGCCGGCATGCTCATCGCACTGCCGATGAGCGAGGTCGTCGGGCTCTCGGTCGCGCTCTTCATCGCCGGTCTCGGCACGGCGCCCGCGCTCGCCGCGTTCTCGGCGATCATCGCCGGCACGGTGAAGTTCGCGGATACCCCGGAGGCCTACGCGTGGATCGGCACGGGGCAGCTGCTGGGCGCCGCGGTCGGCTCGGCGATCGCAGGCGTCGCGATTGATGCAGTCGGCGGGATCGGCGGCGTGTGGGTGGCGGTCGTGATGGTCGCGATCGCGGCGGCGGTCGCCATGATCTTCCGGCGCCACCAGCCCGACCTGCGCCACGGCATCGGTGAGCCGCCGGACACGGCGCCGATCGAGCTGCCGCGCTGACTCCTCCACGTCTGACGGACGTGCAGCGCATGACAACGTGTCGGAGTCGGCGTTCCCGGGCTGCGCGTTGTGCGTTCACGGATGTACACATCGACCCGACCACTCTTTCGTAATACAATATTTGCATGAAGGCGAAAGAGACCATCAACGGGGTTCCGGTCACAGAAGAGCAGATCGCGAAGTGGGCCGCGGAAGCCGAGGCCGGGCACGACGTCGCTGCCCTGAAGAAGCGTGGTCGAGGCCGACCCGGCAGAGGTGCTGAGCCTTCGCAAGTCGTGACCGTGCGCCTGACGCCGACGGAAATCGCTGCCGTTGACGCGCAGGCAGCACAGCACCAGAAGACGCGCTCGGAGTTCATCCGCGATGTGCTCGCGGCGTCGGTCGCGTAAGTCGGCGCCGCGGTCAGCGCAGCGAGCACCCGCCTGACACAATCGACGCATGCCCCGCACCCTCGAGCTCAACGATGGCTCCGCCATCCCCGCGCTCGGGTTCGGGCTCTACAAGGTGCCGCTCGATGCGACCGAAGCGGTCGTCGCCGCAGGGGTCGACGCCGGCTACCGACTGATCGACGGCGCCGAGTTCTACGGCAACGAGCGCGAGCTGGGCGTTGCGATCGCGCAGGCGACCGCGCGCGGCATCGCCCGCGACGACCTGACGGTGACGAGCAAGTTCTGGGGCGACCCCGAGCAGACACCCGAGGCGGCCAGGGCCGCGTTCAACGCGAGCGAGGCTGCGCTCGGCACGAGCATCGACATCTACATGATCCACTGGCCGCGCCCGGCCAGAGAGCGCTTCGTCGACGTCTGGCGCGAGCTCATCGCTCTGCGCGACGAGGGCCGCGTGCGCACCATCGGCGTCAGCAACTTCACGCAGCATCACCTCCAGCGGCTCATCGACGAGACCGGCGTGGTGCCCGCCATCAACCAGGTCGAGTCGCACCCCTGGCTGCCGCAGCACGACCTGCGCGCCTTCCACGCCGAGCACGGCATCGTCACGCAGGCGTGGAGCCCGCTCGGCCGCGCCCGGGTGCTCGAGGATCCCGCGATCCAGCGGATCGCCGCCGACCACGGCGTCTCCCCCGCGCAGGCGATCATCCGCTGGCACCTGCAGCTCGGTGGCGCGCTGATTCCCAAGTCGACGCATCCGCATCGCCTGCGCGAGAACCTCGACGTCGACGGCTTCACCCTCAGCGACGACGAGATGGCGCGCATCGCGGACCTCGAGACCGGCGAACGCACCGGCACCCACCCGGATGACCGACAGTGACCGCCCGCGCGGCGGCCAAGGGATGAGCGCGCAGTGACGACCGAACCCGAGGCCGGCCACGCCGACACCCCCGACCTGCCCCACGCGCACGCACTCACGTGGGGCGTCGCCGCCATGCCGCACCGCGGCCCCAAGCGCGAGCTCTCCACCGAGCGCATCGTCGAGGCGGCCATCGAGCTCGCCGACGCCGACGGCCTCGACGCGGTCAGCATGGGCAAGCTCGCAGCGCGCCTCGGCGTCGCTCCTATGAGCCTCTACCGATACGTCACCGGTAAGGATGACCTGCTGCTGCTGATGTTCGACTCCGCGAGCGAGGTGACGGTGCCGGGCGCCGGCAGCACCTGGCGCGAGCGGCTACGCGAGTGGGCGATGTTCGTGCGCACGAGCTACGACGCGCACCCGTGGCTGGCCGACCTGCCGCCCAGCTCGACTCCGACGACGCCCAACCGGCTCGCGATCATCGAGGCGGGCCTCGCGGCGCTCGAGGATGTGCCGGCGCCCGACCGCATGAAGCTGCCGACGCTGCGGCTGCTGCTGGGCTACATCGCGCTCTACTCGAAGGCGTCGAGCGACGCGGCCGTCGACGACGAGGTGCGGCGCGCGCTGCCCGAGCTCGTCACCGACGAGCGCTTCCCGCTGCTCGCGCCCGCCGTGCGCGCGGGCATCTTCGAGACCACCGAGGAGGACGACGCGAGCGGCTT
This sequence comes from Agrococcus sp. Ld7, assembly GCF_045064095.1. NCBI lineage: Bacteria > Bacillati > Actinomycetota > Actinomycetes > Micrococcales > Microbacteriaceae > Agrococcus > Agrococcus sp. Ld7. Next base: position 98,246 of record NZ_JBISGY010000023.1, on the reverse strand, counting down.
TGGCTTCGGCCTCTCGCGCCTCTTCGACGGCATCGAGCGCTGGGTCGAGCGCGACCAGGAGGATGAGCCGCTCGATCGTCTGCCCCCTGGAGTGTTGCAGGACAAGCAGGTGCGCGAGGCGGCGAAACTGGTCGAGAAGGCGCGCGCCGACCTGCGGGCGGTCGAGGCGAAGGCAGCGGATGCGGTGGCGAAGGCCGCCGAGCGGCTGCGCGCGATCGAGGCCAAGGCTGAGGCGGCCGCCGAGCGCGACGCCGCGAAGGCGGCGCTGAAGGCCGCGAAGGCGGAGGCGAAGGCGCGGAAATAGCGTCACCGCCGCTCAGGGCGGCCGTCGACGAAGCCGCTGGTCCTCGAGTGCCGCCGCGCCGCATCCACAGCGTCCACCCCAGGCTCCTCTTGATCGTCTATCCCTGGCTAGATTACGCTCATGAAGGAAGCCAAGCGCAGCGAGGTGGAGCGCTTCCTCCGAAGCGAGGGCTACGAGGTCGCAAGCGAGTCGGGCGGCCACCAGAAGTGGAGCAGGCCCGGGGCACGCTCGATCCCGTTGCCAAGGCACAGCCGCATCTCCCCGGGGGTACTGCGGAGCATCGAAAAGATCGTGGGCCACGTACCCGAGAGCTGGAAGTGAGGCAGGCGGATGCTTACCTATCACGCCGACGTCACCAGAGACGGCCGCTGGTGGACGGTCACTGTGCGAGAACTCGACCACGTGACGCAGGCGCTGAAACTCGCCGAGGTCGAGACCATGACGCGAGACCTGATCCGTCTGGTCACCGACACCGATGACTTCGAGCTCGTCACACACGTCGAGTTGCCGCCTGACGTCGTCGCCGATTGGCGGGAGGCGGCCGCGCGCGAAGCGGACGCGCGCGCCGCAGCGGCCTCAGCCGCAGCGCTCCGACGCGATGCACTGTCGCGCATCAGGCGCAGCGGCATCAGCGCCGACGACGCCGCCGCTGCGCTCGGCATCTCGCGCTCGCGCGTCTACCAACTGCTGGACGGCGCGGCCTCAGCACGCTGACGGCGCCGCCCTGATGCTCACGTCGCCCGAACGGTTGGGCTTAGTCCGAGCTCATCACCGATGAACGCTTGTGGCCACCGTCAACATTCGCGCTATCCGCAGCGGCGGAAGCTCGCCACTGCCACCGACAGCGTCGGCTTGCCACCTATCAGGGTCACCCTCGGGTGCTCCAGGCGCTCGATCTCGTCGAACACCGCTGCATGCATGCACGTGCCGGGCGTGAGCAGCAACGGGATGCCGTCGGCGCCGGCGACCGCAGAGGCCGCGAGCGCATCGGGGAATGTGGAGCCCGAGGCGACGTAGATGCTCCTCGTCGGGCCGCCGAACGCGTGGCTCAGCTGCGCCGCGGTCTCGTAGCGCGTCGACCCGGCGAAGCGATCGCTCGTGCGCTGCTGACTGAGCGCAGCCATGGTGGCGTCACTCACCGATGGGGTACCGCCGACGACGGTGATGTGTTCGACGCCGAGCGAGCGCAGCACGCTCAGCGTGCTGGTCGCGGGCTTGCCGCGGCCGTCGACGAGGACGACCGGTGCATCGTGGAGCGCCGCGACCGGTCCCGCCGCGAGCGCATCGGCGAAGTTCCGTCCCGTCGCAGCCATGGCTGTCGTCGCCCCCGTGAATGCGTGCTCTGCGATGAGGGCGCTCGTCTCGTACCGGTCGGCGCCCGCGATCCGCGTGACCGTCGGTGCGATCCGCTCGAGCGATTCCTCGACCTCCTGCGACACAGTGGGGGTGCCGCCGACGAGCACGATGGAGCTCGGGTCGAGGCGGCGCAGCTCGGCGAGCGTTGCCGCCGGCAGCGCGCTCCGATGGGTGAGGAGCAGCGGAGCCTCGACGTGCGCGGCCGCCGCCGCCGCGCTCGGCGCATCAGCGAAGACCTGGCCGCTGGCGATGTAGACCTCGCTCGCTCCGTCGGGGTAGTGCCGGCTCGAGGGCTCGGCCGCGGTCGCATACCGGTCGCTGCCGGCGATCCTGCCGGGTGCGGGGTACCGCTCGACCGTGACCCCTGCGCACCTCGGCTGGCAGTCCTCGCCCGCCGAGATCCCGAGCGCCGTGACGCACACCCGGTGAGCGCCGTCGGAAGCGGCGGTGGTCCATGAGAAGCCGTGCGCCCCGGGCACGTCGTCTGCCGTCGGGCTCGGTGACGATCGGTTCGCGATCACAGTCGCTCGGTGCGTGCCGTCGACTGAGATCGCGACGGACACCTGCTGGTGCACATCGCTGCCGTCGAATGCCCAGCCCGAGACTGCGATCGAGTCGTTGCGTGACGTCACCGACAGGCTCGCGTCTGCGTTGAAGCGGTCGTAGGCGCGGTCGGTCGTCATCTCCCCCGATACGAATTGCGCGAGGTACCGTGCGCCGATCTGGCGTCCTGCGGTGTTGTGGTGCGTCCAGTCCTTCGCCGAGAGCTGGAACGACTCGGGGGTCATGCCGTTGGCGATGCGCCGACGGTCGGTGGCGGTGGGGACGATGCCGGCGTCTGCGAGCGCACCGTTGAGGAGGTACTCCCCGTAGGGAGCGACGTGATCGCCGTAGGTCGCGCGGATCGCCTCGTTGATTCGCAACCGCGCAGCTCCGTACGAGGAGTCGAACCCTCCCCAGGCCGGATTCGCCGTCGCCACCCAGTAGGGCGCGTCGGAGGCAGCGCGGTGGGCGGCGACCATAGCGGCGAGGTCGCGCATCACTTGATCGACCTCGAGCAGGTTGTTCACGCCGGGGCTGATGATCGAGATGGCGCCGGCCTGCGGCACCTCCAGCGAGACGATGGGCGTGCCGGCGGCGACGGACTGCGCCCTGCCAGCCTGCGCTCTCGTGAACCGCCACTGAGCGCCATGGCCGCGCAGCAACGTTCCCTCGATGCCGGCGATCGTCGACCGCATGGTGAGGCGGTCGAAACGCTCGACCGGCACCGGCAGCCCGGCGGGAACGCCGATCTCGATCCCACCGGTCGCGGGAATCGTGATCGACCGTCCAGTCGATAGCCGGTGCACGCCCATCTTCGTAGCGATGGCGAACGACCGATGACTGCCGACCGCGTAGTTCACCACGGTCACGCCGTCTGGCACATGCTGCTGCAGCGGCGACGGCGACGGCGACTCAGTTCCGCAGAGGTTGGCGAAGGTCGATGCGCCGTAGCAGTGGACGACCGGCGGCGTTGACTCAACGGCCGATGCGACAGGAGCCGCGAGCAGCAAAGATGCGGCGGCGACGACGCCCGCTGCTACGGAGGCCAGAAGGCGAAGGATCATGTTGAGTCTCTCTCACTTGAGCCCGTTCAGCCTACCGATGAGCGGGTGCGAATTACGCACATGCCCGCTGACGCCCAACTCGCAGAAAAGGTTGGGCTGTGCTTCTGCGGCCTTGCGCGCACAGTGGAAGCATGACCCGCAGACTCCTCTCGATGGCCGGCATCGTCATCGCCGGCACCGTGTTCCTCACCAGCTGCGGCGCCATGGGCGCCAGCACCGTGTCGCCTGGCGCCGAGCCCGGCATCGGGTCTGCCCCTGACTGGGGCGGCATGCCCTCCCAGGAGGAGTCCGGCGACGGCGGCGACACCGGCGCCTCCGGCGGCGGGCAGCCCCAGGCGGCCGCCGACGAGGATCGCGCAGTCATCATCTCCGGCAGCGTCGCGATGCGCGCGGGCGATCCCCTCGGAGTGGCGGATGCGGTGTCCGACGCCGCCGAGGCACGCCGCGGGGCGATCGACCGCAGGGCAGAGGGCGCCTCGACCGACTTCGAGCCCGCCTGGGCGACCCTCACCGTGCGGGTGCCCGCCGTCGAGGTCGACGGCATGCTCGACGCGGTGCGGGCGCTCGCCGAGGTCACGACGCTCGACATGGGCGAGCAGGTCGTCACCAACGAGGTGCGCGACCTCGAGGTGCGGGTGAACGCCTCCCGCGCATCCGTCGAGCGCCTCACCGAGCTGCTGACGACGGCCGCCGACACAGAAACACTGCTCGAGGTCGAGGCGCAGCTGACGCAGCGCACCTCCGAGCTCGAGAGCCTGCTGTCGCAGCAGCGCTCGCTCGAGGAGCAGGTCGCGATGTCGACCATCGAGGTGCAGATCCGCTCGACCACCGTCGAGGGTCCCACCGGCACGCCGAGCTTCTGGGATGGCCTGGTCGCCGGCTGGCAGGGCTTCCTCGCCTGGGGCGCCACGTTCCTCTTCGGCCTCGGCCAGTCGATCCCGGCGCTCGTGATCCTCGCGGCCATCGCTCTCATCGCCCTCCTGATCATCCGCCGCACCAGGAAATGGATGCTGGCCCGACCTCAGCCGATGCACGGCACCACAGTCGTGAACCCGGTGACGACGAGCAGCACGATCAACGTGCCGTAGCGCTCACGGCGGAGTGACACACGGATCATTGACCGGTGGGTCGGTCCGCGAACGAGATCGGCGACAACGTCCACACCTTGCGGAGGGAGGATTTCACTTGAAACTGAAGCGTGTCTAGCATCGAGCATGGGCAACCAGGTCGAGCGCAAATCATGACCACGATGACTCTCGCGAACGGCAACTTCATAATCGACGACGAGCTACAGAGGCGAGCCTCCGACTTCGTTGGGCAGATCACGGATCATGACGTGGATGCCGTGACGAACAGGTTCAACGGCCAGGACGTTTCGGCCCCGCCAGAGCTCGCTCAGTTCCTCACGAGCCTGCTGGAAAGCGACGCGTGCGGAGGTCGAACGAACGTGCAGACTCTTCCAACCGAACTGACGACGACTGCTGCAGCAGATGTCCTTGGGGCGTCGCGACCGACCCTGATGAAGCTGGTTCGGGGGGACTCGCTTCGTGCACGCAACGTTGGCACCCACACGCGGGTGCTGACCAAGGATGTCCTTTACCAGCGCGACGTACGAAACGAACTGCGTCGACTGACGTTCAGGAGATGCAGTGCGCGGCCGAGGACCTCGAACTCGACTGACAGCTAGCGTCGAAGGGTGGAGCAGCGGTATTCGTCGACGCAAACGTCCTCTACTCGCGCGTGCTCCGTGACTGGCAGTTTCTCCTGCGCAACGCGACAGACGGCATGTACACGCTCCATAGCAGCCCGGACGTGCTCATCGAGGCCGGACGGACCTTTCGACGCCGCCATGCAAAGGCAAACGGCGCAGCTGTCACGCGCCTCGTCAAAGCAACTCGCGTGAACCTCGACGAGGTCGTGCCGGATCTCGACGGGGCGACCAGGTGGAACGGCACCGATCCGCACGATCGGCACGTACTTGCGGCCGCAGTTGCTTCCCAGGCCAAGATTTTTGTCACCGCCGACCGTGGATTTGCAAACATGCGATCGGATTCCTTGCAGTACTCGGTGTATCACTCTGATGACTCTTCATCCTTGTCGACGACGGCCTGCCCGGTGCTACCAGCCAAGTGACGAAGGAGCGCGGCAGTACAACGCGGATCGCGGCGAGCGGGTGGACTTGCAGAACCGCCTGCTTAATACCGACGCCCCCACGTTCGGCCTCAGGGTCCTCGGGCACCTCAAGGCTCAGGCGGGCCGCCGTCCGACCGATTACCTCAAGCCGTCGCACTTGCGATAGATCCCTCTCCAGCTTTGACCGCAAGCTTGGCTACCGGAGGCCAAGGCCGGCTGGCGCAGCGCACTTCCGAGCTCGAGAGCCTGTTCTCGCAGCAGCTCGCTCGACGAGCATGTGGCGATGTCGACCATCGAGGTGGTCGCAGCAGCGCTCGCTCGACGAGTAGGTGACGATGTCGACCATCGAGGTGCAGAATCCGCTTGACCACCGTCGAGGGCCCCACGGGCACGCCCAGCTTCTGGGATGGCCTGGTCGCAAGCTGCCAGGGCTTCCTCGCCTGGGGCGCCACGGTCCTCTTCGGCCTCGGTCATTCGATCCCGGTGCTGGTGGTCCTCGCGATCGTCGGCCTTCAAGTTCAGCGGGTCTGTCCGATCGCATCGTCGCAGGGGATCGAACTCCCCAGCACTTCGCGCTGCAGAGCGTCGAGCAAGGCCGGTAGCTCTCGCATATCGTGGAACGTCGTCACCCGGTCGCACCGCGGCAGCTCCGCGATCTCGCCAGCGCCCTCGAAGGCCAGCACACGCATTCCCGCGCTATAGGCCGCGCGCACGCCGAAGTGGCTGTCATCAATCGCGATGCACCGGGCGGGGTCGGCGCCCAGCAGAGCGGCCGCGTGCAGATAGACGTCGGGAGCGGGCTTGCCGTCGGGGACATCTTCCGCACTCGCGATTGCTGGTTCGAACCTGTCCAGCAGGTCGACCGTGTCGAGGCTCAGGCGGATGCGCTCGTGCCCCGAGTTCGACGCCACCGCGACGGGCAGACGGATGGACCGCAGTGCCGCTTCGACTCCGGGTATGGCGGCGACGTCCCGCCGCAGCGCCGCCGCCATTGCACTGCCCGAGCGCGCATCCCAATCTTCCGGCAGCGGACGCCCGAGATCTGCCTCTACGGTCTCGCGGAAGAACCGACTGGAGCAGCCGACGAAGCGCCGCCGCATTTCTGCGGGATCGTAGTGCAGGCCGAGCTCGGCGAGCAGTCGGTGCGAGACCTCCATTGCCAGCTCTTCGCTGTCGACGAGCACCCCGTCGCAGTCGAAGATGACCGCCTCATAGGGCAAAGTCGCCGCGCCAGATGCATCCATCACCGATGCCGTGGGGGCCGACTCGCTCGTCACGTGCTCCACCCGAGTGCTGTTCGCAGGATCATGCGCGCAGTTGCCGAAATCAGCCTTCGGTCGACGAACTCGTTCGCAGCGTGTGCAGATTGCAGGTTGCCAGGGCCGCACACGATCGCGGGCACACCCCGCGCCTCATAGAACGACGCATCCGACTGTGCGCCGTTGGGCCGCGGGGCATCCATGGCGGGCGCCCCGAAGCCTGCCGCCACGTCATTGCGCGCGGCCATCACCGCGCGACTGAAGTCGCTCTGCGGGTCGGTGTAGGCGGGCGGCCAGGTGTCGATCCATTCGAACTCGACCGGATGCTCGGCAAGCCACGGGTCGAGCGCTGCGGCCGCGTTGATGTGCCCTTCGACCTCTGCCCGGATGGCCTCCGAGGTGTCACCTGGAGGAAAGGAGAGCAGGTAGTCGAAGCGCGCGCGGTCAGGGAAATATGGCGCAGCCGGGAAGCCGACATCCGCATGCAGCACACCAGGGTGGATGATGAACGCGCCCGGCGCGAATTGCGGATGGCGCTTCGTGAATGCCCACTGCTCTTCGAGCTGACGCATCGCCGAGTAGATGTAGACGGCCTTGTCGATCGCGTTGACGCCCACTGTATCGCCCCCGCCACCGGCCCTGATGGCGAGGTTGCGCGAAGCCCAATGCGTCGACTTTCCACGCACCGTCATCGAGAACAGGTAGTTGCCTGCGGCGGTGTTTGCAACCTGCAGCGCACCGTCGTCGTGCGACGTCGGCTCGGGAATCAATGCGGCATCTGGTGCGAATCCAGCGTCGAGCACCGCGGTGGTACCCAGCTCATGGCTCATGGTCTCTTCGCCGATCACCGAGTGCAGATGGAGATCGCCAGCGAGCTGCACGCCGGCCTGCGAGAGCGCACGGAACGCGAGCCACGTCGCAGCATGCGCTGCCTTCATATCTGTCGTGCCGAGGCCGTAGATTCGGTCGCCTGTGCGCACGGCGGTCCATGGGTCGGTCTGCCACCCGTCTTGTGCAGCGACCGTGTCGATGTGGGCGTTGACCGCGAGCGAGCGCCCTCCCCCAGAGCCAGGCAGCACAGCAACGAGATTATCGCGGCCGCGGTCGCCCGTCACGGTGTGATTCTCGGCGCCCGCGCCAGACATCCACTCGGCGAGGAGCGCATTCGCAGCAGACTCGCCGCCCAGGTGCTCTTCGGCGTTGACTCCGGGCTGCAAGGGATTGACGCTCGAGATCGCGATGAGGTCGACCAGGAGCGTCTCAGCCGATTCGGCGTGCTCGGCGACGGCACGATCGAGACGAGCGAGCAGATCAGCATCTGGCTCGGTTGACATCCCGGTCATGCGGCTCCGCTGAGCCCTGTGATCGCCTTGACCAGCGAGTCAGGCGTGAATTCGCTCGTTGGCGCCTCGACCGACACCTTGCCGAGTCGTAGCACGACGATGCGATCGGTCACTTCCAGCACGTGCGGAAGCGTGTGCGAGATGAAGATGACGGCAAGGCCTCGCTCACGCGCTGCCTTGACGACATGCAAGACCTCTGAGGATTGGCGCGCACCAAGGTGGTTCGTCGGCTCATCGAGAATGATGACCTTGTTCGCCCAGCTGACCGCACGCCCGATGGCGACGGCCTGGCGCTGACCACCGGAGAGCTTCGAGATCGAGCGTGTCGATGACGGCACCGCGATGCCGACGTTCTCCAGTTCTTGGCTCGCCACCTCATCCATGCGCTTGTTCGCCAGGAAGCCGAGCTTGCCCCAGAACCCTGGCACGACCTGCTCACGACCGAGGAACATGTTCGCGCTGACCGAGAGGTCGGGCGCGAGCGAGGAATCCTGATACAGGGTCTCGATGCCGGCCTCGAGCGCCTCGTGAGGCGAGCGCCATTCGACCTTCTCGCCGTCGAGGTAGAGTTCGCCAGAATTGGGGCGGTGGGCACCTGAGAGTGCCTTCACGAGGGTCGACTTTCCCGCGCCGTTGTCGCCGACGAGGCCGACCACTTCCCCCGCTGCGACCGAGAAGTCGACGTTGTCGAGCGCGATCACGTTGCCGTAGCGCTTGCTGATGCCGCGTGCTTCGTATACAGGCTGCTGTGCGGTCATTGCTCTCTCCCTAGCTTCCTGCGTTCGAGCGGCCGATGCCCTGCACGGCGACAGCGACGGCGATGAGGGCACCGACGACGATCTGCTGCGCATTCGGCTCGACGCCGATCAGAATGAGCCCGCTGAGCACGCTTGCCGTGATGAGCGCGCCGAGCGCCGCGCCGGTGACACGGCCAAGACCGCCCATGAGACTGACCCCACCGATGACTGCAGCAGCGATCGCCTGCAACTCTCCTCCACGCCCAGAGGCGGGAGAACCCGATCCGAGTCGGAAGTAGACGAACAGGCCAGCGATCGAGGCGAGCACGCCGCCGAGCACGTACACCTTCATGAGGTGCCGCTTCACGTTGATGCCCGCGACGCGTGCGGCGAAGACGTTCGAGCCGATGGCGTAGGTGTGGCGGCCGAAGCGCGTCTTCGACAGCACGATCGCAGCCACGACAAGAATCACGAGCGCGACGAAGAGCGGTGCCGTGAAGATGTCGAGGTACCGGGTGTTGCCGATGTGCACGACTTCAGCGGGGGCACCTGCGATCTGCACGCCCCCGGTGACCACGAGGGTCGTGCCCATGCAGGCGCCCATCGTGGCGAGTGTCGCGATGAAGGGTGCGAGATTCACGCGTGTCACGAGCAAGCCGTTGATCACACCGACGAGCACGCCGACGAGCAGCGCCGTGCCGATGCCGGCCGCGATGCTCAGACCCGGGTCGACGCCGTTCGCCGTCGTTGCGCGAATCGTCAAGGCTGCGGAGACTCCGGAGAGCCCGAGGACGGCACCAACTGAGAGGTCGATGCCGCCCGTGATGATCACGAACGTCTGCGCGATGGCCATCAGCATCACAGGAGCGAAATCCTGCATGATGTTGCCGAAACTGGCCGTGGAGAAATAGCGCGGGTTCAGGATTGAGAAGACGGTCACCATGATCGCGAAGACCAGGATCAGCAGCGTCTCCTGCCGCGTGGCGAGCTCTATCCATCGGCCACCACGCCGCTCCCTGAGCGGGCTGGATTCGACGGTCGGCGAATCCTTCGTCGTCGTGTTCACCTGATTCACTCCGCGTACTCGTACTCGCGAGTCTCGGCGAGGTTGGCGAGATTCATGACCACGTTGGGGATGACAACCTCTGACTCGATCGCATCCGCACCCTCGCCAGTGACAACCGCCAGTGCATACTGCAGCGCAAGGCGTGCTTCCTGCGCCGGGTCCTGTGCGATGAGGCCGGAGATCGATCCTGCCTCGAGTTCAGCGACCTGCGCCGCATACGCGTCGTAGCAGATGAGCGAGACTTCGCCCACCATGTTGGCGTTGTTGAGCGCTGCGATCGCACCGGTGCATGACGTGCCGTCGACAGCGAAGACGCCGGCGAGATCGGGGTGTTCGAGCAGCGTCGTGTTCAAGATCGTCGTTGCTTCAGATGGCTGACTGTAGGCGAACTGCACCGGCAGCATCTCAAGCCCCGGATGGTCGCTCGCGAGCGTCGTTTCGAAGCCTTCGACCCGCTGCGTGCCCGTCGTGTTCGTCGGCGATGCCGAGATGACGAGCACGGTGCCCTCTCCCCCGGTCTGCGTGCTCAGCTCTTCGGCCGCGCGCGAGCCACCATCGACGTTGTCGCCCGTGATGTGCGCGACGAGCTCAGACCTGTCGGTCACCGTTGTATCGACCGTGATCACGGGGATTCCCAGGCTGGTGGCCCGCGCAACGCTCGGCTGCAACGCGTCAGCATCCGTCGGCACGAGCACCAGCGCATCGATGTCGTCGGCCAATGCTGCGTCGACGAACGGCAGCTGAGCCTGCGGAGAGTACGCGTCCGATGCGCCCTGCCAGATGAGCTCGATGCCGAGTTCTGCTGCTTCAGCGGTGGCCGCGATCTCCATGGCTCTGAAGAACGGATCCGACGAGATCCCCGGAATGAAAGCGACGCGGATGGGGTCTGCTGCCTCGCCCTGACCGGCATCCGTTTCGGTCGTCGGCCCGCTGCTTGCGCAGCCACCGAGCACCAGCCCTGTGATAGCGGTGATGCCGACTGCGATGACCTGCTTCTGGTACTTCTTCGTGCGCATAGTGCTACGTCCTTCGTGGTTGGTGTCGTTCAACCTGCAGACTTCTTCGGTTATTTTTCGGCGTACTGGTATTGGCGCGTCTCAGCGAGGTTCTCGGCTGTCATCACCACGTTCGGAATGATGACCTCAGATTCGATGTCGCCATCTCGGCCTTCGATGGCCGCGAGCGCGAACCCGATGGCGATGCGCGCCTCTTCGGCAGGATCCTGGGCGATGAGGGCGCTGTAGAGGCCCTCTTCGAGCTCGGCAACCTGGTTCGAGTAGGCGTCGTAACCGATGAGCGCTACGTCGCCGATGGCATCCGCGTTTCGCAGTGCCGCGACCGCACCGACGCCACTGTTGCCCTCGACCGCGAACACGCCAGCGAGGTCTGGGTAGTTCAGCAGCGCCGCGTTGATCTTCGTCGTCGCTTCTGACGGCTGGCTGTAGGCATATTCAATGCCGACGATCTCGATATCGGGGTGGTTCGCCTCGATCTCGTTGACGAAGCCTTCGACACGCTGCGTGTCGGTCGTGATCGTGGGCGCACCCGAGATGACGAAGACCTGGCCCTCGCCGCCGACGAGCTCTGCCATTGCGATCGCTGCCTGTCGGCCACCGTCTTCGTTGTCGCCGGTGACATGTGAGACGAGCTCAGACCGATCGGTGACGGTCGTGTCGACCGTGATGACGGGGATGCCCTGGGCGACTGCGCGCTGCACCGATGCCTGCAATGCGTCGCCGTCCGTCGGGGCGATGATCAGCGCATCGATGTCGTCTGCGAGCGCGCTCTCGACGAACGGCAATTGCGACTGCGGCGAATAGTCGCTCGAGCTGCCTTGATAGACGAGCTCGAACCCGAGTTCCTCAGCTTGCTCTTGCGCTGCGATCTCCATCGCGACGAAGAACGGGTCAGAGGAGATGCCGGGGATGAACGCGATCCTCGGCATGTCTGCCGCGGCGCCCTGCGTGTCGGCGGGTTCGCCTTCTGGGCTCGTTCCGGCGGCGCAGCCGGCGGTGAGTGCAACGGTCGCTACTGCGAGGAGGGCTGAAACCTTCTTGTGCTTCATAGTCAAGCTCCTTTGCTTGGCCCGATCCCCCCAGTGAGGTCGGATGTTGTCAGACACTACACCATGAATGCCCTACATCAAGGGGCGGTAGTCAGACCTGCCTGGGTCGACCCGCTCCAAAGTGCGCCAGCATCCGGGCACGACAAAGCCCGCTCGAAGGCCAAGCCCTCGAGCGGCGCGAGTGAGATGTCAGCGGTGTCGGAGCACGCTGAAGGAGATCTCGGCCCCTCGGTGATAGTCCGACGCCAGCAAGACGTGGTCGCCGGTGCGAGTCATGCCGACCTCAGAGACGAGCAGCCACGGGCCCAGTCCCTCAAGGTGGTAGCGACTCTGCCAGATCTCGGGCAGCTCGACAGCCGAGATGGTTGCGATGGATGCGTTGACAAGGTGACCGTGACCCGCAAGCGCGAGCGTGAGCGAGCCGCTCCAGTCGCGGTGCTCTATAGGACCGGGCATCGCCGCATGCGGCAAGGTGTTCTCGCTGACCACGAGCGGCTCGTCATTGCCGTAACGGATTCTCAGCAGACGGATGACTTCGTCGCCCGCAGTGAGGCCGAGTGCGTCGGCCTCACGAGCATCCGCTGCAGCAACACGCACGTCGAGCACCGCACTCGTGACGGCGTAACCGCGGGCAGTCAGCACCTCGGTGATGCTCTCGTACTTCGTCATCGGGCGCTCAAGTCGCAACGAGCCAGACGCCGACACGAATCGGCCCTGCCCCTGCTTGGCGTGCACGACGCCTTCCTGCTCGAGGAGTCGAAGCGCCTCTCTGACGGTCGAGCGCGAGACACCGAAGACTTCAGCCAATTCGGTCTCGGCAGTCAGTCGATCCCCGGGCTTCAAACCCAGGTCGGCGATGAGCGCGAGGATCTGGTCGTAGACGCGGAGCACCATGCTTCCCCGGCTGGCTCGAGCCGTCGGCGTGGTCCTGGACAGGGTGTCTCCTTGGTTTGAACTGCATCGCAGCTTCCGGCGTGTCGCTTGACCGTACCAAGCACCGCGGATCACCAGCATCTCCGCACTTGCCAGACGTCCTGTTACACTTGTCCGACATGATGCTCGACGAGCACGCTGATGAAGGATGGAATGCGACATGCTGAACTTTGACGAAGAGCGGTACCTCGGTATCCAGGGCGGGGCAGTGCAGCACGCCGCCGGAATCCGCAGTGCCATTGAGACCGAACTCGCGAATGGGCTGGAGAACATCTTCTTCGCCGGCGCTGGCGGTGTGAACTTCTTGATGCAGCCCGCAGCGCGGCTGCTGCAGACCCGCTCGACCTTCCCGACCTTTGTCGAGATGGCAGCAGAGCTCGTCAACTCAGACAGCAAGCACCTCGGCCCCAAGTCGCTGGTCATCTTCCCGACCGTCTCCGGCACAACCAAGGAAGCGCTCGCCGCACTCGAGTTCGTGCGCGCCAAGGGCGCCCGCGTGCTCACGCTGACCGCAAAGGCTGACACGCCGCTCGCTGAGCAGGCCGACATCAACTTCACCAACTTCTGCGCCGACGACACCTCGAGCGAGAACTTCTACCTGCAGTCGCTGCTCATCGCGCTCGCGATCATGGACGTCCGCGGCGAGATCGACGACTACGACCACATCATCGCCGAGCTACAGACGCTGCCGGCCCAGCTCGTCGAGGTCAAGCGCACCTTCGAGCCTCGCGCCGAGGCCTTCGCCGCCGAGATCAAGGATGAGCAGCACCACATCGTGACCGGTGCTGGCAACACCTGGTACGAGGGCTGGTACTACGCAATGTGCATCCTGGAAGAGATGCAGTGGATCTGGACTCGTCCGGTGCACGCATCCGACTTCTTCCACGGCACGCTCGAGCTTCTTGAAGAAGACACGAGCGTCTGGCTCATCAAGGGCGAGGACGAGCAGCGACCGCTGGCAGACCGCGTGGAGCGCTTCGCGACCACCGTCACCAAGAAGCTGCGCGTGTTCGACACGAAGGACTTCGAGCTCGCAGCGATCTCCGACGACGTGCGCGCTCTGATCGCCCCGGCCGTCATCGCGGCAGCGTTCGAGCGGCTGAGCATGCACCTGCAGGTTGTGCGTGACCACCCACTCACCACGCGCCGCTATTACAAGAAGGGCAACTTCTAGCCTCCGCATGCATCGAAGGGCAGGGTCGTCACCGGCCCTGCCCTTCGGCGCCGAGACCAACCGTGGCGTGTCAGAGTGAGAGCGCCGGTGACCCTGCAGGCAGCGACCTGCGCAAGACGACGGAGTTCAAAGATGACCTCGCAACCGCTCGACGTCGCCGTGGTGGGCGACAACACCCTCGACCGATTCCTCGACGAACCCGAGATCGGCGACTTGATCGGCGGCAACGCGCTGAACGTCGCTGTACAGCTGGCAATGATGGGTCTGCGCGTCGGCTACTTCGGCGCAGTGGGCGACGATGAGAACGCCAGCGCCGTCGCCGATGCCGCAGCAGCGCGCGGTGTCGTGCTCGACGGCCTCGTCACGATGCCCGGCAGCACCGCGCTGACGACGATCAGCCGCACGGCAGAGGGCGACAGGAGATTCGACTCCGAAGACTTCGGGGTCACCGCTGCGTACTTCCCGACCGACGACGCGATCGAGGCGATCGCCGCGAGTCGCTGGGTGCACGTCGGCATGCTGCCGCGCTCGCGCGAACTCGGTGCTGCGATCGAAGCTGCATCGCCCGTGCGTGTCAGCCAAGACTGCAGCGTCAGCCCCGAATGGCACAGCCTCACGGTCGCATTCGCCTCTGCTGGCGAAGACGCCGATGTCGCCGAGACCATCGTGCTCGAGCTGCTGGGGGATGGCGCTCGTACAGCCGTCGCGACGCTGGGCTCGGAAGGCGCAATCGCCGGCCAGGGCTCGCAGCGGTGGCGGGCGAAGCCCCAGCCGGTGAGCGTTGTCGACACGACGGGCGCTGGCGACGCGTTCATGGCAGGATTCATCGCAGCCACGCTTGGCGGAGAGAACGTCGAGGGTGCACTGGCTGCAGGCGTTGCACGAGGCTCGCATGCCTGCCAGCACGTGGGCGGATGGCCGCAGCGGCTCACAGAGATCGCGTCATTTGGATAGGAGCACGATGTTCGCGTTGGTGCCGGCCCAGCAGCCGTATGCATGGGGATCCACACGTGCGATCCAGGAATTTGCCGGCGTCGGTGACGCCGCGCACCCGCTCGCCGAGATCTGGTTCGGCTCGCACCCGGCGGGCTCATCAACGCTGGCCGACGGGCGCACGCTCTCGGCACTCATCGCTGAAGACCCAATCAGCGCGCTCGGCGCTTCTGTTGCCCAGCGCTTCAACGGCGAGCTTCCCTTCCTCGTCAAGCTGTTGGCACCGGGGAGGGCGGTCTCGCTGCAGGTGCATCCGAGCGCCGCGCGCGCGGCGGAAGGGTTCGCCGAGGATGCCGATGTGCCCGCCGCTGAGCGCCGCTTCGTCGACCGCAATCACAAGCCGGAGATGATCTTGGCGCTCACGGACTTCGAAGGCCTCGTTGGCCTGCGTTCGCTCGAAGACCTCGCGCGCACGCTGGCCCCCTTCGGGCTCGCACCAACGCAGGCGGCACTCGAAGCGCTCCAGCCTGGCGACGAAGCTGCCCTGCGGAAGGCAGTCGAGATCCTCGCCACTGCTTCTGCAGAGGACGTCGCGGAAGCCGTCGTCGTCGCGACTCGCTTGGCGGCGGAAGGCTCAGAGCCAGCGGCGACGCTGCTCGAGCTGGAGCAGCAGTATCCGGGCGACGCCGGGGCATTGGTCAGCCTGATGCTGGAGCGCGTGCGACTCACGCCGGGCGAGTCGGTGATGGTGCGCTCGGGTGTGCCGCACGCCTATCTCTCCGGGTTGGCACTCGAGGTGATGGCGAACTCAGACAACGTCTTCCGACTCGGCCTCACACCGAAGCGCGTCGACGTCGGCGAGTCGATCGCGAACCTCATCACAACGCCCGCACTGCTCAGCAGGCCGCACGCCGCGTCGGCGAGCGCCGGTGTCGAGGAGTTCCGCGTTGAGGTGCACGAGGGCAATGCCGGGGGCTCGCAGGTGCCAGCATCCGGACCGAAGATCCTCATCGCGCTCGCCGATGACTGCGAACTGGTCTCGAGTGACGAACGGCTTGCGCTGCGCCGCGGCGCCGGTGCGTTCATCCTCGACGGCGACGCTCCGGTCGTGCACGGCAGCGGCTCGTTCGCAGTGATCTCCGTCCTCACCAGCTGATCTTCTGGCGCTGACTGAGCGCCACTGACACACCGTTGCAATTCCGTTACGCGAAGCGCATGGTCGCAATGATATCGTTATCAACGCGCGAGCCCATCGGAGTGCCGCGCGTCCGAAGACCGTAAGGACATTGGCCATGAAGAAGAAGCATCTCCTGGTAGGAACCGCGCTCATCGCGACGGCCGGCCTGCTCTTGACCGGCTGCAGCACGTCGGGCGGCAACAACCCAGACGCCAACGGTGACGAGCAGGGCAGCGGCGAGACCCGCACCATCCGCATCTCGCACGTCAACCCGCCGACCAGCATCGACGGCCAGATCGTCGAAGAGGTCGCCGCGGCGATTCAGGAGCGCACCAACGGCGAGCTGGTGATGGAGGTCTTCCCCTCCGGCCAGATCGGCACCACCGGTGACACCGCTGAGCAGGTCGCGAACGGCGAAGACCTCATCGCCTACATGGATGCCGGGACGATCGGGCAGATGGGCGCTACCGACTTCAGCCTGCTGGGTGGCCCCTTCCTGTTCGACGGCAACGACGAGGTCAACAATTTCCTCGGCTCCGAGTTCTTCGCAGAGATGAGCGACCAGGTCGCTGCTGAGCAGGGCATCCGCGTCCTGTCGCTCGGCTGGACGGACGGCCCGCGCCACATCTTCGCCAACCAGCCGGTCCCCCACCCGGACGACCTCGCTGGCATCAAGCTGCGCACACCTCCGATCGACACGTGGCTCACGACGTTCGACCTGCTCGGCGCTGTGCCGACAGAGGTCGCGAACACCGAGACCTACAGCGCTCTCGAGCAGGGCGTCGTCGACGCAGCGGAGGGCCCGATCAACGGCACATACCCACAGCGCTGGCAGGAAGTCGCCACGCACGTCACGCTTACCGGTCACTTCCAGACGCTGATCGGCTACGGCATCAGCGAGGCCCTGTGGCAGTCGCTCACCGAAGAGCAGCAGCAGATCATCTCTGAGGAGTTCATCGCCGGCGGCGAGCGAGCTCAGGAGCAGTACGCAGCCGAGATCGAGTCGACCATGGCGCTGATGGAGGAAGAGTCGGGCGTGGAGTTCCACGAAGCTGACTCGGATGCCTACCGCGAGCGCACCGCACCGTTCTACGAGGGCAACGAAGAGCTCTACCAGCAGGTGCGCGAGGCCGCGCAGGGCTAACACCCACCCATCCACACCCGCAGCGCGGTGCGTGCCCAGCACAATGGCGGGCACGCACCGCGCACGCATGAAGGAGCATCATGAGCTCGGCAGCACCCCGGTACGACCACTACATCGACGGCTCACTCGTCGGTGGAACTTCATATACCGAGAACCGGAACCCCTCAAACACTGGTGACCTGGTCGGCCTGTACGCCAAGGGGGGCGCAGCCGAGGCAGATGCCGCGATCGAGGCGGCTGCCCGGGCGTTCCCCGGCTGGGCAGCGACGCCGATCGCCGAGCGCGCGGCCGTGCTGCATCGGATCAGCGCTGGCATCACCGCCCGCGAGGGCGACTTGGCCGACATGCTTGCGCGAGAAGAGGGAAAGACGCTTGCTGAGTCGGTTGGCGAGGTCCGACGCGCAGCGGCGACGTTCGCCTACTACGCGGGCGAGGTCTTGAGCGCCCGCGGATCCGTCTACGCGAGCCTGTCATCACCTGCGACGATCGAGACGGTGCACCGCCCTGTCGGTGTTGTCGGCATCATCACCCCCTGGAACTTTCCGATCGCGATCCCTGCATGGAAGACAGCACCGGCGCTCGCGTACGGCAACACGGTCGTTCTGAAGCCGGCGGAGCTCACCCCCGGCACGAGCTGGTTGATGGCTGAGATCATCCATGGCAGCGGATGCCCTGACGGCGTGTTCAACTTCGTCATGGGTGCCGGGCGCGAGATCGGCGTCAGGCTCTGCGAGTCGCCCGACGTGCAGGCCATCACGTTCACCGGATCGTCGGCAGTCGGTCGCACGGTTGCAGCGGCGGCCATCGCCCACGGCATGAAGAAGGTCCAGCTCGAGCTTGGCGGCAAGAACCCGCTCATCGTCATGGACGACGCCGATCTCAAGATCGCGGTCGACGCAGCCATGGACGGCGCGTTCGGTAGCACCGGGCAGCGATGCACCGCGTCCAGCCGGCTGATCGTGCACGATGCCGTGCACGATCAGTTCGTCGAGGCCCTGGTGCAGCGGATGCGCGGTCTGACGGTCGGCGACGCACGCGCGGCTGGCACGACCATGGGCCCGGTGGTGAGCGAATCGCAGCTCGAGCAGGATCTCGAGTACATCGAGATCGCCCGCTCCGAGGGCGGTCAGCTTGCGTTCGGCGGGGAGCGGGTCGAGGCAGAGACGCCCGGATACTACCTCCAGCCGACCTTGTTCACGCACACCGAGAATCACTGGCGCATCAATCAGGAAGAGGTCTTTGGGCCTGTCGCCACCGTCATTCGCGTGCACGACTACGCGGAGGCCCTCCGTCTAGCCGATGCCGTCGAGTACGGCCTCTCTGCGAGCATCATCACAGGCTCGCTCGCGCGCGCTCGTGACTTCTCGGCACGGTGCCGTGCGGGCATCCTGGCGGTCAACCGCTCCCCCGCCGGCACCGATCTGCACGTGCCGTTCGGCGGCAACAAGGCGTCGAGCTACGGCAGCCGGGAGCAGGGCACTGCGGCGCGTGACTTCTTCACGACCTCGTCAACGGTCTACACGTACGCTGGCGAGGCATGAGCGCCAGCGCCACGGCTCGCGTCGTGCTGCAGGAGAGCATCCACGCAGACGGCGAGCGACTCTTGCGCGACAGCGGCGTCGACGTCGTCGTGCTAAATGGCCCCGGAGACGCGCGCATGGCAACAGCTCTGACCAACGCAGACGCGCTGATCGTGCGCTCGACGCGAGTCGATGCAGCCCTGCTCGACCTGGCGCCTCGACTGCGGGTCGTCGGTCGGCACGGTGCTGGGCTCGACAACATCGACCTCGAGGCAGCACGTCGCCGTGGCATCGTGGTCGTCAACACTCCTCATTCGAACACCGAGTCGGTGGCAGAGTACGTGGTGGCTGCGGCGTTCAGTCTCTTCCGTCGCTTCGACGAAGGGCGCGGTTCACTCGCCGGCGGTGCGCTCCAGCAGCCCAGCTCGTTGCCTGGCCAAGTGCAGCGCGCCGGGTTGCTCGGGCGCGAACTGCAGGGTTCGACGCTCGGATTGGTCGGCGCCGGCGCGATCGGCCGCGCGGTCGCGCGCCGCGTCCAGGCGCTGGGCCTGATGGTGATCGCCTACGACCCGTTCGCTGACCCCGCGGTGTTGGCCGCGGCGCAGATCACGGCGTTGGAATCGCTCGATGACGTGATGTCGCGCTCCGATATCCTGAGTCTCCACCTGCCTGGCGGCGATGCGACTCGGGGCATTGTCGATGCCCGGCGCATCGCCCTGCTGCCCGAGGGCGCAGTCCTGATCAACGCCGCCCGAGGCGGCCTCGTCGACCATGATGCGCTGATTGCCGCAGTGCGCTCTGGCAACCTGCTGGGGGCCGCGGTCGACGTGTACGAGCAGGAGCCGCCTGCAGCTGACGACGCAATTCTTCACGAGCCGCGCATCATCGCGACGCCGCACCTCGCAGCCATGACCGAGGAAGCCGTCCAGCGCATGGCAGTGGACGTCGCACGCAGCGTCCTCGACGCTCTCTGATCAGTCAGCACTCGCCACGAGACGCGGTGCGCTACCGATCGCTGAACGATCAGTAGCGCACCGAGTTCGTTCAGCGACTGTCGTCCGCTGCGAGCCCGCCCTCGATGATGCGTGTCGTCGGCGAGATACGGCGGACGTCGGTCTGCATCTCGATGAGCGATGGCCCCCCTGACGCAAGTGCCGTCTCGATTGCGCTCATGAATCCTTCGAGGTCGGTCACGGTGTGGCCGGCGATGCCGTGCGCCCGTGCAAGTGCCGCGAAGTCAGGATTGACGAGGCTCGTGCCGCTCACGCGGCCCGGAAACTCCCGCTCCTGGTGCATCCGGATCGTCCCATAGGCCTCGTTGTTCACGACGATGGAGATGACAGGCAGCTGTCGCGCGGCAACCGTCGCAAGTTCCATGCTGCTCATCGCGAAGCACCCGTCGCCTCCGAACACGAACGTGGGCTTTTCCGGATCGAGCGTCGCAGCCGCAATGCCTGCAGGTAGCCCGTAGCTCATCGCTCCGTTCGCGGGGGCGAGTTGCGTGCCATAGGTGCTGTAGCGATAGTACCGGTGCAGCCACACGGCGTAGTTGCCGGCACCGTTCGCGATCACGGAGCCGGCTGGCGCCCGATCGGTGAGCCAGGCGATCGCGTTGCCTAGCAGGTCGCCAGCCGCTGGCGTGCGGCGAAGCAGGTAGTCCTCGTGCGCTGCTGCCGTGCGGCCCTGCCAGCGCTCGGAGTCGACCACGAGACCGTCGATGCTGCGCAGCGCTTCACCAGAGCTCGCGACGACGGCGATGTCGGCGTGCACATAGCGATCGAGATCGACTTCTGCTCGGGCGATGTGCACGACCCTGCGACCCTCTGCGGGCTGCAGCAGCTGGTAGCCACGGGTATCAACATCGCCGAAGTGGCCCCCGATCCCGATAATGAGGTCCGATTCCTCCACCAGGGAGACCAGTTCGGGCTCTACGGACAGGCTCAGGTGGCCGACATACGAGCAGGAGTCGTTGTCCATCAGGTCCTGGCTGCGCCAGGCGGCGACGACAGGCAGCGCGTTGCGCTCGGCGAAGCGAGCGATCGCGGCGTGCTGCTCGCTGCCCCAACCGCCACGGCCGAGCACGACGAGCGGTCGCTGCGCGGCTGCGAGTTCGTCCGCCAGCTGCTCGGCCAGCCCATCGATGCGCTCGCGCTCGACCTGAGCGACAGGGCGGGCCTGCTGGGCTTCGATCTCGTCGTACAGCATGTTCTCGGGCAGCTCGATCACCACCGGGCCAGGTCGGCCGGTCGTCGCGATGCGCACGGCGCGCGCAATCGTCTCCGGGATACGCTCGGCGCGGTCGATGGTCACGACCCACTTCGCCATCGACGAGAAGACCTGGTGCGAGTCGAATTCCTGGAAGGCTCCGCGCCCGCGATCCTTGGCATCGATCTGGCCGATGAAGAGCAGCAGCGGCGTCGCATCCTGATCGGCCGTGTGCACCGCGATAGATGCATGCATCGCCCCCGGCCCACGTGTGACGAAGCACACCCCGGGCATCCCCGTCAGCTTGCCGTGCGCCTCGGCCATGTGCCCGGCAGGCGATTCGTGGCGGCACACGGTGAGGTCGCTGCCTGGATAATCGGGCATGGCGTCAAGCGCCGGGAGGAAGCTCTCGCCCGGCACGCACGTGTAGTGGGTCAGGCCCTGCTCGTGCAGGCTCTCGATCAGCAGGTGGCCAGCGCGCATCGTCATCACGCTGCCTTCGCGAGCAGCGTCGCGATGTGCGCGCACGCGCCCCGGTACAGCTCGAGGGTAGCTTCGGGTGTGAAGAAGCCCACGTGCGGTGTGAGCACCGTATTCGGCGACTGCCGTTGGGGCGAATCCGCGGGCAAGGGCTCCGGATCGAAGACGTCAGCTGCGTAGCGCAGCTCCCCCGCATCGGTGCGGCGTCGCACAGCGGCCTCGTCGACGACGCCTCCGCGTGCGGTGTTCACGAGGATCGTTCCCGCTGCCATCGCGTCGATGCGCTCAGCCGAGATGATGCCCTCGGTGTCTGCGTTGAGCGCGAGGTGCAGCGACACGACGTCGGCGCGCTTGCACAGCGCATCGAGCGGCACCAGCGGGATACCGCTGTCGTGGATGCGCTCGCCCTGCTCCGCGCTGCGATTCCAGCCGATCACATCCATCCCGATTCCGGCCGCGAGCTGCGCGAACCGACGGCCGATGCCGCCCAGGCCGACGACACCGGCGGTCTTGCCGCGCAGCATCGTGCCAGCGAACTGTCCCCACTCGCCCTCGCGTACCTGCGCATCGTGCTCAGGGATCCGGCGGGCCATGGCCAGCAGCAGCGCGAGCGCGTGCTCCGCGACGGAGTCGTCGCCATAGCCGGTCACGGTGCGCACTTCGATGCCGAGCCGGTGTGCGAGCGCCAAGTTGACATGATCGGCAGCGCCCGTGCCCAGGAAGACGATCCCTCGCACCGCCGGGAAGCGCTCGAGGGCAGCATCTGGCAGGCTCCATCCCAGCATCACGAGCTCGGCGTCGCCAACTCGCTCGACCCATTCATCGGCATTCGCGGGTGCGCCGTAGTGCACCTCGACGTCGTCAAGCGGGATATTGTGCTCTTGCAGCGCGCGCTCGAGTTCTTCACGCTCGTCCTGGCTCCCGTCTGGGTGCACGATCTTCACTGGAACTCCACGCATCTTCACGCCTCTCGCCTGTGCTGCGACTCGGACCCCGCGGCATTTCACGGCGGCCATCCGTTCAATGGTAACGTTATCAATATTCAGTCTGGCGCGCTCAAGCGCCACCGCAGAGACAACGAAGTCAACGGAATCAGGACGAAGCAGTGCCTACACCAGGAACGCAGACCAGGCCGCGCCGAGCCATCACCGCCGTCGCGACAGCGATCGAAGAAGGCATCCCCTCGATCCTCCTTGCGGTCACCGTCGTGCTGCTCTGTGCCGATGTCGCCGCGCGCTACATCTTCAGCAGTCCGATCCCGGGCGCCGGTTCGATCGCGATGCTGTGCTTCATCTGGATCACCTACATCAGCGCCGGTGGAATCGCCCGGCGGGGGCGCCACATCGTCATCGACGTGCTCGTCGCGCGCTTCCCGCAGCGTCTGCAGGCAGCGACGCAGCTGCTCGTGCAGCTGCTGGTGCTGGCACTGATCGGCTACGTGCTCTACTTCTCGATCGACGCCTTGCTGCACACGAGATTCGTTGAGGTCCCCGGCCTCGGTGTCAATCGTGGCGTCTTCACCGCCGCGATCGTGGTCGGCTTCGTGCTCATGGCGATCTACGCGATCCGTGACGTGGTGCATGCCGGGCGCGGCGTCGTGACCGGCGTCTTCGCTCCGGTGCAGGACGACAGCGACGACGAGTTCGCGTCGCTGGAGGCAAATGCTCCCGTCGGCGGCGGCTACGAGCCCCCGACGTCCGTGACGGAGGCCGTCTTCATCACCGAACGCCAGGCCGATGACAACGAGAAGGGAACACGCGCATGACCCTCGCGTTGCTGATCGCCGTGATGCTCGGACTGCTCGCCCTCCGGGTACCAGTCTGGGCAGCACTGCTGGCGATCTCGGTCGGGTACCTCGTGTTCGAGGGCGGCGGCGGTGGCCCTCAGGTCGTGCAGCGGCTGACGAGCGGCCTCGACTCCTTCCCACTCCTTGCTGTGCCATTCTTCATCCTGGCCGGCGTCGTCATGGCTGGGGGCGGGGTCGCCGAACGCATGATGGGCTTTGCGACGACGCTCGTCGGGCACTTCCGCGGCGGTCTGGCACAGGTCAATGTGCTCAACAGCCTGATGATCGGCGGCATGTCTGGTTCGGCGAACGCCGACGCCGCGATTGACGCGAAGATCCTCGTCCCGATCATGCGCAAGCAGGGCTACACCAATGCGTTCGCGTCAGCGATCAGCGTCGCCTCCGGTTCGATCTCACCGATCTTGCCGCCGAGCATCGGCCTCATCCTCTACGGCGTGCTCGGCGGCGTCTCGATCGGCGACCTCTTCATCGGCGGCGTCCTCCCGGGCATCCTCATCGCCATCGCGCTCTCCACCACCGTGTGGGTGCTCGCCCGCGTGCACAAGTTCCCGCGGGCCAACGAGCGACGCCCCACGCTGCGTGAGATCTGGCGTGGCTTCCGCCGCACCTTCGCCGCTCTGCTGATGCCCGTGCTGCTGCTCGTCGGCCTGCGTTTGGGCATCATGACCCCGACCGAGCTCGGTGCCGTGCTCGTGGTCTATGCGCTCATCCTGAGCATGTACGTCTACAAGACCATCACCTGGCGCGACATCCCGAGCCTGCTGCGTGAAGCCGTACTGATCACGGGTGTCGTGATGATCATCATCGCCGCCGCCTCGGTGTTTGCGATCGTCGTCGCCTACGAGCGGATCCCCGACCAGCTGTCAGGGTTTCTTCTGGGCATCTCCGACAACCCGATCATCGTCATGCTGATCATTAACCTGATCCTGCTGGTGCTCGGCATCTTCCTCGAATCATCGAGCCTGATGATCATCCTGGTGCCCGTGCTCGCCCCGCTCGCGGTGCAGCTCGGCATCGATCCCGTGCAGTTCGGCATAATCATCGTGCTCAACCTGAGCATCGGTTCGCTCACCCCACCGGTCGGCACGGTCGTCTACACGGTCGCCGCGATCACACGGGTATCGATCCCAGCATTCGTGCGGGCGTTCACTCCGCTGTTCCTCGCTCTGGTCGTCGTGCTGTTGGCCGTCACGTTCATCCCGGTGCTGTCGACCTGGCTGCCGGCGGTGCTCTAGCTGTACGGCGCCGGGCCGTTGGTGACGGCTCGGATCTTGCGAGAGTGTTCCTGCACTTGTTGCCGTTCGGCATGGCGCGGATCGTCGCCGCAGTCGCACAGGGGCGACCCGGCCGTGCGCGTCGCGGCAGAACTCGGCCGGGCGCGAGTGGATGCGGCGGGGCCGCTCCGGCTCGCGGTCGAGACGGTCGTCCCGGCAGGGACCATCTCGCGGATCCTGGCTCGTCACGGTGTCTGTCTCGCGCACGCAACCACCCCCCGCAGCGCGAGTACCAACCACGCGATGCCTCAATACAGCGAGCGCGGCGGGAGCGTTGCTCAGCCGGGTTGCGCGGTCGATCCGCGCACGATCAGCTCAGCGCGATGACGCAGGTCGACGACCTCACCGGCGCGGCCTTCCTCCAGCCGTTGGATCATGAGCGACGCCGCGTCGTCGCCTATCTGATCGACCGGCTGCGCCATGACGGTCAACGGTGGGTCGAGCAGGCGCGCGAGCGAGTGGTCGTCGACCGCGACGAGCGATAGGTCGGTGGGAATGCGCAGGTCGAGCTGGCGGACCGCAACGATCGTCGCTTCCGTCATGAGCGCGTCCATGGCAATGATCGCGGTGGGCTCCGACGACGACGGCGCCAGGCGCGCGCGGATGCGCGTCGTGGCCACCTCGAGGTCGGTGCCTGCCTGGACCGCGACGACTGTGCCGCCGGCGGCCCTGATGGTCTCCGACGCTCCCCGGACGCGATCGGGCGTTGAGCCGATGTCGTCCGAGTCGTAGATCAGGCCCAGTGTGCGGTGCCCGAGCCCGATCAGATGCGCCGCGGCATCGGCGCCGAGCGCGTAGTTGTCAACGGTGATCGAATCGATGCCACGGGCCGCAAGCGAGCGGTCGATGGCGACCACCGCCGTGCCGCGCTGCTGCAGCCGCTGCAGGTGCTCGTGAAGATCACGGTGCGCGGGGGCCACGATCAAGCCTGGACTCATCCGGGCGCGCATCGACTCGATGATCGAGCGCTCACGCTCCACCTGCTCGTATGAGCTTGAGACAGCGAGCACATACCCCGCCTGTTCGAGCGCGCCAGAGAGGATGTGCGCAATGCGCGCGAAGAATGGCACCCCGATGTTGCCCGGGAGGAAGTTCACGGTGCGGGTATTGCCAGAGCGCAGTGCCTGTGCGACGTGGTTGGTCTCGTACCCCAGATCAGCAGCAGCCTTGAGCACCCGCTCCTTGGCGCCAGCGCTGACGGAGCCGTAGTTGTTCAGGGCTCGCGCCGCGGTGGCCTGCGAGACCCCGGCGGCTGCGGCAACGCTCTGGAGCGTGACCGGCATCAGCGAATGCCCGCCGTGCGTGCGTCGACCTGCTCGAACGCCTGCCGAATGGTCGCGAGGTTGGCCGCGTGCGCAGCGGTGGGGTCGTAGATGTACGGCGTACCGAACAGCTCGGGGGTCACGAGTCCCTCGTAGCCGACCGCCCGCAGCTGGGCCAGGTAGTCCACGAGCGGTAGCTCGCCGTCACCCCACGCGCGATGGCCTCCGGGCGAGCCATCCACGAGGTGCACGTGCCACACGCGGTCGCCGAAGCGCGAGAAGTAATCCTCGATGCCCTCGCCGGATGTCGCCATGGCGACGGTGTCGAGTGCCACACCGAGGGTTGGGGCGTCGGCTGCGTCCAGCACAGCACCGAGCATTTCGATGCCGACGCCGAGATTCGACTCGTGCCGCTGCAGCGCTTCGAGCACACAGCGCAAACCGAGCCCGGCAGCGTGCTCGGCGATGTCATGGAGCTGCCCCGCCGCGCGGCGCTGAGCATCGTGGATCGGCTCTCCCTCCCAGCCCCATCCAGGGGTCAGGAAGACAAGGTCGCCGCCGAGTTCGGCGCACAGCTCGGAGGCGTTGCGGAAGAACCGTTGCGTGCGAGCGATGATGACGGGGTCAGCGCTTGCAACGTTCACCGGGTACATGATCTGTTCTGGCGTGACGCACGCGACTCGCAGTCCGCGGGCGTCGAGCTCGGCCTTCAGCGCGCGCACGGCCAGCACGCTCAAGTCGAACAGGTCAATGTGCTGAGCGATCCCCCACAGCTCGAGCTCGCGCCGGTCGAGGGCGACCATGTCGTCGAGCCAGCGCGTGAGCGGCACACGGTGGTACGCGAAGTTCGTGCCGGTGACGGCGTCGATGGTGAGCATGTTGGCCTCCTGCGTTCTGTTCGTCACGATCGCTCGGTCGGCACATACTCCTGCGCCGGCTCACGGTAGCGCGGCATGAGCGAGATGAGCGCGCGAGTCGGCCAGGCAACGCGCTTGCCCGCGCGCTCTCGTACGACGCGCCGCTGCACCGCTTTGCGAACGACACTGGCGCCGATGTAACGGAACGGCTCGGGGAACACCGTAGTGATGCGACCCGACTGGTCTGCGAGGGGGCTCCTCGACCATTCGTCGTCCACGTCCAGCAGGCGCGCGGCGAGCATCCGTGCCACCACGGGGATCTGCGCGAGCGCTGTGCCGGTCCACCCGACGCAGAACAGCACGTTAGGCGCTTTGTCGAGCGTGTCGATGATTGGAAGGTGACTCGCCGAGATGTCGATCGGTCCGCCCCAGGAGTAGTCGATCGCCACACCCTCAAGTCGCGGATACATGCGACGGAGCTCGGCAGTCACGTCCTCCTGCAGATGCGGGTTGTGATTGGTGCGCTGCCCGAGCTGGTCCTTGTAGACCGGCAGACCGCTGCCTTGTCCCAACAGCAGCCGGTCGTCGACGGTGCGCTGCAGATACAGCACCTGCATCTGGCTGTCGCTGATCGCGCGCCCAGCCTCGATGCCGATCTCGTCGAGCAGCTCCGGAATGGGCTCGGTCGTGACGACCTGCCCATCGACGGTGTAGACGGCGCGGTTGATCTGCGGGATGGATCCTGCCCACGCGCCGGTCGCGATGAGCACGCGGTTGGCGGCGACGCTCCCGGCTGCCGTGACGAGCGCGCTTGGGATGCCAGTGCGAAACTCGACGACAGGCGACTGCTCGAAGATGCGCACGCCTTGCGAGATGAGTCGATCTCGCAAGCTGCGTGAGAGCTTGAACGGATCCATCGTGCCGGAGAACTGCTCGAAGATCCCCTCGCGACTGGTCGCTGCGGCGCTGACCTCCTGCGCGCGTCCCCTGCCCATCGCCTCGAACGGCTCCTCGCCGATCGTCTCGAGCTCTGCAATCTTCTCGCTCCACCCTCCGTCGTGCGCCGCAGCGACGGAAACACTGACGAATCCGCCGAGCTGGAGATCCATCTCGAGCACACCATCTGCTTGCAACTCCTGCATTTCCGCGATGGCATCGCGGGTCGCGCGCGCGAGCCGGATCGCCTCGTTCCTTCCCACGACCGAGCGCAGGTAGTCGAGGCTGCCGAACCAAGTGTGCACCTGGCCGCCGTTGCGTCCCGAGGCTCCGGATCCACAGAAGTCAGCTTCGAGGATCACGACGTCGGCGTCGGGATTGAGTTCCTTGATGCGCCACGCGGTCCAGAGCCCGGTGAGGCCGCCCCCGACGATCGAGATTTCGGCATCGATGTCGCCCCTCAGCGAGGGAAGGTAGTCGGGGTCGCTCATCCCAGAGGATTGGATCCAGTACGATCGCTCCGTCTTCTCGGCAGGCACTGGCTTCCTCAGCCGGAACGTCTGTGACATCGATCAGCCTCTCATCGCGCATCTTCGTGGGCACCAGCGCCCGCGTGATAACGATATCACCAGGACGGCGCGGCTGGGCGGAGGGACCGCACACACCACCTCACCACACGTGCGCGAGGGCCGCCCGTGCTGCGGCGCCGGCGCACCCGGCTTAGACTATGCGCGTGGAGATCCGCGAGGCCCGTGCGTTCCTCGCGCTTGCCGACGAATTGCACTTCGGCCGCACGGCAGCCCGACTGCACGTGGCGCAGTCGGTGCTGAGTCGGCTCATCCAGCGGCTGGAAGATCAGTTCGCTGTGCAATTATTCGATCGCAGCACGCGTAGCGTGACGCTTACCCCGTCCGGCGAAGCACTGGTGGCGCCCGCACGCGAACTCGTCACGATGGCAGAGCGCATGCCTGAGATCGTTCGCCGCGCGAACGCCGGTGAGACCGGCCGGGTCCGCCTGGGGTTTGCTGGCGCTTCCGTCGGCCACCTGGTCGCCGAGCTTATGATAGCCACTCGCCGCGAACGACCGGGTCTCACGGTCGAACTCGAGAGTTCACAACTCTCGCGCCCGGGCTTGGAGCGGCTGCAGGACGGCGGCCTCGACGTGCTCGTGGGGCGCTGGGACTTTCTGCCACGCGAGATCGAGTCGCGCGTGATCGCGCGAGAGGATCTGCTGGTTGCGCTTCCGGCCTCTCACCGCCTCGCGCGACACCCGCAGCTCTCGCCGCAGCAACTCGTCGACGAGCCCTGGGTTGTGCTCCCGGGCGGCAGCGGGGCGACGCTCTCCCACCGATTGCATCTGCTCGGGCGCCACGGTCGGTTCGTGCCGCGCATCGTGCACACGGCACCCGACTCCGCCACTGAGCTGCTGCTCGTGGAAGCCGGAGAAGGGATCGCGCTCACACTGTCTGGCGTCCGCGACAGCCTGCCATCGCGCGGCATCGCGTTTCGGCCGCTCAGCGCAGACCTTGGCTCCGTCGCCGTGCGCCTCGCGTTTCGCTCCGGCACGACCGAGCCAGCCGTGCGCGCGGTCATCGACGTCGCCTCGCTCGCCTTCGCCAAGGACGAGTAGCCGGGTGGCGCGTCGGCACGTCAGCCGTTGAGCCACTGCAACACGCGCGCCCGATCGGCATCAAGTGCGGGCGGAGCCTGCGAGTAGTCGATCGTCGCGCGTTCATACGAGATCGGATGCCGCACAGTCGGCACCGCGGCGCCCTCGGGCCCTGCCATCGCGATCGGTTCCAACCCGAGCTCAGTCGCCAGCTGCACGCCACCGTCGACGCCCTGGATCGGCCCGCACGGCACGCCGACGCGTCGCAGGTCGTCGAACCAGGCATCCGCGCCCCTGGTCCGCAATCGCTGCACGAGGAGGGTGCGCAGCGAGGCACGGTTGCTGTTGCGCGCGGCCATGGTCCGATAGCGCTCGTCGTCGGCGGCCTCTGGCACGCCGAGCACCTCGCAGAGGCGCGCGAACTGGCGGTCGTTGCCGATGGCGAGGACGAGCTGTCGATCTGCCGTCGGGAACGGCTCGTAGGGGTACAGGCTGGGGTGCTCATTCCCCATCCGCTGCGGCACGACGTCGGCGGCGACGTAGGCGGACGTCTGGTTGACGAGTCCGGAGAGGATCGACGAGAGCAGGTTGGTTTCGATGCGGTCGCCCGCGCCCGTTACCGAGCGCGCTTGGAGGGCGCCGAGGATGCCGACCGCGGTGTGCAGCCCCGTGACAACGTCGACCAGGGCGGCACCGACTTTCGTCGGCTCGCCCGTCGCATCGCCCGTCACGGACATGAGCCCCGACACCGCCTGTGCGAGCAGGTCGTAGCCCGGCAGGTCCGCACCGCCTTTGGAGCCGAAACCTGTGACCGACGCATAGATGAGGTCCGGGTGGCGCGCCTGCAGGGTGTGCGCATCGAGACCGAACTTGGCGAGACTGCCGGGCCGGAAGTTCTCGACCAGCACGTCGGCACGATCGATGATGCGGTGGAGCAGGTCCAAGTCATCGCGTTCAGCGAAGTCAAGCGCGATCGAGTGCTTGTTGCGGTTGGCGGTGAGGTAGTAGGTGCCGACGCCATCCCTGACCGGCGGCACCCAGCCACGTGTGTCATCGCCTGCGGGGCTCTCGACCTTGATGACGAGCGCACCCATGTCAGCCAGGAGCATGGTCGCATACGGCCCGGCAAGCACTCTGCTGAGGTCGGCGACGACCAGTCCAGCAAGCGGTCCCGTCGCGCGCCGCCCGAAGAGCGACTCGAGCTCGGTCATGGCAATCACGCTCGTGCACCCTTGCTGTCGCGCTTGCCGCGCACGCTTCGCTCAGACATCGTTCCCCTTCTCGCACCTATTCGGCTCCCACTGTCGCCCACCCTGCAACCACGGAGGCGAACGATGCCGCAATCGCAATGATCGCTGGCCGTTTATGCACCAATGCGCAAGGCGGCCCCCCGACGCGGCACGCTAGGGACACCCCGAGAGAAGGAGTCACCCGTGAACCGTGATGCGAGCAGCGTCGTCGCCAACGCCAGCGATCTGCTGGAGCTCGACCATGAGCTGAGCGAAGCCGAGCTGGAACTGCGCGACGCCGTCCGCGCATTCGTCGACCGCCGCATCCGCCCGAACATTGCCGCGTGGTACGACCAGGGTGTGTTCCCGGTCGAGCTTGTGCCCGAGATGGCAGAGCTCGGGCTGCTCGGCATGCACATCGAAGGGTATGGCTGTGCCGGCAAGAGCGCGGTCGAGTACGGGCTTGCGATGCAGGAGTTGGAGGCGGGCGACTCGGGCATCCGCACGTTCGTCTCGGTGCAGGGGTCGCTGGCGATGTCCGCGATCGCGAAGCACGGCTCCGAGGAGCAGAAGCAGGAGTGGCTCCCGCGCATGGCTGCAGGCGAGGTGATCGGATGCTTCGGCCTCACCGAGCCGACCGCTGGCTCCGACCCCTCCAGCATGCTCACGACCGCGCGCCGTGAAGGCGATGCATGGGTGATCGACGGCGCGAAGCGCTGGATCGGCCTCGCCTCGATCGCGCACTTGGCGATCATCTGGGCGGCGACCGACGATGGCGTCCGCGGCTTCATCGTGCCGACCGACAGCGAGGGCTTCACCGCAACGCCAATCGCACAGAAGTTGTCGATGAGGGCGTCGATACAGTGCGACATCGCGCTGGAGGGCGTGCGGGTGGCGGCCGACGCCGTCCTTCCGGGGGCGAAGGGCCTCAGCGGTCCGTTCTCGTGCCTCAATGAGGCGCGCTATGGCATCGCTTGGGGCGCTGTCGGTGCAGCACGGGACAGTTTCGACGCTGCGCTCGATTATGCGCAGCAACGGATGCAGTTCGGCAAGCCGCTCGCTGGCTACCAGCTGACGCAGAAGAAGTTCGTCGACTGGGCGCTCGAGATCCAGAAGGCGCAGCTCGTCGCGTTGCACCTGGGGCGTCGTAAGGACGCAGGCTCGATGCCCCACCACATGATCTCGGTCGCCAAGCTGAACAACACTCGCGTCGCAATCGACATTGCGCGCGACGCCCGCAGCGTGCTGGGCGGCAACGGCATCACACTCGACTATTCGCCACTGCGGCACGCGAACAACCTCGAATCTGTGCGCACCTATGAGGGCACAGACGAGGTGCACACGCTCATCCTCGGCGAGCGCTTGACGGGCATTTCAGCTTTCCGTGGGTAGGTGTCCACGACGCGACCTGCGTCGGTCGGCTCCGGTCAACGTGGAGTGGTTAGCGCAGCGCGAGGCTGTCCATTGGGTTGAGTGCGAGTGAGGTGGCAATTTTGTTCGTGAATGCGCAGGCAGGCGTCGGCGTCGCCAAGGTGCGGTCGCTCCGCCGCCGCGCCGTCGCCCGTATCTCGTCGGGCCGCAACGAGCGGCCGTGACGGGCGCCCGCTCGAGAGAGGGGCTGGGACGCACGCCGTTGATCTGGCTGCGGTACGCACAGCTCGGCATCGTGGCCTTCGTCATCGACGGATATGCGCCGACCGTACAGCTGCTCGCGCGCGACCTCGACATCCCTATGGCGCTCGCGTCGCTGCACGCGACCGCCTTCGGCACCGGGTTCATCGTCGGCGCGCTCGTAGCGCCAGCGCTCGCGCGCCGGGCCACGAGGGCACGCAGCATTGTGATCGGCTCCGCCGGCATCGCGCTCGGCCTCGGGTGCTACCTCATGGCCAGCCACCTCGCACTCACGCTGCTCGGTATTGGCCTCACCGGCGCCTTCGCCACGCTCGTGCAGTCAAACGCGTTCGCTGACCTCTCCGACCAACCGCCCGTGGTGAGAGCGCGCCTGCTCAACGAAGGATCGGCGCTTTCGCAGATCGCGGGAGTCACTGCGCCCGTGCTCGTGGGAATTGCCAGTGCAAGCATGTTTGGCTGGCGAGCCGGCCTCGCGATGGCCTTCGTGCTCGTCGCTGGCTCGCTCATCGCGAACACCCTTACGTCACGCCGTGCCGCAGCTGCGCCGCCAGCCGCCGCCAGCGGCGAGCCAGGGCCACGAGCGTCGTTCGTCATTGTATGGATGGGCACTATCCTCGTGCTCGGGATCGAGTTCGCGACCGCGCTCTGGGCGCCTGTGTGGCTCCACGATGCCGGTGGCGTGGATCTCGCGCTCGCCACCGCGAGTCCGACCTTCATGCTGCTTGGCATGGTCATTGGCCGGCTAGCGCTTTCGCGTAGTCCGTCGCGCATCTCTCAGGATGCGCTGCTCCTTGGCTCGATCCTGCTGAGCATCGCGGGCTTCTTCGTGCTCTGGCTTTCGCCTTCCTCCATTTCGGGGCTCGCAGCGCTGTTCGTGATTGGCCTCGGCGTTGGAGGGCAGTTCCCGCTCTCGCTGGCGAGGCTCGTGACGGCATCGAATCATCGAGCCGACACCGCGGCTGCCGCGAGCACAATGGCACTCGGCTTGGCGATCGCGGCAGGGCCAGCGGCCCTTGCGCTCGCTGAGCAGTTGCTGGGGCTCGGGAGTGCCATGCTGCTCATCCCGGCCTTCGGCGTCGCTGCCATCGTGCTGGTGCTCGCGTCGTCGTTCGACCTGCCACGCAACGCCGCGCGGACCCAGACACGCGGCGCTTCATAGCCGCACGCCAGCGCGCGACCGCCCGGACCCCGGGCCGGTCCACGCTGCGATGCGCCCGTTGCGCACGGCGCTGCGACGCGTCTGTCGTACAGCGAAAATCGGAAGCATCAAGCGCGCGGATCGGGTGCTGGCAGCGGTTGGACTTTCGGTGCGCTCGCCGCTTGAATGGGAGCGCCGGAGGCACACCAGTGCTGTCCGGTGGAAGGCGACATGCGAATCGGCATCCTCACGTCCGGCGGCGACTGCCCCGGCCTCAATGCGGTGATCCGCGCAGCGGTGCTCACCGGGATCGTGCACCACGGCTTGGAATTCGTTGGCATCCGCAATGGCTATCGCGGTTTGGTCGAGGGTGACGTGCACGTGCTCAATCGAGCCTCGGTGCGCGGTACCTCGCGCATTGGCGGCACAATCCTTGGCACCAGTCGCACGAACCCGTACGAAGGTCCTCACGGGGGGCCGGAACGAATCAAGGAGACGCTCGCGCGGCTGGGCATCGACGCGGTGATGGCGATCGGTGGCGAGGGCACCCTCGCGGCAGCCAACCGGCTCGCGGACGACGGGCTACAGGTGGTCGGAGTGCCGAAAACGATCGACAACGACCTCGATGCGACCGACTACACGTTCGGCTTCGACACCGCGGTGCAGATCGCTACGGAGGCGGGAGACCGCTTGCGCACGACCGGCGACTCGCATATGCGCTGCATGGTGCTCGAGGTGATGGGACGGCACGCGGGCTGGATCGCACTGAACACCGGGATTGCTACGGGCGCGCACGTCACCCTCATCCCGGAGCAACCGCGCTCGATCGAATGGGTATGCGAGTACGTGCAGTCGGTCTACGACCGCCGTCGGGCACCGCTCGTGGTGGTCTCCGAGGGGTTCACACTCGAGGGCATGGAGGAGGCGCACTCGCACAAGGGCCTGGATGCGTTCAACCGGCCGCGACTGGGCGGCATCGGTGAGTTGCTCGCACCGATGATCGAAGAGCGCACCGGCATCGAGTCGCGGGCGACCGTCCTCGGCCACATCCAGCGCGGCGGGGCGCCGAGCGGCGCCGACCGTGTGCTGGCGACGCGTTTTGGCCTCGCGGCAGTCGACGCGATCGTCGATCAGGCCTGGGGCTCGATGGTGTCGCTGCGAGGCACCGAAATTGTGCGCGTCCCGATGGCCGATGCCCTCGGCGACCTGAAGCGGGTGCCAGAGCGCCGCTACCGCGAGGCCGAGATGCTCTTCGGCTGACACCGGCCAGTCGTCGAAGCTCTCGGTTGGTAGCGGTCCGCTCGAAGCGGCCGCGCGCGCGATCACGCCATCTGGCACAACGCCGACCGGCCCGGCGAGGGCGACGGGCGCCGCTCGCCGCCTTCTCGACCAACGAACCCTCGCCGCCAGCGTCACGAGACCCGCCGCCCGTCCCCGCCCAATACCCTGGAGAACGATGGACGAGAACCGCTACGGCCCCACCTTCCAGCGCAACGCGTTCGCGCCCGGCATCCTCGCCGCCTTCGCGCTCGTCGCCGCGCAGCTGTGGCTGGCGGGCGCGTGGGATGAGGTGCTGCGCTACGTGGTCGCGATCCTCGCCCTCATCGTGCTCTGGTACGCCGTGCAGGCGAAGCAGTGGTGGTGGGTGCCGGTGTTCGTGATCATCGCGGTGGTCTGGAACCCGATCATGCCGTTCACGTGGGAGGGCGCGACGCTCACCGCGGTCTGGTTCTGGGGCCACCTGGTGTCGGCCGCGCTGTTCGTCGCCGCCGGTCTCTCGATCAAGACGCCGCGCACCGACTGATCCCCCACGCCCGCACGGGGTGCCTCCGCACGAGCGCATCCGCCGCGTCCTAGGATCGCTTGGTGCGCACATATGCCGAGGTGCTTCGGGTCCCAGGGTTGCTGCGCATCATCATTGCCCAGCTGATCGGGCGGTTCCCGATCGGCATGTACTCGCTCGGCGTGCTCATGCACATGGAGCGCCAGCACGGCACCTACACCGCGGCCGGCCTCGTGCTCGCCGCGTTCTCGGTCGGCATGGCCGTCGCCGGCCCCTTCGTCACCCGGCTCATGGCCCGCTTCGGCACGGTCGCGGTGCTCGTCACGACCACGGTCATCTCCACCTCGGCCCTCTTCTCGATGGCGTCCCTCGATCTGCCCCTGTGGGCGGATGTCGTTGCCGGCGCCATCGCCGGAGCGGCCATGCCGCCGATCACCCCGACCGTCCGCACGCTCTACCCCCGCATGGTGCCGCAGCGGCTCCTGTCAGCGCTGTTCTCGTTCGACGCGGCGCTGCAGGAGATCATCTGGGTGTTCGGGCCCGTGCTGCTCGTCGCGCTCGTCGCGTTCATCGGCACTGGCCCGACGCTGCTGGTCGTGCTGGTGATCCAGGTGGTCGGCGCCGCCTTCTTCATCATCTCGCCGGAGGTGCGTCGGCTGCGCATCCCGCCCACCACCCGGAAGCTCGGTCGCGTGCTGCGGAAGCCCCCGGTGCTGCTCTCGGTCGTCGTCTCTGCCATGTTCATCGGCGGCTTCTCGGCCGTCGAGGCGGGCGTCGTCGCGACCTTCGGTGAGGGCGCGCTCGAGGCCGGCGTCGTGCTCGCGATCTCGGCGCTCGGCTCGCTGCTGGGCGGCTTCGCGCTGGGTAGCCGCGGCATCACGCCGTGGTCGCTCGGCATCCGGCTCGTGATCGTGCTGGCAGGCATGCTCATCGCACTGCCGATGAGCGAGGTCGTCGGCCTCTCGATCGCGCTCTTCATCGCGGGTCTCGGCACGGCGCCCGCGCTCGCGTCGTTCTCGGCGATCATCGCCGCCACCGTGAAATTCGCCGACACCCCCGAGGCCTACGCCTGGATCGGCACCGGCCAGCTGCTGGGCGCCGCGGTCGGCTCCGCGATCGCGGGCGTCGCGATCGACGCCATCGGCGGCGTCGGCGGAGTGTGGGTGGCGGTCGTGATGGTGGCGATCGCGGCCTCGATCGCCATCATCTTCCGACGCCACCAGCCCGACCTGCGCCACGGCATCGGCGACCCGCCAGACACGGCGCCGATCGAGCTGCCGCGCTGACAGCTGCGCGGCGCTCCGAGCTTTCCGCTCGCGCGACGCGATGCAGTTCCGTGCGCATTCGCCAGCCTGCTTCTCGACCCCACAAGGGTTTCGTGGCTCATCCCAATCGGGGGTGTAGGAGTTGGGGTCTGAAGCCGCCGGTCTCGAGCAGGCTTCGGGCGATGTAGTTGGTCAGGTTGCGGAACCCGAGTGCGGAGCCGCGCAGGTGTTCGAGCCGTCCGTTGAGCGCCTCGGTCGGCCCGTTGCTGGTGCCGGGTCGTTCGAAGTAGGCGAGCACGTCAGCGGCTCGCTTCTTCAGGGTCCGGCCCAGGGTGGTGAGCTCGGTGAGCACCTTGGGGACGCCGGCGCTGAGGTCGGTGATCAGCTTCTCCATGAGCTCGCGGCCACGTTGCCGGTCCTCGTGGCGATAGGCGGCGATCATGCGCTGGTAGACACCCCAGGTCGCCTCGACCTCGACGTGAGCGTCATCAACGAACAGCGCGCGTAGCCTGTCGCTCTGCTTGTCGGTGAGCAGGTCCGCGCCGGTGTGCAGCGTGCGCCGCGACTTGTAGAGCGGGTCGTCCCTGAACCCACGGTGCCCGTGGATCGCGAGTTGGACCCGGCGCCGGCACCTGTCGAGGGCGTCACCGGCCAGGCGCACGACGTGGAAGGGATCCATCACCGTGACCGCGTCCGGGATCTCCTCTGCAGCGGCGGTCTTGAACCCGGTGAAGCCGTCCATCGCGACCACCTCGACCGCGTCACGGAAGGCGTCGTCGCGGTCGGCGAGCCAGGTCTTGAACGCCGCCTTCGACCGGCCCTCGACCATGTCCAGCAGCCTTGCTGGGCCGGCGCCATCGCGGACCGGGGTGAGGTCGATGATCACGGTGACGTACTTGTCGCCACGCCTGGTGTGGCGCCAGACGTGCTCATCGACGCCAATGACCTTCACGCCCTCAAACCGCGTGGGGTCGTTGATCAGCAGCCGCTTGCCTTCAGCCAGGACCGCATTGTTGGCGGTGTCCCACGCGACCCCGAGTCCCTCGGCGACACGGGCGACGGTGAGGTGTGCGACCACGATCCCTTCCAGCGCCCACCGCAGCCCGGTGCGCGAGAGCTTCGCGCGTGGCTCCGCCGCGGCGCTGGTGTCTTGGCGCCACACGTGTCCGCAGTCGGCACAGCGGTAGCGGCGCACTACAACTTCCAGCACGGTCGGTCGCCAGCCCAGCGGCTCGTGGGCCAACCGCCGGATCACGGTGTCACGAGCAGCGCCTTCGCTGCCGCACCGTCGGCACCACTGATCTGGTTCCACCACGCGGCACGCGAGGACCGCACGATCCGGTTCAAGTCGTTGTCCGGTCACGCTCAGACCGAGGCCGTCGAGTCGAGCGAAGGCGGTCAGGTCAGGGCGGCCGAAGCCGGCCGGCGGGGTAGCGTCGGACACGTCGAGGTCTTTCGGATGGATGGCGTAGGAACCTCCGTCGTCGGGAGATCTCGACGTCTATCTGCGGACCGACGCGCCCGGCCGGCCTACACCGTCATCTGAGAAGACCCCTGAAACGTCTTCGACGACGACGGGACCGGCGAGGAGGAGGGCGCGGTGAGCTAAAGGAATGGAGCTTGCTCGGCTTCGACGCCGCCGCAAGCTCCGGTGAAACGGCCGGTACTGGTCGGTCGTCGTCGGTCACCACCGGATGGCGGCGTCCCCCACGCTCGGCGTTTGCGCAGGTCAGCGGCTCGTTCGCCCAGTGGGCGCATCAAGCGATAGACGCAAAGCCGACGTGATTAGGTCGTCGGTTCGATTCCGACAGGCGGCTCCGGCGAACAGCCCCTGACCTGCGGAAACGCAGGTCAGGGGCGGTTCGGTTCTGGTGGTCGCGCGATGCGCTGGCCTCACGGCTCTGCCCGACACCGACGTCGCTCTCCTCTGCGACGGACCCCTCGCCGGCTGAGCGCTCGCGGCCGGCATCCTGTCCGTGTGCCGATAGGCCTCGCACCGCTCGGCAACGCAGCATGGCGTTGCGTCGCGACCTGGCGACGGCTCGGCGGGGCGCGATCGTCTCGTGCGTTGGCGGACTACGGGAGCTTGGACGCGAGGACGTCGGCCGCCAGGATCTCGGGCGCTGCGCTGAGGAGGTGCTGGTTGGCCATCAGGGCTGCGACGATGGCGCCGTTGGCGTGGGCGTCGCGAGCGGCCTCGTCGGGGAATGCATCGAAGATCCAGAAGGTGTCGGCGTGGGTCCTGACCGCGAACCAGACAATCGTTCCTACTTCTTCGTTGGCGAGTGCGACAGCGCCGGCGAGCAAATCGGCGAGCGCGTCGTGCTGTCCATCGGCCGCGACGATCTTGGCGACGAAGGCATACGGAAGTGATGCGGGTGTGGACATGAGGGACTCTCCTAGGTGTCGAGGTTTCTTGGTGAAGCGAGTTCAGCGTATGACGAGCGAGAGCCGGTGGGGAGTGGCGTATACGGCAGTATTGCTATTGTTTACGTCATGCGTATCGGACTGATCGCGATCGACGGCTGCTTCGGTTCGGCTATCGCGTCGATCATCGACATCGTGCGGGTGGCCGACGGTGCCCGCGGCGATGTCGACCCGCGGATCGACCCGATCGAACTCGCCATCCTCGGACCGAAACGGCGAGTGACCACGACGGCATCGATGACCCTGTCGGTGGACCACCCGCTGTCGGAGTCCGGAGAGTTCGACGTGGTCGTCGTCCCTGCGCTTGGAACCCTCACGGCCGCCGCTACCAACGACGTCCTCCAGAGCCGAGATGCTCGTTCGGTCATCGCCTCGCTCGGGCGCCTCGACGAGGCGACCACCCGGATCGCCGCGGCGTGCACCGGCGTGTTCGCTGTCGCCGAGACCGGACGGATGCATCATCGGCGGGCGACGACCAGCTGGTTCCTGGGGCCGGAGTTCCTGAAGCGCTATCCGACCGTCGCCCTCGA
This sequence comes from Agrococcus sp. Ld7, assembly GCF_045064095.1. Lineage (NCBI taxonomy): Bacteria > Bacillati > Actinomycetota > Actinomycetes > Micrococcales > Microbacteriaceae > Agrococcus > Agrococcus sp. Ld7. The sequence continues at coordinate 59,061 of NZ_JBISGY010000023.1, read as the reverse complement.
TCTCGACACCATGGTCGTGGTCGACGGGAACCTCGTCACCGCCGGCGCCGCGTTCGCCCACATCGACCTCGCGCTCTCACTCGTGCGATCGATCAGCCCCGCCCTGGCCCAACATGTCGCCAAGCTCCTCATCATCGACGAGCGCCCGTCGCAGGCGGCCTTCGTCGCCTACGAACATCTCCGGCACGAGGACCCGATCGTCGTCGAGTTCGAACGCTTCGTGCGCGCCTGCCTGGACGAACCGTTCAACGTCGCCTTCGTCGCGCAGTCGCTCGGCACCAGCCGGCGCACCCTCGAACGACGAGTCCGTGCGGCGCTCAACCTCACTCCGCTCGGCTTCGTCCAACGGCTTCGCATCGAACGAGCTCGGCACCTCTCAGCAACCACGGACCTCACCTCCGCCGAGATCGCGCTACGGGTCGGCTACGCGAACGCCGAGACTCTGCGCTCCCTCCTGCGCAGGGAGCGACGCCGTTCCTGACCTATCGCCATGCCTGTAGCCGGTGTGCCAGTGCTCGACTGGAACCACCTCTCAGCACGTCGCGTCGACGCTCCTGCGTCGCCCCTGGACGACCCACTCGACACGCCCGCAGCACAGGCCATGTGACGTGTCCCGGCTTCCCGGACGGTCGGGGTTGGGTGGCTGTGATGTCGCTGCGTTCTCGTCGAGAGGATCAGCAGACCCGATCAGAGCCGATCGGGATAAGACGCGAAGGCGGTCAGGTCAGGGCGGCCGAAGCCGGCCGGCGGGGTAGCGTCGGTCACGTCGAGGTCTTTCGGATGGATGGCGTAGGAACCTCCGTCGTCGGGAGATCTCGACGTCTATCTGCGGACCGACGCGCCCGGCCGACCTACACCCTCATCTGGGAAGAGCCGGTTTCGTAATACAATATTCATATGGATGCGAACGAGACCATTCGCGGCGTTCCGGTCACGGAGGAGCAGATTGCCGAGTGGAGCGCAGAGGCCGAAGCAGGCTACGGCACCGCAGAGCTCAGGAAGCGGGGTCGAGGCAGGCCCGGCAGAGGTGAAAGCCCCTCGCAAGTCGTGACCGTGCGACTGACGCCCACAGAGATCGCGGCGGTCGATGCGCAGGCCGCACAGCATCACAAGACCCGCTCGGAGTTCATCCGCGACGTGCTCGCTGCAGCGGTCGCATGAAGGCGCATGACGCCGCGTCGCACTCGACGCACGATTCGTCAACCCCTTCCACCTTGGGCGACCTGGTGCACCAGGTCCGGGAAGGTGGACGGGGTCGGCGACGGCCTGGCGCGCGCGGGGTCGCCGGCGCGTATCGTGACGCGGATGAGCGACGACTACCGCGCGCGGCTTCGCAGCCTGCCCACGTTCCCCGACGACCTGCCCGTGCTCGACCCGGATGGCGTGCCGGAGCATCCGCTCGATCTGTTCCGCACCTGGCTCGACGACGCGATCGCGACCGGCGAACGACAGCCCAACGCGTTCACGCTCAGCACCATCGGTGAGGATGGCGCCCCGTCCAGCCGCACGCTCATCATCAAGGCGATCGACGAGCACGGCCTGCACTTTTCTTCGAACCGCCGCTCGCGCAAGGCCGCGCAGCTGGCAGCGCGCCCGATCGCGACCGCGCTGTGCTTCTGGCGTCCGCTCGGCCGCCAGGTCGAGGTGACGGGTCACGTGACCGACCTGGGAGCGGATGCGTCGCAGGCCGACTGGGCGGAGCGCCCCAGCTACACGGGTGCGCCGAACCCGGAGTGGGTGCTGTGGGCGCTGCAGCCGACGCGGTTCGAGTTCCTGCAGGCGACGCTCGATCGCAGGCACGTGCGCGTCGAGTATCGGCGCGGCGACGAGGGCTGGACGCACCGGCAGCCGTCCACGCCGGCGGGCTGAACCGGGCGGCCCACCCGACTGACACAATCGACGCATGCCCGCCACCCTTGAGTTCAACGATGGCAACGCCATCCCCGCGCTCGGCTTCGGGCTCTACAAGGTGCCGTTGGAGGCGACCGAGGATGTCGTGGCCGCGGGCCTCGACGCGGGCTACCGGCTGATCGACGGCGCTGAGTTCTACGGCAACGAGCGCGAGCTGGGCGCCGCGCTCGCGCAGGCGAGCAGCGCCGGCACGGATCGCGACGAGCTGACCGTGACGAGCAAGTTCTGGGGCGACCCGGAGCAGACGCCCGCGGCGGCCAGGGCCGCGTTCAAGGCGAGCGAGGCGGCGCTCGGCACGCACATCGACGTCTACATGATCCACTGGCCGCGCCCGGCGAGGCAGCGCTTCGTCGACGTGTGGCGCGAGCTGATCGCGCTGCAGGGCGAGGGCCGCGTGCGCTCGATCGGCGTCAGCAACTTCACCGAGGCCCACCTGCAGCGCCTCATGGACGAGACCGGCGTCGTGCCCGCGATCAACCAGGTCGAGTCGCACCCGTGGCTGCCGCAGCACAAGCTGCGCGCGTTCCACGCCGAGCACGGCATCGTCACGCAGGCGTGGAGCCCGCTCGGCCGTGCACGCGTGCTCGAGGATCCCACCGTGCAGCGGATCGCCGCCGACCACGGCGTATCCCCCGCGCAGGCGATCATCCGCTGGCATCTGCACCTCGGGGGCGCCCTGATTCCCAAGTCGACGCATCCGCATCGTCTGCGCGAGAACCTCGACGTCGACGGCTTCAGCCTCAGCGACGACGAGATGGCGCGCATCGCGGGCCTCGAGACCGGCGAGCGCACCGGCACCCACCCGGATGATCGACAGTGACGGCCCGCAGCGGCCGAGGGATGAGCAACCAGTGACCATCGAGCCCGACGGCCACCCCGACACCCCCGACCTGCCGCACGCGCACGCCCTCACCTGGGGCGTCGCCGCGATGCCGCACCGCGGCCCGAAGCGCGAGCTCTCCACCGAGCGCATCGTCGAGGCGGCGATCGAGCTCGCCGACGCCGACGGCCTCGAGGCGGTCAGCATGGGCAAGCTCGCCGCGCGGCTCGGCGTCGCCCCGATGAGCCTCTACCGCTATGTCACCGGCAAGGACGACCTGCTGCTGCTGCTGATGTTCGACTCGGCGAGCGAGGTCACGGTGCCGGACGCCGGCAGCACGTGGCGCGAACGGCTGCGCGAGTGGGCGATGTTCGTGCGAACCACGTACGACGCGCACCCGTGGCTGGCGGATCTGCCGCCCAGCTCGATCCCGACGACCCCGAACCGGCTGGCGATCGTGGAGTCGGGCCTCGCTGCGCTCGAGGGCGTGCGGATGACCGACAACGGCAAGCTGCCGACGCTGCTGCTGCTGCTCGGCTACATCGGCCTGTACACGAAAGGGTCCGGCGACACCGCCGTCGACGACACCGTGCGTCGCGCGCTGCCCCAGCTCGTCACCGACGAGCGGTTTCCGCTGCTGGCGCCAGCCGTGCGCGCTGGCGTGTTCGAGACCAGCAAGAGCGAACCCGGGCGCGGCTTCACCTTCGGCCTCAACCGGCTGCTCGACGGCATCGAACGCTGGCTCGAGCGCGTCGAGGAGGACGATCCGATCGCCGCGCTGCCCGCGACGATCGCGAACGACAAGCAGGTGCGCGAGGCGGCGAAGATCGTCGATAAGGCGCGCGCCGAGCTGCGACAGGCCGAGGCGAAGGCAGCGGATGCCGTGGCGAAGGCCACAGAGCGGCTGCGCGCCGCCGAGGCCAAGGCCGAGGCGCAGGCAGAGCGCGACGCCGCGAAGGCGGCCCTGAAGGCCGCGAAGCAGGAGGCGAAGGCGCGCAAGTAGGCGCACAGGTGAGGGAGTGAGTGGAACGCCCTGCGCCGCAGAATCGAACGCAAACGTCGCGGTGCTGAAAGTTCTTCAGGTCGCGAGGTAGGTTATACGCGAAGGCGTCCGAAGGCGCGGAGCGTGTCCCAGACGCGCTGCTTGAATCGTTGGGAAGTGACGATGGTGGCGAATCTCGAGAACCGGGTCTCTCCAGAGCAGGTCCTTACGCAAGCACGTGTAGCCGTAGTGATCTCTGCTTCAGATGTCGCCCACTATCCCGGCAGGAATCGGGCAGCGATCGATCGCTCTGCTCCTCCGTGGGTCGTGTGCCAGTATTTCGACGAAGGTCGGCTCGATGATTTGTTGCTGAGCCCAGACTCGACCGACTTCGCGGCGATCATGGTGACGCCCGGAGCTATGCAACTCGCTAGAGTGCGCCAGGCTCTCTCCAACCACAGCGAATCCATCTGGCGTTACATCGACCAGGGCGGCGGGTTCGCCGTGATCGCGACGTCGCTTGCTCCCGAGCGGCGGTTCCGGTTCGTGCCGCATCCGGCTCTGGGTGGAGTCGAGGTGCGCTCGAACGAAGCGGTGAGTGCGCAGACTGGCAAGGTGACGCTGGCTGATCCATTCGCGTCGGGCCCTGGGGAAGTGAACACTAGTGACACCATGCGTGAACTCAGGACGTCTGTTGAGATTGCACCCGATGCCGACGAGCACTGGGCAACTGCTGCTCAACTCGTAAGTGACGATGCGCACTCACCGCTCATACGCCTCTCCCGCAAAGAGCAGCGAGTCGCACTGTGTTGCGTCCACGTAGACGACCTCGCGGAGGCACTCGATGTAGACGACAGCCTTTTCACACTACTTATGCGGTGGCTGGTCCGCACAAAGACACATCTGGTGCTCGGCGATGGACTACCGCAGGGACTCGCAGCCGCAGCCGGGCCGGTCGCGGTCGTGCAGGTTAGACGTCGGTCTGACTTGCGGGCCATTCCGCGATGGGCGGGCCACCTCCAGGTGACCCCGGGGCGCGATGGGAGCGCCGTTGGGCTGCCGCTCAAGCGGCACGAGCTCCTGCGATTTCTTGAGGACCAAGGCACAGTCTCGTTCCCGGCCCACCAGTGCGATGACGTTATGGTGCTCGCCCGCCTCGCGGGCGAACCGCCGTACATGGAGCGTGTGCACCGTGCCGGCGTTGTGGCGCAGAAAGCAGAGATCTGGAACGCGCCGACTTTCGTGCAACTCGCGTACGCAGCTCTCGTCGCGCAGGTCAACGAGACCGTGCAGATGCCCTATCGGATCCCCGCGACCCTGACTGAGCAAGAAGCGTGCCGCGTCGTTTCCATTGTCCTTCGCAAGCGGATCGTCGACGGCAGCTCGGGGCGTCTGCTGCTTCCAACGGCTAATCTCTATGCTGCGGCGAACCTGCTTAACATCGATTTCCCGGAACTTTCTCGCGTTCGCAAGTGGATGATCGCCGCATCACGTGAGCCAGACGTGGATCCGGTGCAGTTGTGGGGTGCCAGATGGGCCTTGCATGTTGCACGAGACCACGACTTGCTGCGCGAAATCACGCGGCCATCTCAGGCTCCGTCTTCTGTACCCGGCCGGCTCGCCCACGGACTGGATGTCGCCATCCTCCAGTACGACGGCACCGCGGAGAGGATCGACACCAGGCTGCTGTCCTCGATGGAACGAGCGCTCTATCGCCTAGCGCTGAGCAGGGAGCCGCAGTATGCAGCGATACAAGAGCCCGCAGGCATCTCGTTCGAGCGCCCGTTCGACGATCCGCGCTCAGCGAGTCTGGAAGAGCATCTGCTCACCGCGACCACCAGCACGCGGCTACTTTCGAACTATCCACTTTGGAGCGGGTCGCTTTCGGGCTCGGTCGCTGATCTCCATTCGCCACAGCGGGGTGAGGTTCTTGAGCTTGAGGCAAGCCATCGATTGGAGATCGAGGAGCTCCGCTCTCATTTCGAGATCGAACTCTCGAGCGCTCAGTCGACCGCCAAAAAACTCCTGCATGATCAACGCACGCTGCTGACACACCATGGCTGGCTTTTCGCCTCATTCCTCGTCTTCACCTTTATGCTTGCCGCGCTCACGAACTCCGCCCCCTGGCTGCTGTATCTCAACGGTTTGGCATCACTCAGCGATGCGGTCGCCGTCTCAGTGGTTCTCTTGCCCCTCACGATCGCGCTGATATTTGCCGCGCAGCGCAGCCGCTGGTTCTCACTTGCGTCACCACGGTGGTACAGAGAGACTCTGCGCTCGCTGGAAATTCTGAGGGACTGACGCCCAAGTCGCCCAAAAGGTTGGGCTGTGGTTCCGCGGGATCTCGCGCACCCTGGAAGCATGACCCGCAGACTCCTCTCGATGGCCGGCATCGTGATCGCCGGCACCGTGCTCCTCACCGGCTGCGGCGCGTTCGGCGTCGGCAGCAGCTCCCCCGCCATTGATCCCGCCGTCGGTCCCGACACCGGCTGGGAGATGCCCCAGGAGGGCGGCGCCGAGAGCGACGGCGCCGATGCCTCCGGCGGCGAGCCCGAAGCGGCTGCCGACGAGGACCGCGCCGTGATCGTCTCGGGCAGCGTCTCGATGCGCGCGGGCGATCCGCTACAGGTCGCCGACGCGGTCACCGACGCCGCCGAAGCGCGCGGCGGCACCATCGACCGGCGCGCCGAGGGCGCATCCACCGACTTCGAGCCCGCGTGGGCGACGCTCACCGTACGGGTGCCGGCCGCCGAGGTCGACGGCCTGCTCGACGCGCTGCGCGGGCTCGCAGAGGTGACGACCCTCGACCTGGGCGAAGAGGTCGTCACGAACCAGGTGCGCGATCTGCAGGTGCGGGTGGATGCATCCCGCGCATCGGTCGAGCGCCTCACGGAGCTGCTCGCGACCGCCGCCGACACCGAGACGCTGCTGGCGGTCGAGGCGCAGCTCACGCAGCGCACGAGCGAGCTCGAGGGCCTGCTGGCCGAGCAGCGCTCGCTCGAGGAGCTGGTCGCGATGTCGACGATCGAGGTGCAGATCCGCTCCACCGGCGTCGAAGGCCCCACCGGCACCCCCAGCTTCTGGGACGGCCTGGTGGCCGGCTGGCTCGGCTTCCTCGCCTGGGGCGCGACCTTCCTGTTCGGCCTCGGCCAGGCGATGCCGGCGCTCGTGATCCTCGCGCTCATCGGCCTGGTCGTCTGGCTGCTCGTCCGCAGGGCACTCCGACGGATGCCGCCCAAGACCGCGGCGGCCGAGGGCACCACGGTCGTCAACCCGGTGACGCAGACCACGGAGTAGCACCACCCCGCGAGCGAGCCGCGGCGCGACCAGCCGTCACGCGTCGGCGAGCAGATCCTCCGGCATCCGCTCGGCGCTCCGCACCCCCGCCAGCAGGCTGCGCGCCATCGGCACCCCGCGCCGCACGACGCTCAGCTCCCCGGTCGGCTCCAAGATCACGGCAGCGACCTCCTCCTGGCTGCGGATCCCCGCGCGGCGCAGCTGCGAGTGCACCTCCTCGACCGTCACGTGACATCGCCGCAGCTCGGTGGCGACGAGCTGCGATCCGGCCATGAGCAGCACCGGCCGGTTGTGCACGAGCGCCTGCAGCCGCCCCTTCCGCGAGATCATGCCGATCGCGCCTTCCAGCACGAGCAGCGTCGCCATCGCCACGAGCCCCGCCGCGAACGTCGGCACGTGTCCGAGGATCGCGCGGCCGATGATCGCGCCGAAGACGATCACCACCAGCAGGTCGAAGCCCGACAGGCGCGCGAGCACCCGCTGCCCGAGCACGCGACTGAGCAGCAGGAACGTGCCGTAGAGGCCCGCGGTCGAGATGACGACCGCGAGCGCGGCCAGCGGTGGGATGCCGAGGTAGAACCAGAGATCGTCCATGCGCTCATCCTCGCGGATCGCACCGTGCGGCGGCGGCGCGGGCTACGCCCGCGAGGGCCGAACCGGCGAGTAGCGACCGCGATGCGCACTTTGCAAACTTTCCACCAAAGGTTGAGACTCGGCGCTAGACTCGACGCGGTCCCCCAGCCCATAACGAACCGTCACGAGGTCTCGCTTGCGCCGCCGCACACTGCTCCTTGCCGCCATGGCATCCGTTGGCCTCACCGCCTCCTTCGTCATCGCACCCGCGTCGCCGACCCTCGCATCCGAGGATCTCGCCGAGATGCAGGAGGCGCACTTCGCGGTGATCGACGAGATCGCCAACTGGGATGCCCAGACCCCGCACCCGCGCCTGGGCGCGATCGAAGGCGATCCTGTCGCCGGCACGATCAGCATTGGCTGGGCCGGCGCCGTGCCCACCGAGGTGCGCGCGATGGCAGACGCCGCGGCCGAGGACGGCATCCGCATCGACTTCGTGCCGCAGGTCTCGAGCGAGCAGGAGATGCTCGAGATCGCCTACGACCTCGCTGCGGCGATGCCGGCGGATGGCGCCTTCGCGATCGGCTTGAACGCGGATGCGCTCTCGGTCGAGGTGCCGACGCAGGAGGCCGCTGAGGCGGTCGGCAGCGAGCACATCGCGCTCGAGGGCGAGGTGCTCGACGTGATCGAGACCGCCGAGCGCGCCGCAGCCGATCTGGGCGCCGAGGTCACGGTCGAAGAGACCGACAGCGCCCCCGTCAACGCCGCAGCAACCGGCATGCTGCCGGGCGCGGCGATGCAAGCGGGCGTCATGGGCGCGAACCTTTCAGCCACGCGCTCGAACGATTCCAGCGTGCTCTCCGGCGGCATGCGCGTGCAGACGCACTGGGCCAGCGGCGGCTGGGTCAGCTGCACGTCGGGCTTCACGGGCTTCTACGGCCACCAGCCGCTCATCGTCACCGCCGCGCACTGCAGCGACTACGCCGACAACCGCGCGGTGCGCAACCGCAACGGCACGCGCATCGGCGTGAGCGATCTCGTGCACGAGCTCAACGACGGCGCTCGCCCCTACGACCTCGGCGTGATTGCCGCGTCCTACGACGCGCGCACCCTCCCCCGCATCTACACGAGCGAGACCGCCACCGTGAACATCACCGGCTCGCAGACGACCTGGCCGCCGTCGGGCTACCGCCTCTGCTCCTCCGGGCAGATCACCGGCTGGAAGTGCGACCTGACCGCCGGCGAGGCCTACGTCACCTGCTATGGCACGAACCGCGGGCCGGAATGCATGCACGTGCAGATCGTGCGTTCAAGCGGCAGCAGCGCGTTCTGCCTGGGCGACTCCGGCGGGCCGGTCGTGAGCCTGCCGTCGTCCAGCGGCGCGATCGCCGTCGGCGTCGTCTCCGGCCTGAAGTCGTCGTACAGCGTGAACTGCTCGAAGGAGGGGCTCATCGCACCCGTTTCGCAGCTGCTCTCCACGGTGCACGGCCTGCAGCTGCACACCACGCTGCGCCCATAGCTCACACCGAACCCTCAGGGAACTCCCTGCCTCCCTCTCGCGTTGGGGGACACGCCTGGGGTACATTTTCAGGCGTGCAACAAGAGTTCCAGAGCCCCCCGCTGTCCTACAGCGACAGCGACGTCGCAGCAGTCCTCGCCGACCTGCAGAGCGAGGTGAGCGGCACCACAAGCCTGCAGACGTGGCAGCAGAGCACCGGCGTGCCGGTCGAGCGCGTGGTCTCCGGTTCCGACATCACCTACGTGCACCTGGGCGCCTTCGATCACAGCGGGTCGCAGGTCGTGCTGATGCTGCGCGATGGGATCTGGCACCGCGCGATGTGAAGCGCTCGATCGCGTGCTCGCACGATCAATCCTCCGTAGCGACGCGAAGATTCCCCAGACAGCGCCCACCCGCACCTGGCAAGGTGGCCGCATGAGCGCACACACCCCGACCGACGCTCGCGGCTACGACGACCCCGAGGTCATCGAAGCCATTGCCGCGTGGATGCCCACCACCCGCTGGTACCCGCTGAAGGGTCAGCAGGTGGATGTCACGCTCGAGCACGCGTATGACCTCGGCGACGCGGCCATCCTGCTGCTGCGCGCCGGCGGCACCCTGCTGCAGGTGCCCATCACGTGGCACGACGAGCACGGCCCGGCCGCCATCGCGCAGGTCGGCGACCGCTGGCTCACCGACGCCTGCTTCGACGCTGGCGTCGTCCAGGCTCTGGTCGACATCGCGACCGGCACACGCACGGCCGAGGGGCTGAGGGGCGACGCAACCTCGGCGCCCGCCCCGGCCGAGCACATCCACGTCATCACGGGCGAGCAGTCGAACACCTCGATCATCGGCGGCGCTGAATCGGCCGATGCCTCTCGCTGGATCGCGAAGGTCTTCCGCGTCGTCTCCCCCGGCGACAACCCCGACGTGCTCGTCACCGGCGCGCTCACCCGCGCGGGCTGCGCCGATGTGCCGAAGCTGCTGGCCTCCATCGCCGCCACCTGGCCCGCCGGCGACGCGACCGTCACCGGGCACCTGCTCGCGATCTCCGAGCTCGTGCCCGACGCGCAGGATGCCTGGGAGCTCTACCGCCTGCACGCGCTCGCGACCCTGCGCGGCGAGGCGGCAGACCTGCCCGACACGCGTGCGCTCGGCGCCACCGTCGCGTCCGTCCATCGGTCGTTGGCTGATGTCATGGGCACGACCGAGGCGCAGCAGCCGGAGACGCAGGGATTCATCACCGGACTCGAGCAGCGCCTCGAGTGGGCACGACAGGAGGCAGCGGATGTGCTCGCCGACCTCGACGACGGTCTCACCGCCGAGCTGCACCGTCTGCGCGAGATCGACTCGATCGGGCAGTTGCAGCAGATCCACGGCGACCTGCACCTGGGCCAGGTGCTGCGCTCCGCCGACGGCGGCTGGCGCCTGCTCGACTTCGAAGGCGAGCCGCTGCGCCCGATGCACGAGCGCATGGTGAAGGAGCCCCGCATGCGCGACGTCGTCGGCATGCTGCGCTCCTTCGACTACGCCGCGGGCTCAGCCCTGCAGGAGCAGCCGGATGCCGACCCCGCGGTGGCGAGCGACTGGGTGCGCGCCCGCCAGTCAGAATTCCTAGACGGCTACGCAGCCGCCCTGGAGCCTGTCAACCCACAGGACCCGATCTACCGAGCCCTCCTCTTGGACAAGGCCCTCTACGAGGTCGTCTACGAACTCCGCAACCGCCCCACCTGGCTCCCGGTCCCCCTGTCCGCAGTGAAAGCGATCCTTCGCAACTGAGCGCCGTTGCTTGAGGGGCGCTCCGCGCCGTTAGTTGAGGAGCCCTCGGCCCGCAGGGCCAAGGGCGTCACGAAACCAAAAGGCGCCGCCCCACAGGACGACGCCTCTCGGATCGAACAACTCAACGCGAGTTGTACCGCTCCACAATCTCCGCCGGAATCCGCCCGCGCGTCGCGACCTTCAGCCCCTGCGACTCGGCCCACTCCCGAATCGCCGCAGTCTGCGAATTGCCGCCGCTGCGCGCCGTGCTTCCGCCAGCCTTCCTGCGACCAGTGACCCGGCGCGACGCCCGAATGTATCGCTCGAGCACATCTGAGAATTCTTCCGCGTGCTTGTTCGTGAGGTCGATCTCGTACTCGGCCCCGTCGAATGCGAAACGCACGGTGCGGCCTTCGCCGTCCGAGATGCTGTCGCCCGAGAAGTCGTCGACGAGTTGAACGAGAGTCTTCTTAGCCATGCTCAGGAATATACCGCACAGAACTAGTGATTCGCGCACCGCTTGCGCAGCAATTAACGTCGTGCAGGGCGCCACCCGTATTACCCATCAGCAAAGCTAGCTGCGACCGCAACCATCCACAGCGCTTGCGCTACACCCCGCGTGAGCGACGTAGACGACTGGATCGATACGCAGTGCACCACCCCGATTCAATCGTCAACCAAGCTACGCTTACAGAGTCCGCTCGTCTCCAGAGGGGAAGCGCAAGTCAGTCGAAGGCGGATGGAGTTTGTCTGGAAGTGGTGGCCCTCCGTTTCCCGGACGCACCCGAATAGGTGAATTCGTCGCCCAGCATCGTGCTCGATGACCTTCGTGTCGATTTGGCCTGGGGCGCCACCTGTAACCCGTGACAGACGAACCGTCGTTTGCTAAGCACTGCCCACTCAGCAATATCCTCCGAAGGACCGGCGAGTGGTGGTGCGTCGCTCGGGATTCGCGCGACCGCGTCTTAGTTCTCGCGGACCCGTTCGCGATCCAGCCGCTCGACGACGCGTTCAGCACCACAGTGGACGGCAAGGCACTGTTCATCAAAGCTCTGGCGGCAGAGGTCTCGCGCACTCCCGGTGCAGCTGGCGGCGTGCTCGAAAACTATTGGTCAGCGCTCCTCCCAACCATGGCCGCGAAACATAACTTCTACACTGCGTCTACGACTTCTCGACTCCGACGCGGGGCGTCGCGATGATCGCGCCGGATCAGGCGGTCCTCGTTCAAAGCGACGGGTACGCAAGCGTGCGCAGGCCAAAGCCGACCACCATCGAGTCTGCCTCAAACCATCAGATGGTCGATCGTGGCGTCGAGCGAGCGATCTCCGATATTGGGGCCTTGTCTCTGACTACTCGAACGTCGGGATCGATTTCTCTGGGGCAAAGACTCACGGGTAGTCCTGGCGCTCGCCCTAGCCACAGGAGTCAAAGATCAGGTTTCAGTCCTTGCCACTGACCCAAGCCCGAGCGGGACCTCCATCGCTACTCTGAGCATCGTCGTGGAGGATCTGTCCAGCTCGAGCAGGCTCGTCGACCATTACGGGCTGAAGTGGGCCGATCGACGCACTCCACGCGACACATGGCCCGATTCGCTCGCTGGGCAACTCGCGAACTTCCGGGGTCAAGTCCCAAGTAGTGGTGTAGCGGTGTCCTTCGTTCTGATTGGTTAGGCGGAGAGCTGGAGGACGGTCTCGGTGGTCACCTCGCCTCCGGTGTCGGGGACGAGGGTGAGGCGGCTCTTGGCGAGGACGTCGAGGCCGAGGTAGCGGCGGCCTTCTGCCCATTCGTCGGTCTGCTCGGCGAGGACCGCTCCGACGAGGCGGATGATCGCGTCGCGGTTGGGGAAGATGCCGACGGAGTCGGTGCGGCGGCGGATCTCCCGGTTCAGTCGCTCGTTCGGATTGTTGGACCAGATCTGCTGCCAGACGGCCTCGGGGAAGCCGGTGAAGGCGAGGATGTCGGCGCGAGCGGCATCGAGGTGGTCGTGCGCGGCCGGCAGCTTCTCGACGACGTAGTCGAGCAGCCGGTCGAACTGGGCGTGCACGGCGGCAGCGTCGGGCTGGTCGTAGACGGAGTGCAGCATCGCCTTCACGGCCGGCCAGTAGCTCTTGGGCGTCACCGACATGAGGTTCGCGGCGTCGTGGGTGCGGCAGCGCTGCCAGGCCGCGCCTGGCAGATTCGCCGCGATCGCCTCCACGAGCCCGGCATGCGCGTCGGAGGTGACCAAGCGCACGCCAGCCAGGCCGCGAGCGACGAGGTCGGCGAAGAACGCGTTCCAGGCGGGCCCGGTCTCGCTGGTGGCGACCTGCATGCCCAGCACCTCGCGGCGGCCGTCGCCGTTGACGCCGGTCGCGACCATGACGACGGAGCTGATGACGCGGCCGCCCTCGCGGACCTTCATCGTCAGCGCGTCGGCGGCGACGAACGTGAACGGGCCTGCCTCGTCCAGCGGCCGGTGGCGGAACTGCTCGACGTGCTCGTCGAGCTCGGCCGCCATGCGCGAGACCTGCGACTTCGACAGCGAATGGATCCCGAGTGTCTTCACCAGCTTGTCCATCCGGCGGGTGGAGACGCCCGGCGAGGTAGCAGTCGGCGACGACCGTGATCAGCGCCGTCTCCGCGCGCTTGCGCCGCTCGAGCAGCCAGTCAGGGAAGTAGGTGCCTTGCCGCAACTTCGGGATCGCGACATCGACCGTGCCCACGCGCGTGTCGAGCGGGCGATGCCGGTAGCCGTTGCGGCGGGTGACGCGGTCGGCGCTGGGTTGTCCCCATTCGGCACCGACCACGGCGTCCGCGTCGGCGGACAGCAACGCGTTGACCATCGTCTGCAACAGCGAGCGCATCAGATCGGGCGACGCGTCGGTCAGGGCTTCTGCCAGCACGCCGGCAGGGTCGACAATATGAGGAGCGGTCATCGTGATGACTCCGTTCGAGTGGGTTGTAGGAGATTCCTCGAAGGATCACACGGTGACCGCGTCCACGTTGTAGCGACGAGCCCGGTCACCGAGCGTTACACCACTATGCGGGACTCAACTACTTCCGGAAGTTCAGACGTGGCCTCAGCCACCAGTTCGTGTCTGCTGGGATCTGGTACCACTTGCACGAAGGTGAGGCCAAAGTCAACGCGGCTGGCCGCGAGACTATCGGCGCTATTGGTCGAAGGTGCTAGCGGTAATTCCTGTCTGGCCGCGCTTGCACATGACGCCCGCGGCTCAACAGTTGGATGCGATCGGACTGTGCGACAGCCTGATCGGCACTCTGCCCGGCCCAGCAGAGGTCAAACGGGATGCGAGCGACAATTTCGCGGCGGCGATCGTGCACTTAGGGTGCGACAACTTCCGCGACGCTTTGGATCGTCACTATGCGTTCTTCCGTCTCCGCGGACACGCGGTAGGCCGACGGTGGGGATTGTCGTATGGCATCGCCAACCACTCTCTTCTGGTGCAGCCGGAGTTCGAGCGGTCCCTGTCTCTCTTGGGTCCGGATGAGCGTTTCAGCGGTCGCATCCTGTTCGATATCGTCGAGCGGCTAGCGCCCGAGTTGCATGACCTCGACGCTCGGTCAGGCCGATGGCGATTCAGCAACGGACGACCCGCGATCGTCGACTGGTCGAAGCTCCGTGCCAACGAAGCCGCATGCAGGGCGGGTCAGCGCGGCATGCAAGCGACGATGATGCCTAGCGGATATAAGGGACGCCTGCGCCCTGACATGTCGGGGCTGATCAACGATGGGCTGGCCGAATTTTCCGATGCTATGGAAAGCGATGGGCTCGATCCGACCATCATCTCGCCGCTCAGAAAGAGCCCGCCGACAGACCTCCGGGGGCAGGGGCGGTTGCTGTCGCGACTCGCCAACTGGCGCAGCGGCTTCGTCGGTGGCGGTTCCTTCGCAGCCTCGGTGGATGGCGCGCTGCCAAGGGTCAGAACGCTCCGCTTCGAGCGGTGATGCGGAACAGCGGTCGACGTCACCGAAGTACGCGGATTCGGGTGGAATGATTGCTTGCATGCTGGCCGACGAGGAAACCCGCTGTGCGTTCTTGCGACGCGCGGCGCACGCACGGCAATTGGCAGGCAACGCGGCGATCGCCACGACCACGGCTGCTCGATCGATCTACGCCGACCCTCTGACCTTCGGCATCCAACTCGCTCGTCGCTCGTCCAGCGCCCGAGGGCCTCTTCTGCGCGCCGCACGCGCCATGCGTGGCGACGACGGCCAGTTGCTTCGACTCTGGCTGTCCGGCGACCTAGCTGGAACTCACGCGAGTCTCGACGAGACAGCGGAGCGCGGAGTCTTCAGTCGCCTCGCCGCTGAGATCGCGCAAGCTGCAGGCCGGCCAGAGTTGATCGTCGACGACAGCCGCATACACCCGGCCACCAGGGCGCGCGCCGCGTGGCAGCTTGGTGAAGCAACGGCTGCGATCGCGCTACTGGAGAGTTGTGCACCGTCGTCGCGCTTGCATCGGGCGTTCCGCGCCGAACTCGCGCTGATGTCACCCGGGACCCGACTTCGATGGACCCAGAGGTGCGGAGAGATGAGAGCCTCCCGGAGCGGGGTGCTGCATCTGCTCACCAACTCGCTGCCGCACACACAGTCGGGCTACACCGTCCGCTCGCACGCCGTGCTGCTCGCACAGCGCGACGCAGGCCTATCGCCGACCGCTATGACCCGCGTCGGGTATCCCGTCGTCGTCGGTGGCCTGCGCGCGCAAGCCATAGACCGTGTCGACGGAGTCGGCTACCACCGAGCTCTCCCCACGTGGCTCGCGCGCACACCTGACGGCCGCCTGCTGCAGCAGGCCGACGCACTCGCCGCACTCGCCTCTCGCGTTCACCCCGCCGCACTTCAGACCACGACGCACTACCCGAACGCCATCGTCGTCCGCGAAGTCGCGGAAGCGCTCGACCTCCCCTGGGCATACGAGGTGCGCGGCATGCTCGAGCAGACATGGGTGGCGAGCCTCGGCAGCGAAGAGGCCCGACAGCGGGCACTCGCGAGCGAGCGCTTCCTGCTGACTCGCAAGCGCGAGGCCGAGCTAGCCTCTGCCGCCGATGCAGTGTTCACACTCTCGGGCAGCATGCGTGATGACCTCGCCGCGCGTGGGGTGCCCCGTGATCGCGTGCACCTCGTGCCGAACGGCATCGATCAACAGCTACTCAAGCGCGTTCCCGTTTCTGCAGCCGACGCACGTGCGTCGCTAGGGCTGCCACTTGACGGCTTCTGGGTCGGATCGACCTCGTCGCTCGTGGACTACGAGGGGTTCGACGTGCTTCTCGACGCCGTGGCACTCGCCCGCGAGGCGGGTCACGACGTGCGGGTGCTGCTCGTCGGCGACGGGACCGCGCGCCCTTCGCTCGAGCAGCGTGCTGCAAGCCATGGCCTCGCCGGCCACGCGGTTTTCACTGGCAGAGTCGCACGTGAGTCTGTGGCCGACTACCGGGATGCTCTCGACCTCTTCGTCGTTCCGCGCCACGACCGTGATGTCACTCGGACCGTGTCACCGCTGAAGCCTGTTGAGGCGATGGCAAGCGGTCGTCCGCTGTTGGTCAGCGCGCTGCCGCCGCTGCTCGAGTCGATCGGCGCTGAACTCGAGCAGCTCCACGCCGCGGTCCCCGCTGGCGACCCAGCGGCGCTGTGCGCGCGCATCGTCGAGCTCACAACGGACGACGACCAAAGGGCTGCCCTGCAGCAGCGAGGTAGAGCGCGAGCAGCCACACTCACCTGGAGCTCGGTGGGTTCGACCTACCTCCGAGAGCTCAGCGCAGTCGGAGCAAGACGCGGAATGTGAGAAGATCGATGAGGTGCGCCCCGTCGCATCGCACCCCACCCCCGAGAAGAAAAGCCCAGGATCGCGAATGGCCTCTACGTCGCAGCGCGCTGAGCCTCGAGGGCTCCGCTCCAAGTGGCGACGGGCATGGTCGACCCGGCAGGCAGGCGAAAGTTTGCTGTCGCCGCAATTGCGCAGCGAGCTCAAGGCCAACTATGGAGACGCCAGCCAGTTGCGTCGCGTCGGTAGTCGGCCGCCCCTCAGGGAGTACTTCACCGAGCTGATCGATCGCCGTCACTTCATCTGGGCGGGCGCTCGAGGCGAGGCGCTGACCCGTTACGCCAACGAACGGCTCGGCATGGCGTGGTACATCGTCCGCCCAATCCTTGACGCCATCTTCTACTGGGTGATCTTCGGCCTCTTGCTGCAGATGTCGCGTGGCATGGACAACTACATCGCGTTCGTGATTATCGGCGTCTTCATGTTCCAGCCGATGTCACGTGCGATCACGGGCGGGGCATCACTGATCCGCAACTCGAAGGCGATGATTCGAGCGTTCGCTTTCCCCCGTGCGACGCTCGCGCTCTCGTTGGTGCTGCGCGACCTCTTGAGTTCACTCCCCGCAATGGGCGTGATGTTCATCATGATCATGGCGATTCCCCCGCACGAGGCGCCGGCCATGGCGTGGTCGCTCTTCCCGATCATCCTTCTGCTCCAACTCGGCTTAAGTCTCGGCTTCGCCCTGTTCTTTGGCTGGCTGGGCGCGGTCATGCCAGACCTGTCGCAGGCGATGAGCTTTGCGTCGCGATTCCTGATGTACGGATCGGCGGTCATTTTCCCGATCGACAGATTCGTCGAGCGGCTGGGACCGACAGCGGTGGCGATCGTCGAGGCGAATCCGCTCTACGTCGTGCTCGACATGTACCGCGCGGTGTTGATCGACGGCGCCGTGCCGCCAATCGATCAGTGGATGCTGCTCTGCATCTGGGTCGCTGGTGCGATTATTGTCGGGTTCACGCTCTTCTGGTGGAACGAGGAGCGTTACGGCCGTGAATAGTGCGAACGCCGGGTGGCGCCTGAGCGGCGAGCCGAAGGTCACGATCGCGGCCGAGAACGTGCGTCTGCGCTACACCGTGCAGCGAAGTTCGGGAGACCGATGGTGGAAGCGCGGTTCATCGACCTCTGTGACCGGCCCGGTGCTGCGCGGTGTCACACTCGCTGCTCGTGAGGGCGAGATGGTCGGCCTCGTGGGGCTCAACGGCTCGGGCAAGAGTTCGTTGCTGCGGGTGCTTGCGGGGCTGCAGCCAGCCACATCTGGTGTCGTCACCGCGTCGGCGCAACCCCAACTACTCGGCATCAGCGCCGCTCTCGTGCCCGAACTCTCGGGCGAGGACAACATTTGGCTTGGCACGCTCGCAATGGGCATGACACCGGATGACGCCTACTTCGCCAAGGAGCGCATTGAACAGCTCGCAGGCATCGGCGACGCGATCAAGCAACCGATGAAGACCTACTCGTCAGGCATGGGCGCCCGCCTGCGGTTCGCTATTTCGGTCGCCGCCGATCCCGAGATCCTCATGATCGATGAAGCACTCTCGACAGGCGACGCGTCGTTCGCGGAGCGCTCGAAAGAGGCCATGCACGGCCTCATCGCCCGCGCCGGCACCGTGTTCCTAGTCAGCCACGCGGCGAAGACCATCGAAGACATGTGCACCCGAGCGCTGTGGCTCGACGCCGGCACCCTGATCGCCGATGGCCCCGCCGACGGAGTGGCGAACATGTATCGCTACTACGCGCACAGCATCGCACTCGGCAAGCACGAAGCCGCCAAGAAGGCGCTCGCATCGGCCACCGAGGCGCACCCTCCCAACCTTTCTATCGAGTACTGAGCCGCGAGCAAGGAGCACTGATGCAGCAGCACAAGGTCATGACTGTCTATGGCACGCGACCGGAGGCGATCAAGGTCGCCACCGTCATTGATGCGCTCGAGCGCGACGAGCGATTCGTGTCCATTCCAGTCGTCACTGGTCAGCACCGCGAGATGCTCGATCAGGTCAACAAGCGCTTCGGAATCACACCGAAGCACGACCTCGATCTCATGAAGCCGGGACAGCCGCTCAATGGCATCGTCTCTCGAGCGATCGCGGGCATCGACGAACTCATCGAGCAGGAACGTCCCGATGTCGTCATCGTGCAGGGCGACACGTCGACGGCGATGGCGGCCGCGATCGCCGCGTTCAATCGACAGGTGACGGTCGTGCACCTCGAGGCCGGTCTCCGCACGAGCAACATCGATTCGCCCTTCCCCGAGGAGGCGAACCGCAAGATCATCGGCCAGGTGGCGAAGCTGCACCTGCCTCCGACTTCGGGCTCACGCGAGAACCTGTTGCGCGAGTCTGTCGACCCCAAGTCGATCGTGGTGACGGGCAACACGGTCATCGATGCGCTGCTCGAGGCGGCGTCGTGGGACACGGTGCCGAGTGACGGCCGCTTGGCCGAGGCGCTCGAGAGCGGCCGACCCATCATCCTCACGACAACGCACCGCCGCGAGAATCTCGGCGGCAGCATGCGGGCCATCGGTGAGGCACTCGCCAACATCGCACGCAAGCATACAGACCACATCATCGTGTTGCCGATCCACCGCAACCCCGCCGTGCGAGAGGCCGTACTTCCCCACCTCGAAGGGCTCGACAACGTGGTCGTGACAGAGCCGCTCGGCTATGCGGAGTTCACCAAGGTCATGGCTGCGTCCACGATCGTGGTGACCGACTCCGGTGGCGTGCAGGAGGAGGCTCCGAGCCTCGGCAAGCCCGTGCTCGTCATGCGCGAGAACACGGAGCGGCCCGAAGCGGTCGACGCTGGCACAGTGCGCTTGGTCGGCACAGACCGCGAGCGCATCGAGTTCGAGGTCAACCACCTGATCACCGATCCGCACGCGTACGCCGCGATGGCGAACTCGGTTAATCCCTACGGTGACGGCAGAGCCTCCGCGCGAGCGATTGCTGCGATCGCTGCGATGCTCGGCGTCGGTGAGCGGGAGCCTGAGTTCTCGATCTGAGCTGCGGCCGCGCAGCGCGCGGTGGTTAGTTCGAGCGGCCTCTCACGGCCGCCTCGAGCAGAGTCCGATACTGCTCGGCGATCACGTCGTATTCAGCGTTCGCTGCGATCCATGCACGGCCGCCACCGTGACCCGCTACCAGGCTTCTATCGTTCACGAGTCGCTGCCACAGAGCAGCGACCGCATCGGCATTTCCAGGCTCCACGACGTCGCCACTGTTTGAAGCTCGCACGAGCCCAGCCGCCTCACCATCGACGATCGCGGTGATGTGCTTCCCGGTGGCCATCAGTTCGTAAAGTTTCGACGGCACAGTCCAGCGAAAAGGCTCCCAGTCGCGTAGCGACACCACGGTCGTGTCAGCCCAGTCGTAGTGGCCGAACACTTCGCTCGGCTCCACGCGGTCTAGCAGTTCGACAGGCGACCCGAGCGCCGCATTGAGGGCGCGCAATCGAGGCACATCGGCGCCATACCCCACGATGCGAACTTGCACCGGCACTTCGTGCTGCCGCGCAGCCGCAGCAGCTCTGATCACCGTCTCAAGACCTTGGCTCCGACCAACGGTGCCCATGTAGAGCACTCGCAACTCATCATGGTCGTGCCGAGTCGGTGGGATGACTGCATAGCGCTCGAGCGACGTGCCGTTGCGGATCACGTGCACCGAATCCACGCCTCGCTCGCGCAGCACGTCCGCAAAGCTCTCCGTCGTGGTCACGACCATCGCCGCACCGCGCTGCAGTGACGTGACAGCTTCGTGCACCCGCTGCTTCACACGTGAGACAAGCCCCTTGCCGCTGATCAGACCCGGCGTGTGCGAGACGAGATCAGGCCAAGCGTCACGCATCTCCGCAATGAAGGGCAGGCCGAGCCGCTTCGCGACGATCCGGCCCGCGAGCAGCGTCGGCAGCCCGGGCGCGGTCGCGACCACGACCTCCGGGTTGATGACACCCTTTCGCGCGAGCTTCAACGCGTGACTGGTCGATGCCCTCACGACCCACAGATGGTCGAGGGTACGTGACGCAACACTCGCGTTGTGCTGCAAGTACGAGACACGGTGCACGGTGCCACCGTGCGATCCAACTGCAACGCCGCCCGCTCGCGAAGAAGCGGGTGCGTCACGATCCAATTTTCCAGTCGGATAGTGCGGAGGGGGTGCGATGACGTCAACGGTGTGCCCGGCGGACACGAGATGTTGGATCAGAGCATGCCAACGTCGCTGTGGTGCGCCATTCTCCGGCTCAAAATAGTGTGTAAGCAGCAGTACTCGCACTGGACCTCAGTCCTCGCCATTCATCACACACTTCACCAGGACATGATATCCGGATGCGTTACATCTTCACGGCGGATGCGATTTGAGCATTGACGCTGCATGCTAGGTTCGGGAGTCGCTGCGTTGTGATTGCGCGCAATCTTCGTGCCCGCTCCTAGACAGGTACCCACCACATGAGCTCGGAACCCTCGACGTCGACGGCCACCCTGAAGCGGACGCTCAAACCAAGATGGGTGTTCGCAATTGCGCTCGGCTCTGCAGTCGGGTGGGGCGCCTTCATCCTCCCGTTTGATTGGCTGGACGCCGGGGGCTGGGGCGGGACGCTGCTCGGATTCCTCATCGGTGGCGCGCTCATCGCGGTCATCGGTCTCAGCTACGGTTCCGTGATAAGTGCTCTCCCTGTGACCGGCGGCGGAGTCGCGTTTGCGCTTGCGTCGCTGGGTCGCATACACGCCTTCATCGCTGGCTGGTGCCTGACGCTCGGCTACGCCGGCATCGTGGCACTCAACGCTTCAGCAATAGCACTCGTGTTCCGCATGGCGTTGCCGGATCTCATGATGCAGGTCAAGTTGTATTCCATCGCCGGCTGGGACATCTATTTGCCCGAAGTGATCGTGTCAACGCTCTTCCTGCTCGTCTTCGCCTGGATAAATGCGCGCGGTGTCGAACTGTCTGGCCGGCTCCAGTTCGTCGCGTGCGTAGTGATGCTGCTCGCGGTGGCGGCAATCCTGATCGCAGCGGTTGCGCACTTCGCCAGTGCTGATACCGCGCTCCCGCCTGCATTCCCGGCTGAGGTCTCACCAATTGCCGCGATTGCGACGATCGTGGCCTTCGCGCCGTGGGCCTACGTCGGCTTCGATAACGTGCCGCAGACGGCAGGTGAATTTGACTTCTCGCCTCGCAAAGCGCTCGCGCTGCTGCTGTGGGGCGTCGTCGCCGCAACGTTCATCTACATGGCGATGACTGTCGCCACCGCCATCGCCGTCGGCGATCAGCGGGCGCTCTACGCGGACACGGCATGGCCCCCAGCTGTTGCTATCACTGAAGTTGCCGGACCGATCGGCATGATCCTGATGCTGGTCGCGGTCTCCATGGGCGTCGTGACGGGGCTCAACGGCTTCTACGTCTCCACGAGCCGCGTCCTGCTGACTATGGGCCGCGCCAAGATGCTTCCGCGCGTGTTTGCAGAACTGCACCCGCGTTGGAACACGCCGGTCATCGGAATCGTATTCACCACCTTGATATGCCTCGTCACTCCCTGGTTCGGCCGCGCAGCGCTCCTGTGGGTGGTCGACATGACCAGCTTTGGCATCACAGTCGCTTACTTCTACACGTGCTACTGCGCATTCAAGCTTGGTCGCTCGGGGCGCCTACCTGGCATGTCTGAGGCCCAATCGCCGACCGTCGGCCTTCAGGTGATCGGCCTCCTTGGCTGCGCGTTCGCGATTGGTTTCATGCTGCTTCTCCTGGTGCCCGGCTCCCCCGGTGCTCTCGGCATGCCGTCACTGATCGCACTCGGTGCTTGGGTAGTCGCAGGCGCAATCTTCTTTATACTTCGCCGTAAGACCTATTTCGCTACGCCAGACGCGGAGCTACACCGTTCAGTTTTCCATTAGCCGTTACGCCGTTCCCCGCACTGCGCCAACGGCAGTGCCATCGTCTTTTCCAACCCTCCAGGAAATCGAGGAGCAACGTCAGTCGTCGATTTCGCAAGGCTCGCAAGAGCCTGGAAGCCACGCCCAGGCGCTACGCCATTGCGCTCGATGAATTCTGCTTCGTGGCGCGGGGGCGAAACCACGACCTTGCAGATGCTCATCGCGTCCGCGTTCTGCGCGGTGCGCCGCATAAGTACGAGCAGCATGCGGAACGCACTCCGCGGTGACCAGGACGCGGCTTCTGAAGCGCACAGTTCGACACTAGCAAGCGACCATCAAGCACAGAACTTCGCTTCACCAGGCTGACCCGTGCCTCCCTCCGCAGAGTCGTGTGTGATGCAGTCAACACCTCCACCTGAAATCACTACATAACGACAGCGTGAAGCTTAACCAGCGAAGTTAACTCCCCGGATATCGCGGTCGAGTTCGGATTTTAAGTCCGCCCAGGCATTCGCGACGATCCGCACGTCGCATGAGTTTCCAGAGTCGCGCACAAAATCCGACTTAGCGCGAGAAGATATTCTGCGGTCGTGAATAAACTGAACCGCCAGGCTACTGGAGCGCTGTGCCGCATCACTGAACACATTGCCCGAAATCAGCACGTTCGCAACGGCATTTGAGGTCATCACTTCCTGTGAAGTTAGTAGAGCGAGCAGACCCACCCAACGACCGCTCCACTCCATGGAGTCGGTCCGTCTGATTCTATTCGAAGAAACTATTGTCTCATCGAAAAACGACGACACAACTAGACCGGCGCGGCTGGTTTCGAACGAATTACCGCAAAGAAGGTTTCTGCGTGAACGAATCCGTGCACCTGTCGCGCTAGAACGAACGATATTTCCGGATATCGTCGCGTCATAAGTGCCCGGATGAGTCGTGATCCCGTCGGAGCAGTTGTTGAAAACATTGTCAACCACGCGGATCTGTTGCGTAGTGCGCCATGTCGTTGCATCTTCCGACTCGCCGAAGTCTCTCTCGCCGAACGACGTGAAGTCGACGGCCTGCCAGTCGCCGAATACTCGATTGTCCGCAAAGAGCACATCCTGACAACCGGCGGCGAACATGAAAGAATTCCAAGACGATCCCCTAGCGTCGGAACCCGGCCGTCTTGAACTGGAGTTGCCAGTAAACTTCAACCGCAAGCTGTCGGACGCCTGAAGGTGGCGACCCGGTTGCGAGCCCGCGAGGAACTCGCAACCCCTGACCGCACAATCTCGTGTCGCGCGAAAGCGCAACGTCCGAAAATATCGGTGTTCCCGCATGTCAAAGACCAACCCAGAGAAGACAACATTCCGCGCGAAGTAGACTTTCCGCAGCTCCGGCCCCTGAGCCGCAAGCTCAGCCTTTTCCATGCCGCGAGCCGGCTGCTGATAGCGATCAAAAATGAGGTCCGCCGTAAAATGCAAGACGTCGCCCGCAACGTCGCGAACTCGCGCAAACTCGGAAAACCGTACAGGATAGAGAATATCGGAAGACGGACTCCTGCTGCCACCCTGGTCAGCGCCCGCCTGCGCAGAATAAGCGTTGGTGGAGGACAGAAGTTGAGCATAATCGCCGGCGACCAAGTTGACATCTGTAAGCGACTTCAGCGAAGCGCTAGATTCGCTCACGGCGCCGAGCGCAACCGGTTCACCGTACGCACCTGCCACGTTGAACATAAAGTTCCTCAGCGTCGCACCCTCACCGCACACGACGACGTTGCTCACGGTGATGGGCACAAAGTGCTCGGGACGCAGTGCATCGCGGCGCGCAGTCCAGTACTCGCCCTGGGGGAAGTAGAGGGTGTCATGCTCCTCCAGCACAGCTGCGGCCGCACGCACTGCGTCAAACGAATCAATGCGGCCGCTCGGGTCCGCTCCGAAGGCGGTCACGTCGACAGTGCTCATACTGCTCTCCTTATCCGAGCGAAGGGCCGCGAATGACGCGTGCCGGGTTCCCGGCGACCACCGCGCCTGCGGCCACAGGCTTCAAAACGACGCTGCCAGCACCGACGACGGCTCCGCTGCCGATCTCACCACCCAAACAGACCGAGTTCGGCCCGATAAAAACATCATCGCCAATTATCGGTGGTCCGCTCCCTCCCGCTCTTGCGCCCAATGTGACATTCTGGCCAATCTTCACGTTCATGCCAATCTTCGAATCCTTGTGCACCACGACACCGATGCCTCCGTATGCGAGCGTTGTTCCCTCACCTATCTCAGCCGTCGCGGGCACGCGGCAGTTGAACTCGTGGAAGATAAAGTTATGGACGAATGCCGCCTCGCGGTCAAAGCCCCAAACGTGCAACTGGCGTTGAACGCCATGCAAAGTGATCAGCGATAGACGGCGCATCTCGACGGTGAGCCGGTCAGTGGTGGCGAGATCGAGCTGAAACGATTCACATTTCGGCACACTGGCCGGAGGTGGCGTGTCCAACGCCGAATAGAGCACCACAGTCTCCGATGGCAACTCGCCGACCGTCTCGGAGGGCAAATCCAGCCACGGTTGCGGGCGGTCGCCATCATCGAGCATGGCGAGCCGAGGGCGATGTCGAACCGTGAGAACGAGCGCGGCGAGCGCAGTGTGCCGGTTCCGGCCCCAGAGCCGATAGTGCTGGGCTGGGGAGCTCATCGGGAGGCTCGGTAATGCGCCGGGGTGCGGGAGGATCATCTATCCCCCGGTCCGTCCAGGTACCAAGCCAGGCCGCGCTCGATGGTGAACAGCGCGCGACGGCTCCACTCGTGCCGCCACGCACGACCACGAATCTTATGGAGGACACTGGGCTTGATAGTTCGGTCCAGTTCTGTTCCAGGCATTTCTTGCATTAGCCGAACGACATTTCGGCTAGCGACTCGGACCGCGGCGGCAGCGGGAGTAGAAATGCCGTAGCGACTAGCGGTCGACTTGTCTTGCGGCAAGACCTCACGGCCGTCGTGGTAGCGCTCGACCGCTACGGCCGGCTTCCGCGACGACCAATCGTTTACGTGCGGTGCCAGAATGCCCTGTGGGAACTCTCTCGTTGTGGGCTGCCCGCGGAGTGCCAGATAGGTCGGACTGAATCGCGACGTATCGAATGGATATTGAGGCAGGGACACTTCGAGCGCTGCCATGACATCGAACTGAAACGCTGCAGAAACTCGTTCGTCGAAACTGCGTCGCAGGAGGTACTCGCTTACAAAGGTGCTGTAGAGGGGGTCAAAACGAGGCGCACGACGACTCCATGCCCGCGAAATCTCTCCCACAAAGTGCCTATTCCGGCGGCGTCGGTAGTAGATGTCGACCCAAGTGTCCGGACCGAGCCCCTTGGCCGCCGCGAACTCCATCGACTCCTCAATCGGCAGAAGAAAGCCTTCGACCAGTTCGTCGGTGAACAGTCGTTCGGCTGGCTGCTCGCCAAAGGCATATGAGCCCCACTTGGTGAGCGCTCCTTCCCGCGCGCTTACTCGCGTGTTGATGTAGTCCTGCGGGCGCGAGTAGGAACGGTAGAACTCGCCGTAGCCGCCAGCAAGTGTCACGGTCCCACTGGGATACATGCCGCCATGAACGGGAGGCACCGCCAGCCCTCCGGTAAACCTCAGCGGGCCCAGAATCGAATCTTCGCGTGTACCAGGCGGCACGGCCTCGCTTAAGCCCGGATCGTCTGTCATCTGCAGGCCGAAGACGCTGCTGAGCGCGCGTGCGACGATCTTGTCTCGAGTATGCTCAGATCCTCGCGTGTTGAACGCGAAAGCATCTGTGGTTCTACTTGCGAGCGCGGCACCCAGCACTAGACGAGAGTCCATGCCGCCTGTCAGATGCGCAATCTGCCGCGGCGCACCGTACTCGGCAGTCACCCTGACGTTTTCGATAATCTCGAACCTGGCCCGCTCGACGGCCTCGGACCACGACATTGATGCGGCATCAGTCTCCACGCCAACACAGTCGTAGCGGTGGATCTGATGCCCGTTGCTTCTCACCGAAACGTAACTCGCGGGCGGCAGCAACTTCGTCCCCTCGTAGCTGCTCTCGACCACGCCGCCGTACATGCCCGTTGCCAACTGTGACATAGCGTAGGCGAGGCTTTTCTGTGGCGAGACCGGTTCGCCGCTCAACAGATCGGCCATCTGCTCGACGTGCGACGAAATAGAGAAGATGCCCTCCGCTTCGAAGCTGTAAGTCAGGCTGCCTCCGAGCGGGTCCACCAACACGTAGGCCGTTTCGGCACGGGGATCGTAGAGATAGAGCGTAAGTGACCCGCGAATCCCTTTGCCGATGCTGTCAAGTTGCTCTGCTCCCGCATTGCTGAGTGCCTCTCGTGCATCACTAGCCGTCACCACAAAACGGCCGTTGACAATGCCCGATCCGTCTACGCCTAGTACAGACAGGCCGTCTCGAAAGTCGTGCCGAATTACACCCACACCGAAGAGACGCTCACCTAGCCGGGCCGTATCACCAGTCGACGGCAGTGGAATCGCTGATCGACGACTGTATATCACTGGGATACGCGGCATGCGGCCTCACTGTTCGAACGTACGTGGAACCATCCTCGCACGGACGACCCAGGTACGCTCGATACGTTCCACCATGCTTCTTCCGAAGGGCACCCGCCCATCGACCCGATCGAGATCACCATGAAGTCAAGCCCGATGCACCAGCCCCATCCCGTGCAACTGCAGAATGAAGTCCTAAGTACATTCTTAATGCCTAAGCGAGAGGCTGGCCAGCTGTCGCTTTCGCGGTTCCTTGCCGACAAGGTCGTGACTGGGCCAACGGGGCGGTCGCTGAACCTGTTTTCCGCGGACGTTTGGCTCGCACGAGGCGACAGGTCATTGGGCCGCTACCTCCACGCACTTTTGTTCACTCGTTCGTGGATACCCTGGCTCCAAGACGATGGTTCGGAAGAGGCCCTCGCTCACGTCGTAGGCTTGTATCGCTGGTGGGCGAAGGAGCACGGCCAGCGGACAGAGTCGCCGGCCGAAATGGCGTTCCACGATGAGACCACCGCACAGAGGTTGCTCAGTCTGTTGCTGCTGGAGCGAGCCATTCGGGAACGCCTCCAGGAAGAAGATCGAGCCTTTATTACCGACCTCCTGCGGGAAACTTCGGACCTCTTGCTCACGGATGAGTTCCACTCCACCGGCAATAATCACGGGATGTTTCAGGACATCGCACTCCGAAACTATTCCATCCTTGCGACTTGGCCGGACCCTGCCCTCGAGGCAAAATTGGAGACCAGCATCTCGCGTTTGGACGCATACTTCTCGAGATCATTCACCCCAGATGGCGTCCATATCGAAAACTCTCCGACCTACCATCTGATGATCTCGCGCTCGCTAGCCGAACACGAGTCCATCTGCCGCGATCTGACCACAAATCGTCGCCCGTCGCTTTCGCCGATACTTCAGCTTGCCGGGCGCTATGCGACCCACGCGATCCTGCCTACGGGGAACTTCGTGCCCATCAGCGACACCAAGAGATCTCGTCTCGAGGGCAGCCATCTGAACGTCTTCAATAGCGCGGAGTTCGAGTTTGCAGCAACCAAAGGCGCGCGCGGACGCCGCCCTGTAAACACCGCATTGCATCTACCTCAGAGCGGATACTTCTACTCCCGATCAAGTTGGGGCGACCCGGATGCCACGTTCATCGCATTCACAGCTGCCTACAACGCCAACTACCATAAACACAGCGACGACCTCTCTATCCTGGTTTGGCGTGACGGCAGGCCGATCCTATGTGAGGCCGGACCGTATGGATATGACTACGCGAAGCCGCTGACGAAGTACGCGTACAGCCAGTTTGCGCACAATAATGTTGTTGTAAATGGACGGTCTGTTCCCCGCGTCGATTCTGCCGCGAAGACCGTCTGGATGTCTCCCATTACCACGGAGGGCCTGCAAGCCGTGGTTCGCGCGGGCACGGGCCGACTGTCCGGTGCTAAACATGAGAGAGAGCTACGGGTCGCCGCCGACCATAACAGACTTTCCGTCCTGGACACGCTTACGTCTGAGTGGGTTAACCAATATGACGCGTACTGGAATGTTGCCCCGGACGTTACAGTTACCCTGCACCCCGATGGATTTGCACTTTACCGCAATGGCACAAAAATCGCCGACGCCCGCATCGACGCTGACGTCCATTTCGAACTGACCGTGCACCGCGGCGAGCTCGAGCCGCAACCAATCGGGTGGCACTTCCGTGACTTCGGTGTCGCGGAAGCGACTATGTGCGTCCGCGTGAGACTCTCCGCATCCAGCACAGCGATGACAACGCACTTTCGCCTGTCGCCGCCGTTTAACTTCAGTGACGACAACGAGTCGGTCGAAGAGGACGCGCGCACATCGACAGTTGATCCCCGCGTCATACGCGCCGATCCGGCGTTTTCGTCGCCTGTCGTCGCTTTGCTAGAAGCTGACGCTGGCCCGGCTGCGAATAGAGGCCTTATGGACACGATCGGCGTTCTCGGATCAAACTTCCTAATTGTTGAAGCCGATCGCATAGAATCAACGCCGACTGAGGCCCTACTCTCACAGATGGTCAACACAATCACCGTTGAGCTTTCGGCTGCGCACGATGACGATTCTGAACGGCTCGTCGTATTGGCCCCAGCGACGCTGGCGGAGACTGGCCTGGCCCTGGCGTACCGACTCAACGCCGACTTGTTTTTCCTTGTTCCGAGCGACGGCGAGCCCTCGGCAATTGGTTTGCTTAAATTGCAGGGCGCGCTCGCTTCCTCTAATCGAAGCGCTGGCGGGTTGCTCAGTCTGGCAGAACTGGTGCGCGGGCCTGACACGCATCAGCTCGAGCAACTCGGCTCGTTTCAAGCGAAGCTCCTGGATGCGGGGTGGTCGGTCGACGTCCTGGTTACGGATGCGAATGCGACTGGCACAGAGCGAGGCGAGCAACTGATCTCAGAACTTGCTACTGCAGTCGCCCGACCGGGCCATGAGTCGTTTATTGAGGCTGGGGTGGACCTCGCTTTTGAAGCTGGCGCATTGCGACTCGTACTTCCAACTTGGCCCGGGTACTCGTTCAGCGTAAAGTTGTATCGCGATTCCACGCTGATTGCAAACGTGCCATACGGTGTTGAACGGCACTTTGCGTGGGTGGATCTTATGCCAGGAATGTATCGCGCTCGCGTCTACGGTCGGTTTGGCTCCGTAAGGCTAAAGCCTTTCACGACTCCTCGCGTCTCGGTTGGCCAATAATACGCAATGCTCACGAGACCCAGAGAAGCGGCTGCAGGGCGTCGGGAATCGGGCGACCAACGAGCCCCGGTGGGATGCGGAGCTAGACAGGAGGGGATGACTCTGGCGCAGCGGCCAGTTGAATGAGGTCAAGACGAACTTTTCCCCCTTGATCTCCTCGATCGCAGCCTCCATGGCTGTCACCCGATCTTCTAGTGCCTTGACCTGCTCCATGTGGATCGAGCCATCTTGTCTCATCGAGGCGACGACCTCTCCCACCGCATTCTTGATTTGCGGCACGTCGCCAGTCGCGGAAAGGAACGACCAAGTCTTCGTCGTGTTTTTATTCAGCCAGGCAGACCGTCGAATAGGTATACATAGGAGTTGAAGTCTGACAGGACGGGTGCAGTTTAGAGAACGCGACACCCTCGCCCGTACTTCCGGGACTCAAGTTATCATTCTACGTGTTGTTGTTATAAATTCCAGCGTTCGAATTCCGTATTGTTAAGCCTTCCGCCTGACGCACACGCGAGTACGGGCGCATTACTACCGCATGGTCCTCACCGCGGGGTGGATTCTGGAATATAACTGCAAACATCGAAGCGCTCGGAGAGCCTGAACCGTCGCCGTAATGGTCGATATCGATCATTATTCCTGCGCGAATGGATCATCGCGCATCTTCACACGCTTTGTAGGAGCTATATTGATCAGTTCTGTCGACGTCTCGCCAAGTGTAGTTGGCGGCGACAAGGTGGTCTCCTAATTTTCTCTCTGTTAACGTGCCCTGTCCGGCTCGCGCGAACTTCGTGCCCGGCGGTCTCGGGCTAGGGCCTGCGCTGCCTCCGCCGCCCCATTTTGGACCGAGCCCGAGCTGTCACTCGACCGACCCCGGACGCGGACGCGAGGCTCTTGATGCACGTGGTGATGGTCGACCGCGGCACGGCAGCGCGCAACTCTTCCCTCCGTCCTTCTCTTGGGCGTGGCGCCGGTGTCGGTCGGACCTCAACCGCTAGGAATCAATCGCGATCGCGTCAGAGCAACGAATCGCGGGTCTTCCCAAGCACCGGGCGAGGCAGGGCGCTTACGTGCGCGAGCACTGGCCAACTAGCTTTGCTGGGAAAACAATCGGTTGACCAGCGCCGAAAGCACACTCGACTGCGCGTATCGCTGCGCGATCACCGCACGTGGGGCATCCCCAGCAGGCACCCTGTGTGACAGAAGGCCATCCGCCATAGCCCGCATGTCGCTGTAAAGCCAATCACCCGGGTAGAGGTACTCGGCGCCAGCCCAGGCAAGACTAGCCGGGACCGCACCCGAGGCCGCGCCGTCTGCGATAGTGAAATGGAAGGACTCAAAGTCCGAAACCGAAATGGCGACACCGATGTTTCGGTACCACTCAGCCATGTCGTCGCCGTGCCCATCAAATATGACGGTGCCGGGCTCCTCTGCGTTGATCGCATCGATTCGCGCATATGCGCGCTCATAGAACGCGAGCTCTTCTGGCCGACGCTGCATCCACTCGTATTCCTCAGGCCGCTTCCCCTTAATTCGCAGTTTGTATCTGGAGTCCACTGCCCTGAGTCGTTCGACGAGTTCGACCGCGAGGTCAAGACGCTTGCGTTGCGGCACTATTCCGACGAGACCGAGAGTGTGCTCCGCTCCCTCAAACTTAGGCTGGTCGAGTCCGTGCACGTCTACGAAGTTTGGGACTACCGATGACCGCTCTGCCGGAACACCATGACTCTCGATGGCAGTAAGTCGGATCAACTCTCCGACGAACAGAAACTCGTCGACGTTCGAGTGCTTTATACGACGAAGGTACGGGAGTTGCAATTCCTGTAGGTGTACGCGCACGAGCATTCGCTGGTGCGGTAGCAAATGTTCCGAATACCACACGGCATTACCCAATCCCCATTCGGCGAACACCACATCGGCCCGCGCGAGAAGTCGTTCAGACTCTGCTTCGTCGTGCTGATTGTGGCCTTGCCACCTGTCGATCAAGACTTCGTGGCCGGCATCCTCGAGCAACTGAATCAGTGCGCGGGCGAACTTCAGGTCGTGACCCGCAAAAAGGATGCGCTTGGGCGACAGTTCACTGCGATTGACTGCGGCCGCGGTCGCGTCGTCGCGAACGGCGGCCACCGGCCGAACGAATAGCAACTCCACCGTGCGCGCATCAGCTGCACGCAACGCAACATGCAAGTCGTCGCCGACACGGGAGCTCCGCACGAGGCCGGGGTGCACGACGCTCGATGACGCGGGGCGTGCCAAGGTGCTGCCTAGAGATCCCTCGTCCGCGTAGTCGAACGCTAACCGATCCCAATCGCCAAACCGCGTCGCTATCAGCAGATCTTCGAAGTGTGTGCGCCCAACCACCTGGTTTGCCGCTCCGACCCACTCGAAGTCGTGCAGTCTGGCGGTCGCTGAGTCGAGCACTGCTATTGCTGTCCCACTGAGCGCAGCTGCAACCTCGTCAAGCCAACGAGCGTCCACGATCACAGCGCGCGGTGGCACCGATTGACGTGCCACGCTGATAAGGAGTTCCTCGGAATGGTCGTCGATGACGAGCGCGTACAAGGGCAGTCCGCGGCTCTCGACCGGTATTCCGGCCGTCCGCGCGAGCAGTGTGATCGCCGTGTCGGCCGTGTGAGCGCGGTACACGCTGCGCATCTGCAGCCATGCCTCTCGCACCCGCTCGACGGGGTTGATCGACCAATCCAGGAGCATCGCGCGCCAGCTGGACTCGTCGTTCGTGCTAGGGATGGTGCCCCCGAAGATCTCTGTCATGGCGCGCGAGCCACTGGAGAGCACGACGCCGCCGCACGCTGCGATCTCAACGACACGACGCGAGAACATGGTCGGCGATTGCTCCACAGAGTTGACATTGATCTGGGCAAGGTGGCTCTTGTACGAATCGATGACGTCGCCGTAGGGCAACGAGCCCGCGACTGCGTGCGCGAATTGCGGAGGGAACTGGTACGGAGAGTCCGGATTCGATGCCTGGCGGTCGTAGATCGTCAGGCCGAACGGCTCCGCCGCATCGAGCATCTTGATTAGACGCCTCGAGCGATCCGGGTAGCGATTGCCGTAATAGGTACCCGCGTGGGCCACGCTGTGGCGGTACTCCCGCTCGGTCGGCATCGGGTTGTGGATCTTCGTCTGCGCGTAGAACGGCAGCGAAGAGACCGTCTTCGAGACAGCTTCGGGCGTCGTGAGGTACTCGGGAATCATCTGCGCATCCGTGGTGAACACATGGTCGCAGAGGCACGCCGTGCGGCGGAACCGGTTGAAATGCACTGGGTCTTCCTTATTCCAGAAGACTGACGGGATACCAAGCGACCGACTGTGCTCGAGCAACCGGGTGATGTCGGCGCTCTCCGCTGCGCTGTAGTGCCCAATTGCGCGGTGCCATTCGCCGCCGTTGCCCTCCCATGCCGATTCGATGAAAACCACATCGAGACGTTCAGAGGCGAGTTGCTCCCGCCAGCCGGTGCGTGTCAGCGAAACGACCTGCGAGGTCGCCGACAGCGTCGTTGTCGTGAACTCGTCGGCGATGAGCCCAATGCGCAACTCCTCGAGAGGCTTTCCTTCCTCACCGATCCTTAGGTCGTACTCGGTCGCGGCGGTGGCATGCGCCCGCTGCATGACGATCCCCAACTGGTTCCACGTTCGCTCGTGGAACACCCACGACCGCGCGGTGCGTCCGAGCTGACGCGCGAGGTCGTCGTCCTCAATGATTCGCTGCAATGCATCTGCGAGCGCTTCCGCGTCACCTGGAGGAAACAGCAGACCGCGCGGCTGCTCTGAGCCCACGAGGTCACGGTGCGGCGCGACGTCTGACATGACGACGGCCTTCATCGAGCTGAAAGCTTCAAGGGGCTTGAGCGGAGACACCAACTCTGTGACCGCTGTCGAGGCCCGCGGCAAGGGCATGACGTCGAACGTACTGAGCAGCCGCGGCATCTCCTGGATCGGCAAGCGACCCAAGAAGCGAGTCGTCGCGAGCTTCATTTGGTCACGCTTCGACTTAAGCCCGGCCTCTGCCCCTCCCGAGCCCGCGATCACCACCTGATGACCGATTCCCCGTGCCACGAGGATCGCTGAAGCGTCGAGCAGCGTATCCAGTCCTTCGTAGGCAACGAGACTGCCAGCAAAGCCGATGACCGGTACATCAGTTCGGATCCCACGCGTCTTTGCGTACACGGCATCCTTGGGGAAGGGCGCGAACTGCTCAGTGTCGACAGCATTCTGAGCCAGGTGAATCTTGTCGGGGTCCACGCCGCGACGAATCAGTTCATTTGCAGTCTGCCGCGTAATTGCGAGCACAAGATCGGCCTCATTCGCGACGAGCGTCTCGAGCCCCGCCATCGATGCGAATTGTTCGGTCTTGTCCCACCTCTCCTTGCTGGAAGCGGTCGTGACCTCCCACAAGCCGCGGACCTCGTAGACGAAAGGAATTCCAAGCCGCCGTGCCGCGATGAGTGCTGGTAGCGCAGTCCGGTGATTCGACGCGCTCTGGATCACGCTCGGGCGCTGTCGGCGTGCCTCACGGACATAAGCGTCGGCCGCTACATCGAGGTAGTGATCGATAGGGGCACTGGTGAGCGGCAGCCCAGGAAGGTGAACGTATGGAACACCGTCGAGTGCGCGCTCAGTGCGCTTCACTTCTGGCTTCGCCGAGTCAGTCGATGAGTCCCAGGGATAACCGGGCCGAGCGACCACTGCAATGTCAACGCCGTTTGCCTGCAGCCCGGCTGCGACACCGCGAGTGCGTGTCGAGTATCCATTGGAGTTATAGATCGGTGTCGAGTGCACGCAGTACATGACCCTGCGAGGCTCGGCGACGTAAGCGATGCCACTGGCACGAGGAGGCACGGAGACACCGCGCTGCGCAAGACGGTACTCACCCAGAATCCGCGTCGCGAGCACTGCTTGTTTCGAAGTCAGCGCTTCTGCCGCCTCAGGATGTTCGAGGATGTATCGAGCAGGTGCCTCGATCGAGCCGTGGTTGAACCACATTCTGTTGAGCACTCGCACGAAGCGCTTCGAGCTCGGATCCTGATCGAATTCCCGGATCAGCGCGTCGAGCGAGCGTTCTGACACGGGCACCACATGCGCGGCACCGGTGACTGGCTCAGACGGGACGAGGGCTTCAGCAGCCGGTGCGACATGCGCGCTCGCGGCGGCGTCCGCAGTCTCGAGTGCATGCCGGTCCGTCACGTTCGGCCGACTCGAAGGCGAGCCAAGACGCTTCACAGCGTGCAGAGGGCCGAGCACGATCTTGCCGATGCGCATCGAGTTCGATGATCTCACCCGCTGCAGGTCGTCTTTGAGTCGCTTAGTCTCTTTGCGGTAGGCCTCGAGCGAGCCATGAGCCGATGCGAGCCTTCGGGTGAGGTCACGGTCCTGCTGCTTGCGGGCCGCGCGTACCTCAGCCTCCAACTGGCGGATACGCTGCTCGTGTTGCCGCTGCTGCTTGCGGTGCTTCAGGTCGCGCGCGAGCAACCCCTCGTACTTCTTCAGCAATGCGTCTTGATCAGCTGCAACGTCTTGCACCCACTGCCGGCGCAACAGCGCCTCATCCCGCTGCTCGTCAGAATGTCTCATGCTTGCTCGTGCCTCTCGACTATCAGAACGTGACGGTGATGAACGATCAGCGCCAGACGCCCTTGGTGTCGATGAGCACCTTCTCCTGGAGGCTTCCGCGATCGATTCGCTTGAACGGGGTGTGGTCGACGAGCATCACGACGATATCGGCGTCTGCGATCGCCGACTCGGCGTCCTGCAACTGCACGTTCGCCAGTTCAGAGAGTCGCGCGGGGAGAGCCTCGACATTCGGTTCCACCACGCGCACACTCGCATCCGGCATCTCCGCAGCGATCTCACGAACGATCTCCAACGACGGCGACTCGCGCAGGTCGTCGATGTCGGCCTTGAACGCAATGCCCAGCGCAGCGATCACCGGAGCCTTGAACTTCGACGCCTTCGAGAGCACCTTGCCGACCACATACTTCGGCTTGCTATCGTTGACCTCACGCGCACACCGGATCAGCTTCGCCTCCTCGGGCGCGGCAGCGACGATGAACCACGGGTCGACCGCGATGCAGTGGCCACCGACGCCCGGGCCCGGTTGCAGGATGTTCACGCGCGGGTGGTGGTTCGCCAGGTCGATAAGCTCCCAGACATCGATGTCGAGCTTGTCGCTGATGATCGAGAGCTCGTTCGCGAACGCGATGTTCACATCGCGGAACGAGTTCTCCGTGAGCTTTGCCATCTCTGCCGTGCGGGCATCAGTCACCAGCAGCTTGCCGTTTGAGAACGTTGCGTAGAGATCCCGCGCCATCTGGCCGGCCACCGGCGTGACGCCACCGATGACGCGGTCGTTCTCGGCCATCTCGATCATGATCCGGCCCGGGAGCACGCGCTCTGGTGCGTGGGCGAAGTAGACCGAGTTCGGCTTGCCATCGGCATCGGTGAGGTCAGGGCGAGCATCGAGGATGAACTGCGCCATTTCCTCTGTCGTCCCGGGAGGCGACGTTGACTCGAGCACGACGAGCTCGCCACCCTTCAACTGCTCGGCGATGCTTTTGGATGCAGCCTTGATGTACTTGGTGTCGACCGAGTAGTCCTCTTGGAACGGCGTCGGCACTGCCACGATGTACGCGTCAGCGTGCGGAGTCGTCGTCTGCGCCGTGAGTGCGCCTTTGCTCACCACGCCAGCGAGCGTTGCCTCGAAGTCGGGCTCGAAGAACGGCACCTCACCTTTACTGATGCGCTCAACGAACGACTCGTTCACGTCCACACCGATTACGCGGATACCCTTCGATGCGATGAACGCAGCCGTCGGCAGGCCGATATAGCCAAGCCCGACGACGCTGACAGTGTCGAAGGTCGAAGTGGTTTCAGTCATGGGTCCATCCTCCTGTACGCCTCGAGGTCCGCAATACTGGGCTCTACTCGAAACTGGCACGTAAATCGCAATCTTATCTGGCGACAGCGCTGGCGACGCCGCCGTCTGGCGAGCACCATTCGACGCGCCTTCAGGCACCCGCCCACGACATCCGCTAACGCCAGGTGCGAGAGTTCGTCAGTGCGCGACCTCGCGAGGAAATGCACCGAGTAGCGCCGTTTGCATCTCCTCGAGCGCGTCGATCGGGCGGTACCGCTCGTCAATGAGTTGCACGAGGCCTGGCGTTGGCGCGATGGGTATGGCATGCGCTTCGCGGCCTAAGGCTGAGTAGTAGTCCGCGAACTTGAAGCCGTCGCCCGCGACATCGTTCGAGAGTTTGACCCAAAGGTTGGGGATGCGCAGCGCATCGCTCACCACCAGCCCGTGCAAGCTTGACGAGATGACCCGACGGCATCGCGCGATGCTTCGGACGACATCCTCGACGGGGGCAGCGACATCGATTACCGACACGTGCGCGGACGAACGCAACTCGCTGACTGCGGGCAGGCCTGCGTCGACGTAGTGCGGTATGACGCCGAGTTCGTAGTCGGTCTCGATCTCATTCGCATTGAACAACAGCCCCATCAGTAGCCCAGGGTCACCCAGCACCACACCGCGCTGCTGCGCTGGCTGCAGCTTCGCGAGCGTCAGCTCACCGCGCACAGCGTGGAACCGAGTGCGGTCGTGCATCGCCCATGAATCCGCTGCGATGTAGCCGGCCCCCCAGCACTCCAACGGGGTGCGGCGGGGCTGTTTGAACTGCTGCAACACCGAGCCGATACCGACAAGATCGGCGTTCTCGACATCTGCCCAGTGCGGCGTGAGGTTGGGGAACAGCTCTTCGATGAGAAAGGGCGTCAGATCGTCACCGAAGTTCAGTAGACCGTCGGGACGCCGCCACCAGTAAGTGGCGCAGGTGCTTGCGGTAGACGTGTTCATCCGTTGTAGTCCGGCACACGTCGCGATACGCCGTTGATCGCGTATCCCATGGCTTCCGGCCAAGCCATGTGAGCCGCGATCAGCATCGCTGAACCCGCCTTTCGGTCGGCTAGCGGTACCGAAAGCAGGTCACGCAAGATGCGGCGGGAGTTGATCGGGATGACAACGTCATGAGCGATGTCGCTCTCGACGTTGACCCACGGCAACCACGAGCCGATGCGGTACTCCCAGTGCAACAGGTCGAGCTGATCGAACCCGCGACTGTTAGAGAAGTCCGTCTCATCAATGAACTGCGCGAACGCCTCGCGCACGAGCGGGTCCTCCCCTCGCCCCCTGCTGTAGATCGAATGCATCACTTCAGGGGTCAGTCGCTCGTGCTCGATGCCGTTGACTCGGAACACGGACCGCACGGTTTCGTACAGGTTCGATCGGATGTGCAGCGCATCATGGGGCAACGACGTGTAGTACGCCCAAGACACGACGCGATTGTGTGAAACCGGGGAGTTGCGTGCAGCAGCGCGGACATATTCAAGCGGCATATCTGGGTTCGCGATTCTCAAAGTCATGTGTCGCAAGCCGAGGTCGCGCGCTAAGCGCTCCGCGGTCGACGTATCGTGTCGCGTCACTTCGACCGTCTCTCGATATGTCTGATCGAAGGTGAAGTACTGCATTTGCGCTGAGATATGCCGCGTCAACCCGAGCGTGATCCGGCTGTCGAAGCCTCCTGTCAGTGAGGTGATCAGGGGCCACCGTGCAGCGAGCAGCGGCAATTGCGCTCCGACCGCTGCCACGAGCGATCGAGCTGCGTCCTCCGGTGCCATCTCCACGCGATCAGCTCTGGGGAACACTCGCTCTATGCGTCCCGTCTCGATCTCCAACGCCAAGTTGGGTGAGAGATGACGCACGCCCGCGAATGGGGTGACTCCTGGCGGAAAGCAATCCGAACCGTTGCAAGCGAAAAAATTCGCGGTGCCAAATGCACTCGAAGCGACTTCGAACTGCTCCGCAACGAGTCGGGGGTGGGATCCTGCCAGTCGACCATGTTCCGCGTCAGCGTAGAAGAGCTGGCGTTGCCCCGTCGCGTCAGCTTGCAGCAGCATCCCCTGTGGACTGGCGACCGCGATGAGGAATCGCCCTGCAAGCTCATCGATCCGGTCTTGGAAGCTCTCGCGGTCGCCGGCGATGGCGAGCAGAGCCCGCGCGAGCTGATCGTTGCGCGAGATAGAACGGTCAACGTCGAGACACACGCCAATGACGAGCACCGTCGTAGAGTCTTGCGTCGCGAGTCCGACTTCCAGGCGTGGGTCCCAGTGCAGGAACCATTTGCTACCGAACGCGACCTTGTCCCAGTGATTCGGGACCGCCGCGAGTCGCGCATCCGTGAATAGGTAGCCACGCGCGTAGATCATGCGTTCGAACATCGTGCCAGCAAGGCGCTCTTCGCCGACAGCTGGAAAGTGCCTGGCCCAGGTCTGCCGCAGCGCGGCGACCTCAGTCATCGGGCGCTTCTCTCTGACTTTGCTGCGTGACATGCAATCGTCAGCATCATGCCTCCACTAACCCGCGGAAGTCGCCAAACCCGACGAGGTCTCCTGCTGCGAACAATTCGTCCTCATCGATGCGCCAGGTGTGGCTGCTGAGATCACGATTGCGGATGACACAGTAGTTGAAGCGGTCGGACGCGTATATCGAGAGCCCTTCCGCCACGGCTCGCTTCAGCAGTTCAGTATCCTCAGACCTGTTTCCGGCCCCAAAGCGCAAGCGGCGCGCGACGTCGGTCGAGAGCAGAAGCGTTGCCCCTCGAACGAACGTCGAGAACCGATTCTCCGTTGCACGTGCGCTCAGGATGGTCTGTTCGCGACCCTCGAAGTGGACGTAGCTCGCGGCCTTGCCCACGATTTCAGCACCCGACACCAAGTAGCTGTCCAGCAGATCTTGCAAGTAGTGCCGACCGTAGAAGTCGTCGTCATCCATCTTCGCAACGACCGAATGCGCCGCGATGTCGACCATCGCGTTTAGGCATGCACCAAGGGTGTCCGAGCGAGGCATCCTCAGCACAGTGTAGTCAGCCACACCGTGCTCCTGGGCCAACCGGTCGATCTGCGCATCCGACACTTCAGCGCCGTGGAGGTTCAGCACGAGCTGTATGTTCGTCTCCGTCTGCCGGCCGATGGTCGCGAACACACCCTCGATGAGGTGCGGACGGATCGTGGAGCACAGCACAGAAATGCCGGGGCGATGCGCACGAGCGAGCTCCTGGGTGATGCCTACCGCTTCGCAGATCGCATCAACACGGTGTCCGTACGTGTGCTCAGCCCAGACGCGACGCCTCGCCCGCAAGGCGATGCGGTCGCGGTGTTCGACCGACCGCACGAGTGCCCGGGTCGCGTTTCGCGCGCTCGTCGCGTCATTCACGACTACAACTTCATCGGGCTCGAAGTAGTTCGGGATCGCGGCCGAGGGGGGAGACACGATGACGCCACCGCAGGCCGACACCTCAAAGATGCGCCGAGCGCACATCGACGGTGACTCCACGACGGAGTTGACGCTCAACATGACTTTGTAGCGCTTATACGCGTCGATCATCTTCGGGTACGGCAGAGCACCGCGAACGTACTTGTCCAGCGGTGCAGGGAACGCGTACTTCACGTCACCATTCGCGTGTCTCGAGTAGATGTCGAGTCCGAGGTCGGCAACCGCCGGCAGCAGAAAGTCCATCTGTGCTCGCCGCTCCGGATACTTGTGCGAGAAGTACATGCCGCCGAAGGCGACAGGCAGGTCCCGCATGACGCCCCGGCGCAGCCCCGGGTTGTGAAGCGCGGGCTGCGCAGCGAACGGCAGCACCGCGACCCGATCGTGCCGAAGTCGATCCCGGTATTCCGGGATTCGGTCCCCGTCTGAAGTGAGGACCCAGTCGAAGAGCGCTGCGGTGTCGATGAAATCTTCGAAGTGCGGCGGGTCCTCCTTGTTCCAGAAAACGGTCGGGATGCCGCGATCACGGCATCCGCGCACAAGATCGACCAGCGACGCTGACGGTGCATTCGAGCCCACGAGCTGATAGCGCCACGCGCCGTCATTGCCACTCCATGCGCTTTCGACAAAGAGCAGATCGAGCGCGATCCCCTCGATCTGACGCTCCCACTCCCCCGGGAGTAGCTTGTGCTGCTGCCACTCCGGCTTGAACGCGGCCTCGGAGAACTCATCGAGGATCACACCGACGCGCAGCGTGGGTGCCGGGAAGTTGGTCTT
The DNA here is from genome assembly GCF_045064095.1 of Agrococcus sp. Ld7. NCBI lineage: Bacteria > Bacillati > Actinomycetota > Actinomycetes > Micrococcales > Microbacteriaceae > Agrococcus > Agrococcus sp. Ld7. The sequence continues at coordinate 18,199 of NZ_JBISGY010000023.1, read as the reverse complement.
GCCCGGCGCGACAGCTGCGAACTGGTCAGCCGCCGAAGGAGCAGATTTTGTGGGCACGGGCTTCGGAACAGGCTTTGGCGGCGCGGAGCGCTCCGCCGAGAGCGCTTTCTCGATAGTCGCGAGCTGCTTCGACATCGAGGCGACCGCACGCTGAGTCTCCGCAAACCGAGTGTCAACCTGTTGCACCTTGGCCGCAACCTCTTGCACCTGACGACCGACACGTGTGATGTCGGTGGCATTCGCCGCAACCGCGCGATGCAGCGGCGGGATCGTCTGAACTGCACCCTCGACTGCCGCCGCCAAGGCGGACTGCTCAGAGGCAGAGGCGCGCTGTGCGTCGTAAGTATCGCGCACGAGTGGTGCGGTCTTCCCCGTCGTGCTGGCCACGCGACGCACTGCCCGGTCGACGCCGCGCAGCGCCTTGACCATCGCCGCCGCGTACCTGAGTCGGTGCGCAACAAGGGCGAGGAGGCTCACGACGAGGGCGAGCGCGACAGCAGCTGGCACGGCTGCACGGCTCTCGGTCATCAGTGCGGCACCGACGCCGGCGGCAATCGCCCCGATTCCCAAGATCACTACTAGCGCTGTGTACCGGGACTTCATGGTTCCTCCAGCAGCGATGGCTGCCTCGTGGTTCGGGGTGCGGGACGTCGTGCCGAACCTACGAGCCGAGCGCGGGACCGGGAGACACCAGGGTGCATTCCGCATTGTCACTGCTCGCGATCCTGCGTTGATTGCACACGGCCACCGGCGATGGCCGCGCGGTCATCGTATCGGGACGATGCAAGCCGCATACGCCTGGAACCGGGTCGACGCCGCTCGCGCTAGGATTCCGCTAGCGCACCAGTCGATGCCACGCGCGTGAATCACGCTCAATGCGCGGTGTTCTCCACGACCCAGCTTCCGCGCCCTTCGCAACAGGCCCTGCGACAGCTTCTCCCTCGGTGGTGGCGCTTGCCCATCCCTCAAAGCTTCCGCTCGCAAGAAACGTCGTTGCTCGCAGCCGCTCGCCGACTGGCGATCGGCCGCGCCGAGCTAGGGAGTGTCGGTCACTCATAGGCACGCTGGGTATCGTGGGCGGCCGACCGGCAAGCGAACCACGCGGGCCTCGAACATAGGAGTGCCTTGACAAGCCCAGCGAGTGAGGCCATGAGAGTGCTGGTCTACGGCAGCTGCGTTGCTCGCGACTCTGTCGAGTTCGCCACCCCAAGCACGGTCGATCTCAAGGGCTATGTGGCGCGCCAGTCATTGATCTCTGTCGGCAGCGACGCTTCCTCGCACCTGCCGCTCCTCGAAGACGTTACCTCCAAGTTCCAAGGACGTATGATCCGAGCCGACTTCGCGGGCGGGTTGCTCGACCGGCTCGAGAGCCTCGCCGCAGACACCGACGTGCTGCTCTGGGATCTGGCCGACGAGCGACACGGCGTGCACCGCTTCCCCGACGGCACGGTGGTGACGCGCAGCATCGACACGATGAAGGTCGCGTCCGTCTCGGAGACGCTCGACGAGGCCGAGCTCATCCCCTTCGGCACCGATGAGCACTTCGCGCTGTGGCGCGAGCGCGTCGACGCCTTCGCCGCGACGCTGCACACGCTCGGGCTCTTCGACCGCACCATCGTGCTCGAGGTGCCGTGGGCCGTTCGCACCACCGAGGGCGACCCGTCGCCGTGGAGCATGGGCGTGCGCGCCAGCGAGGCGAACAAGCGGTTCCGCCGCTACTACGACGAGCTGCGACAGCGCGGCTTCCGCAGGGTCGAACTGCCGGAGGAAGTCGTGCTGGCAGACCCAGCGCACCGATGGGGGCTCGCGCCCTTCCACTACTCGCCCGCTGTCTATCGCGAGGTGCTGCGGCAGCTGCGTGAGGTGCACGGCTTCGAGGGGTTCGCCGAGGCTTCCTAGTCGCGACGCGAGCGTCGGCGCAGCATCACGCGTCAGACGAGGACGTGTCCGTCAGCGAGGCCGAAGCTGATCACGTAGCCGTTCGCCAGGATCCGCTCATCCTCCGTGCTCCACGTGTGCCCCGCACGGGCATCCCGCATCTGCATGAAGTTGAACCGATCGGCGCTGTAGATGGCGCCGCCGGCGGCGAGCAGCGCCCGCTGGAAGGTGGTGTCCTCCCCCAGCGTGCGGTCCTCGAACGGCGTCGCCTCCCACGTCGCGCGCGGTCCGACCATCGTGGGGCCGCCCACCAGATCGGTCCAGCGGTGCTCCCGCTCGGGCGACTGCAGCACCGTCGCATCCAGCGACGCGAGATAGAGGTAGCGCGCGTGCTTGCCGACAAGCTCGGCGCCCGAGTAGTCGAGCGCGAAGCACGAGTCGAGCAGGTAGTGGTCACCATAGAGGTCGTCGTCATCGAACTTCGCGATCACGTCGCCGTCGCTGGCCTGCACGAGCCGGTTGAGGTTGGTGCCGAGCGTGGTGTCGCGGTCGGCGCGCAGCACGACCAGCTCGGCGACGCCGGCCTCGCGCGCCATGGCCTGCAGTTCGGCATCCTCGGCGTCGAACCCGTGCAGCAGCAGCAGCAGCTGCACGTCGACGTCGACCTGGCGGCCGGCGGTGGCGATGATGCCGGGCACCAGGTGGGGACGGATGGTCGGCGCGATGATGCTCACGCGCGGCCGGCGCCATGCGGCGGTGTCGGCGATGCCCACTGACTCGAGCACCTGGGTCGCGCGGCGAGAGAAGGTGTGCTCGCGCCAGATGCGTCGCTGGGCCAGGTGCACCTGTCGATCGCGCAGCTCGGGCGAGCGCACGAGCGCGCGCAGCACGAGCGCGGCCTCCTGCTCGTCGTCGACGATCGAGATCTCGGACCCGTCGAACCAGTGCTCGACGGCGGGGCTGCGCGTCGTCACCACGGGCGTGCCGCTCGCGAGGATCTCGAAGACGCGGCGCGCGAGCATCGTCGGGCTGTCGACGACCGAATTTACGTTGAGCATCACCTTGTAGGCGCGGTAGGCGCTCAGCATCCGGTCGTAGTCGAGCGAGCCGCGCACGAACGACTCGAAGCGCTCCGGGAAGCGGTATTTCGGGTCGTTCTCGAATCGCGAGTAGATGTCGAAGCCGATGCCGCGACGCTCCGACACCTCGGCCGCGGCGCCGAGCAGCAGATCCATCTGCGCCTGTCGCTCGGGAAACTTGTGCGACCAGTAGCTGCCGCCGAACGCGACATCCAACTCCTGATGCAGGCCCTTCTGCCGCATCGGGTGGTGCAGCGCAGGCTGCGCAGCGAAGCCGAGCACGTCGACACGGTCGTGCCCGAGCGCCTCCCGATAGCGGTCGAGCAGGTTCGCGTCGGTGGTGAACACCCGGTCGAAGAGACGCGCGGTCTCGAGGAAGTCGTCGAAGTGGGGCGGATCCTCCTTGTTCCAGAAGACCGAGGGGATGCCCTGCTCGCGGCAGTGCGCGACAAGCTCGCGCAACGATTCGTGGGGCGCCTTGGGGCCGCTGAGCAGGAACTTCCACGACCCGCGCGACCCCGACCACGCCGACTCGACGAACAGCAGGTCGATCGGCTGCTGCTCCAGCTGCGCGCGCCACTCCTTCAGCTGCAGCTCGACGACGTCGAACTCGTAGCCCCACGCGCTGGCGGAGAACGTATCCATGATCGTGCCGACCCGCAGGTGCGGGCGGCGCGTGCCGCGATCGGCGACGGGCCAGACGGGCATGTCGGCGCTCAGATCGCGGGGGCGGCTCGTCGCGCTGTTCCGCTCGGTCATGGTGCGCCGCAGCCGCCAATCCCGCAACTGCCTGACGCCGCCCTTGCGCAGGTGCCACAGGCCGGTGCGGAGAGTGTCGAGGGGCTTCACGCCCTTATCTTCTCGCGAGCGCGCCGATCGCTGCGACGAGCCGGTCGACGTGCTCGGCCACCGCATCCGCCGATCGACGGTAGAGCTTGTCCGAGCGGCCGTAGGGGTCGGGCACGTCGATGTCCTTGGTCGCGGCGATCGGCAGCAGGCCGCGCGCGGCAGCCGCCGCCTCGACGACGCGCTGCAGGAATGCCGCGACCCCGTCGTCGCCGAGCGGCTCGGGCGGCTGGACGCGGCCGCCCTCGGCCAGCGCCTCGACGACGCGGGTGAGCTCGATGAGCGTGAAGGTGCGGTGGTTCGCCGCCGGCAGCAGGCGCACGATGTTGCCCCGGTGCTCTGCCGCGAGTGCGATGACGAGGTCGGCCCGCTCGATCTGGGTCGCCTCGAGCTGGCGTGCCCGATGCTCGTCTGTGCTCTCGACGCCGAGCCGGGCCGCCTCCGCCGCCGCCTGCGGCTCGATCGGAGCGTCGACCACAGCCTGCGTGCCCGCGCTCGCGAACTCGATCGCAGTCGGGTCGGCGCCCGGGAGGGCGCTGGGCAACCGGTCTCGCAGCAGATGCTCCACCTGCGGCGAGCGACAGATGTTGCCCGTGCAGACCGCGAGGATGCAAAAGATCTCCTCGCCTGACTGCGTCGTGTCGGCATGTCGCGCCATGGGTTGAATGTAGCGCGAGGACGCGCATCGCACAGGGGGACGCGGGATGATGGAGCGATGCACGCCACCGCACCGTCCGCGCCGCTGCGCCGCGTCGGGGCGATCGGGATGCTGGTAGCGCTCCCCGTCGTCGGCGTGCTCACTCTCTGGCCCACGCACTGGCTGCTGCGCGCCAAGCCGCGGGTGGTGCGCGGCATCGAGTGGTTCCACTCGCGCGAGCTGCTGCAGTGGGTCTATTGGACGCGCCTCGAGGTGCTCGCGAACGTCGCGATGTTCGTGCCGCTGGCGCTGCTGCTGACATTCCTGCTCGGCGCACGGCGATGGTGGATCGCGCTGTCGCTCTGCGTGGCGACGACGATCGGCATCGAGCTCGTGCAGCACGTTCTCCTGCCCGGGCGCGTGGCCTCGGTGAAGGATGTCGTCGCGAACACGGCGGGCGCGCTGATCGGCGTGGTGCTCGCGGTCGCATGCGAGGCCTTGATGCGTGCCAGCCGGCGTCGCAGTGCACAACGGGGCCCTGGCTCGCACACTCAATCCTGAGGATTCCTTCAGTGCTCACCGCCCTGCTCCTTTAGTTCAAATTCGTACGGTTGAGGGAGTACACGCGCTGAGCCACATCGCTCCCGCATCGGCTCCTCATCACTGGATGTCTCATGCACGCCCCCTTGGTCGCTGTCCGCTCGAGTCAGTTCACGAGCGGCATCCTCGACGCGCCCTGGAACCCGTACCAGGGCTTGCCCCTGCCGCTGCAGCTGCTGCTCGTCGTACTCCTTGGGCTCGCGGTCATCGGCTTCGTTGTCGTCAGCGTGCTGATCGTGCAGGGCGTGCGCGAACGCCGGAGGCAGCGCCGCGCGGTGGCCGACGCGCAGGAGCAGGAGTTCCTGTGGGTCTACCTGGTGCCAGCGCTCGACGAGGAGGTGACGATCGCCGACAGCGTCGGCCGCATCCTCGACGTCGAAGCCACGAACCGCGTGATGCTCGTCATCGACGACGGATCCGGCGACCGCACTCCCGAGATCCTGGCGGATCTGCAGACTCGGACCCCGGGCCTGCAGGTGCTGCGCCGCGAGCTGCCGAACGCGCAGCACGGCAAGTCGGCGGCGCTCGACGACGCGTGGCGCTACCTGCACGAGCACGTGCTCGAGCAGCGCGCGTACCGGCACTGGTCGACCGACCGCATCATCGTCGGCATCGTCGACGCCGACGGCCGAGTCGCCGCCGACTCCCCGCGCGTGCTCGCCGGCGCATTCGCAGACGAGCGCATCGGCGGCGTGCAGTCGCTCGTGCGCATCTACAACCGCGGGCACATCCTGACCTGGGCCCAGCACCTCGAGTTCGCCATCACCGCCTTCGTCTACCAGCTGGGCCGCTCGCGCTGGGGCACCGCCAACATGGGTGGCAACGGGCAGTACATGCGGCTCGCGGCACTCGACGACCTGGTGGTCGAGGATTCCCTCCCGACGGGCATCGAGCGGGGCCCCTGGCGCGACCGCCTCACGGAGGACCAGGACATCGGGGTGCGGATGATGCGGGCCGGCTGGCACGGCTCCCAGACCGTGCTCACCACTGTCGACCAGCAAGGCGTGACTGACGTGCGCAGGCTGCTGCGGCAGCGCATCCGCTGGGCGCAGGGAGCCTGGCAGACCGTGCCCACGCTCCGCAGCGGGCGCGAGCTGCGCTCAGCACTCGCCTCGCGCATCGACCACCTGCTGTACCTGCTCGCGCCCGCGCTGCAGACCGTCATGGGCGCCGGCTTCATCGCGGCGCTCGCGATGCTGCTGGTCGGCAACGTCGCGTGGCTCGGCAGCAGCCCGGCGTTCATCGTGCTGTTCACGGTCATCTCGATCGGCCCGGTGTACGCGGCCCTCGTGGTCGTCGCACCGGGCGGCGCCTGGAGCCCGCTCGTCGCGCTCGCGTATCTGCCGGTCTACCTCGCCTACACGTGGCTCATCTGGCCGGCATTCACCGTTGGGCTCGTGCGCGAGCTGCTGGGCGTGCACGGATGGGCGAAGACCGCTCGCGAGCCGCTCGACGCCAACCTCGCGGGCGAGACGGCTGACGCTGCCGCGATCGCGGTCGGCACTGCAGTCATCACGGCGATCACGGCGACGATCGTCGACGGCTCGCATCGCGAGCGCCACAAGCGCGCCGCCTGACCCCTTGCGCGCGCCCCGAGGTAGCCTCGCAGCAACGTGCCCGCACCAGCCGCGGTAGGCACGCGATCAACGCGACGGGGAGCCGACGATGCTGGATGCGCTGCGCAGCCACCGACGCGAGCGTCAGCGGCGTGACGCCGTCGCGGCCTTCCATCGCCGTGAGCACGAGCTGCGGCCCGGCTACAAGGTGTGGGGCTACAAGAACTCGTTCGCGAAGGGGTTCGTGGTCACCGACGGCCCCACGCCGTTCGCACCGCACGAGCACTGGGATCACCTAACGGTCGGCCGCTGGCACGTGCGGCTCGACCCGGATCTCGAGCGGCAGCACGCCACCTCCCCTGCCGCCGAGGTGCTTGTGCTTGGGCAGGCGTTCGACGACGGTGGTCCGAGCAAGCGCCGAGGCGTTGCCGGCCGCATCGTGCGCGGGCTCGCGAACGCGCGCGGGGTCGAGGCGCAGACCGCGGCGCTCGACGAGATGATCGCGTGGATCTCCGGCCGCTACGTCGTGCTCATCGCCCGGGGCGAGCGACTCGACGTCTACGGCGACCCGCTGGCAACCCGATCCGTGTTCTGGCACCGCGGCGACTCGGGTGTGGCCCTCGCCTCGCACACCCAGATCCTCTCGCAGCGCGCTGGCGGCCTCGACAGCTCGCGCATGCGCTGGGTGATGGCGCACCCCGGCTACCGCGACCCCGCCGGCAGATGGCTGCCGGGCCTCATCACGAGCCACGACGGCGTCGGCCAGGTGTACGCGAACGCGCGCCTCACCATCCGGGGCTCAGATGTCGCGCACGAGCGCTTCTGGCCGCGCACCGACCGCGTCGAGCTGCCGCCGCTCGAAGCTGCGACCGGGTTCAGGGATGCGCTGCAGCAGCAGGTGCGCAACTGGATCTCGGTCGAACCCGCGACGGTGCTGACGCTCACCTCCGGCCGTGACTCGCGCGCGGTGTTGGAGGCCGGGCTCGTCGACCTACGCGGTGCGGGCGCCGTCGCGCTGACGTATCACCCGCTGCATCGGCCGCAGAAGAGCACGCGCAACGACCTGCTCACCGCCAGCCGGGTCGCGGCATCCGCGGGCCTGCATCACCTGACGCTCGATGTGCCGGCGATGTCGCCCGCGTCGCCGTTCGCTGCGCTCTACAACGCGACCTTCCCGACCTACCAGCGCTACGCGGCGCTCGCCAACGCGCTCTACATCGCGGCGCCCGCGAAGGCGGCGATGATCTTCGGCGTCGGTGGGGCGATCATCACGGGGATGTACACGAACACCGCCGATCGTGACCTGCGCCCCGAGCTGCTGGCCAGCAAGTACACCGCGTCGCCGTTCGCGCGCGACCCAGAGCTCGTTGGGGAGATCGCGCGCTGGATGGAGTGGACGCAGTTCTCGCTCGACGCGCTGCGCGGCTACGACTTCTACGACCTGTTCCACTGGGAGCACCGGATGCCGAAGTGGGGCGCTGCCGGCTACTCGGAGTACGACCTCGCGACTACGCCGGCGCCGGTGCTCAGCTCGCGCCGCCTGCTCGTTGCCGCTCTCTCGCTGCCGAAGCAGCAGCGCGTCGACGCGCTCGTCTACCGCTTCATCGCCGAAGGTGAAGCGGCGTTGAGCGCCTGACGCTCGGCGGGCACTGCCCCGTCGCCGACCGCGTGGCGAGGAGCGACAACACGTGCGCTCAGCCGCGCCTCCTCGTCGCTGACCGCGCGGCGAGGAGGCACCCGCACGCCGAGGGGGCGACCGCCCTTGCTCTTCGACTGAAGTGCATCGCTGCGCCGAACCCGGGCTCGCGCAACCTGTGGACAACTCTGATTGATCGAACATACTTTCGATAAACTGGTCCCCAGAAGCGCAAGGAGGGCGATCATGACACAGCAGTCAACCGGTCAAACGGCCGACGTCTCGAACGCCCTGCGCTCAGCGATCGGCGCGATTGCCGCAGCGGCCGCGACGCTCGATGCCCTGCTCCCCCGCCTCGACGAAGAGCAGCGCCGTATAGCTGTCGGCCTTGTCGGCGACGTGGGCCGCGCGAATGACGCGCTGCGCGTCCGCATCGCTGACGACATCTCCAAGCGGCACGACGGCCTGCCGAAGGATGACCGCTTCACCGTTGCCTGCGGCTACCGCGACCCTCTCGACATGCTGACCACCGAGTTCGGCATCACGCATCCAGCAGGGAAGCGCCTGCTACAGGTCTCGGCGGCCCTGCGCCCGAGCCCGAGGCTCTCGGGCGGCACGGTGCCCACTCGGTTCCCTGTGCTCAGCGAGGCCGTTGCGACTGGCGCGGTGACGATCGATCAGGCCGGTGCGATCATCGAGAGCCTCGGTGACGCGCCTGATCGAGCGAACCCTGCTGACCTGGAGGCTGCGGATCGGGCGCTCGTCGCCTCGGCTCTCGGCGCGCGCGGGGCGCATCCCGGCGAAGACGGCGTGGTCGAGCAGCCGATGACGCCGCTCCTGCTCGCCAAGCTCGCGCGGGCGTGGCGCAACGGTCTGGATCCCGACGGCGTCGAGCCGCGCTATGAGGAGCAGCTGCGGCGGCGCAGTCTCACCTGCGGCACCCGCGCCGACGGCATGCTTGCTGGGCGCTTCGCTTTTCCTCCCGATCAGGGAGCGGTGTTCCTCGCCGCCATGGACCCCTTCACGTCGCCCCGCACGCCGGTCTTCCTCACCGACGAGGAGCGCGAGCGCGCCGAGCTCGTCGATGACCGCACGCGTCCGCAGAAGATGGCCGATGCACTGATCGCGATGGTGAGCACCGCAGCCGAGCAGAGCGACGCACCGCGGGTCGGCGGGGAAGCACCAACGGTCGTGCTCCACCTCTCCGAGGCGACCTACCGAGCGGCGCTTGACGGCGAGCCTGGCGGGAGTGCCACCGACGAGCGCACCGGCGACGCCGTACCGGTCGACGTGGCCATGGCCATGATGTGCGACGCGCACATCCAGGCGGTCGTCACCGGCGCAGACGGGCTCCCGCTCTACCTCGGCCGCACGGAGCGCCTATTCTCGCGGGCGCAGCGCCGAGCGCTGGCGGCTCGAGACAAGGGCTGCCGGGCGCCTGGCTGCACGGCACCGATCAGCTGGTGCGAGGCGCACCACGTCACTTTCTGGAGCCTGGGCGGCCTGACCGACATTGACAACGGCATCATGCTTTGCACGCACCATCACCACGAGGTGCATCGCGGCAGACTCGAGGTGCTCAAGGGCCCTCGGGGGTGGATCGTCGTCCCCAGAGTCCGCGCGCCGCGCCGCAGACGCGGCTGGGCCACTGATTTCGATCCAAGCGTGCTCTACCTCCAGCCCGTCGCCTGAGCCGACCGTTTGACTCGCGGCGACGCCTACGCCGCTGGCCGTGCCGCGGGCGGCGCTGCCGCTCGCGGTAACTCGCGCCACATCATGTCGCAGCGCACGCAGTGCAGCAGGCCGTCGAATGCCCGCGGCCGGGGCGCGACGAGCCCGCAGAGCGGACATTCCGCCACTTCGTACTCGACACCGTTGTCGAGCGTGTAGATCGCCATAACGCCATTATCGCTCATGCACCTGGGCAACTGGCTGTGGTTCGACTGCGCGTTGCGGGTGCCTGCGCCTGAGGCCCGCCTGAGCGCCCGCCTAGACTGCTCTGGCACTCAATCCCAGGAGGTCCCATGCGCGTGCTGCTCACCGGAGGCGCCGGCTTCATCGGCTCGCACACGGCGATCGTCCTCATCGAGCACGAGCATGAGGTTGTCATCCTCGATGATCTCTCGAACGCCAGCGACGAGGCAGTGCGCCGCGCATCGCGCCTCGCCGGCACCGAGATCCCGCTGGTGGTCGGCGACGCGGGCGACCGCGAGCTCGTCGGTCGGGTGCTCGCCGAGCACCGCATCGACGCGGTGATCCACTTCGCCGGCCGGAAGGCCGTGGGCGAGTCGGTCGCGAAGCCGCTCGAGTACTACCGCGTCAACCTCGGCTCGGCGATCGCGACCCTCGAGGCAATGGCCGAGCAAGGCGTCGAACGCTTCGTCTTCTCCTCGTCCGCGACCGTCTACGAGCGGCCGGGCCCGCTGCTCGCCGAAGATGCGCAGGTGGGCCTCGACCTCGAGAACCCCTATGGCCGCACGAAGGCCATCATTGAGGCGATCGTCACCGACGCCTCGATGGCGAACTCGGCGCTGCAGGCGGCCGTGCTGCGCTACTTCAACCCGGTGGGCGCACACGCCTCTGGCAACATCGGTGAGGATCCCAAGGGCATCCCGAACAACCTCATGCCGTTCGTGGCGCAGGTAGCGGCGGGCGTGCGCGAGCGGCTGCGCATCTTCGGCGACGACTACGACACCCCCGACGGCACGGGCGTGCGCGACTACATCCACGTCGTCGACCTCGCCGAGGGCCACGTGGCCGCGCTCGAAGCACTGGCGCCCGGCGTGCTGACCGTGAACCTCGGCACCGGCAGCGGAGGCTCGGTGCTCGACGTGCTGCGTGCGTTCGAGGCCGCCGTGGGTCGCGAGCTGCCGCACGAGATCGTCGCCCGCCGACCGGGCGACGCCGCGATCTCGACCGCCGACCCCACCCTCGCGCACGAGCGCCTGGGCTGGCGTGCCACCCGCTCGCTCGACGACGCGGTGCGGGATGCGTGGCGCTGGCAGCGGCAGAACCCGCGGGGGTACGCGGACTGACGGCTGGCGGCCTCGTGGCGAGGATGTGCGCGGCTTGCTCGAGATCGTCTGGGCACCGGGCGGATGGGAACGGGCAGAGCGCCGCCTGACTTCGCATGCTCTCGACACATTCAGCCAGTGGGTGCATGCTGACCCAATGGCTGACACCTACCACCACGAACCCCCGTACACGATCGGCGTGATCTGCGGCAGCATCGCTGGCTCGTCGATCAACCGCCGCCTCGCCAACGCGCTGATCAAGCTGGCGCCAGCAGACCTGCAGTGCTCGTTCATCGAGATCGACACGCTGGGCCTGTATGATCGCGACCTCGATGGCGACTACCCACCAGAGGCGACCGCGCTCAAGAAGGCGATCGAGGCCTCCGACGGCATTCTGTTCGTCACGCCCGAGTACAACCGCTCGATCCCGGGCGCGCTCAAGAACGCCATCGACTGGGCCTCTCGCCCCTGGGGCACCAACTCGTTCGCCCGCAAGCCGGTCGGCATCGCCGGCGCCTCACCCGGCGGCATCGGCACGGCCGTCGGCCAGCAGCATCTGAGATCGATCATGGCGTTCTGCAACGCGCCGCTCATGAACGAGATCGAGGCGTACATCACCTTCAAGGAGGACGACTACGACGCCAACGACAACGTCGTCAACGAGTCGACGAAGGAGTTCCTCGAGACCTACATGCGCTCCTTCGACAACTTCGTGCGCCGCGTGCTGACGGTCGTGCCGCAGGCGAGCTGAGCCAGGCTCGCGCGGCGCGTGCCGACCATCAGGCAGCAGCGTTGAGAAGCTATCGTGCGGTCCCTCACCGGAGTAGCAGCACGCGCTCGATCGACTCGGCAGCGCGGGGAGCGCCCCCCAGCTGCCGGAACTCCTCGGCGATCTCGAGGGCGTGCTCGCGGAACGAGGGCTCGCGAATCACCTGCCGAACGGCATTCCTGAGCCGAATCGGTCGTGGTCGCCCTGTGCGCAGGTCGATGCCCGCGCCCGACCACGCGACGCGAGCCGCGACCTCAGGCTTGTCGAGGCTGCCGCCCGCGACCACCAGTGGCACACCGTTCGCCAGCATCTCGAGTACGCCACCCCAGCCGCCGTTGGTCACCCCCACGCGCACGTGCCGCAGGATCGGTGGGAACGCAATGAAGTCGACGAGCCTCGCGTTCGGTGGCACGCGATCGCCGACATCGCGACCGGCCGTGGTGGCGATGATCCGCACATGGTCGTTCGCCAGCCCGTCGAGCGCGGGCTGCAGCAGGTTCTCCGGATCGGTGTCGAACGTGCCCTGTGTGACGAGCACGACCGGCCGCGGCTCGTCGACCAGCGTCTCCGCCCACAGCGGCAGCGCGCCCATCGGCCGGCCGCGCGGCTCGAGGTTGCCGACGAACTCGACGCTGTCGGGCAGATCGTTGCGCGAGAGCTCGAGCCGCGGCGAACCCGTGGCGAGCACCAGCGCTTCGGCGTAGATCGCCTCGCCGAACGGACGACCGGGGCCCAGTCCGCACGCCTTGCGCGCTGCCCGGTAGGCACGCTCGATCGATTCGCGGGGGGATGGCATCATCGCGCGCAGCACGGCGTCCCGCACGCGCCCGATCCACGTCTGGTCCGAGTGCAGCGCGAGCCCACCCGACGGCAGATCCTGGCTGTGCAGCGACAGCGGCACGAGCGACACCGTCGCCCACGGGAGCCCCAGCACCTCAGCGGCAAGGCCAGACCCGACCGCGAGCACATCCCCCACGATCGCGTCGAACGGGGCGCGCTCATGCGCGGCCACGATGTCCTCGACCTGGCCGGGCGCCGTGCCGATGAACAGGTCGTGCAGGTCGGCGAGCATCCCGAACCGTCCGGGCAGGCCGGTCGCGGGGAAGGTGTCGCTGATGCTGTGCTCGTCGAAGTCGCGTGCGTCGCGCCAGAGCACCACCTCGCAGCCGAGCTCGTCGAACGCATCGGCGTAGGCCGCCCCCGTGTAGGCGGTCACGCGGTGCCCGCGATCGAGGAGGGCGCCAGCGACAGCCGTCATCGGCCGGACGTGCCCGGCGAACGGCATGGCAGTGACGAGCAGATGCGGCACGGCGCCACCGTAGCGCCGTTCTCTACGACCTGGACAAGAATTGCGTAACATCGTTATGTGTCCTGAGCCAACCCTCCGGGCTACTCTGCGGTCGCCCACCGGTGCCGCCGACGTCACCGCGGGCGCGCGCGTGGCAGAGTTGCGGGGATGGCGCCATCCGAGCGCCGCTGCCGAAGGAGCACCGTGACCCTCGATGTCGCCGCATTGCGCGCCCAGTTCCCCTCGCTCGCCTCCGGCCTCGCGCACTTCGACGGGCCCGGCGGCACGCAGACGCCCGCGGTGGTCGGCGAAGCGATCGCGCGCACGCTCACGGCACCGCTGTCGAACCGCGGCACTGTGACGCCCGCGGAGCGGAACGCGGATGCCGCGGTGACCGCCTTCCGCAGCGCGTACGCCGACCTGCTGGGTGCCGACGCCCGCGGCATCGTCTACGGCCGCAGTGCCACGCAGCTCACCTACGACTTCTCACGCACGCTCGCGAAGGACTGGCAGCCCGGCGACGAGATCGTCGTCAGCCAGCTCGACCACGACGCCAACATCCGCCCCTGGATCCAGGCGGCCGAGCGCGCCGACGTCACGGTGCGATGGCTGGAGCTCGACCCCGCCACCGCCGAGCTCGACCTGTCGAAGCTCGAGACGATCATCACCGAGCGCACACGCCTGGTGGCCGTGACCGCGGCCTCCAACCTGCTCGGCACGAAGCCACCGGTTGCCCGCATCGCCGAGCGCGCCCACGCGGTCGGCGCGCTCGTCTACGTCGACGGCGTGCACTTCGCCGCGCACGCGTCGGTGGATGTTGCCGCGCTGGGCGCCGACTTCTTCGTCTGCTCGCCCTACAAGTTCTTCGGCCCCCACTGCGCCGCGCTCGCCGCCGATCCCGCGCTGCTCGAGACGCTGCGCTTCGACAAGCTGCTGCCGTCGAGCAACGCCGTGCCGGAGCGCTTCGAGCTCGGCACCCTGCCGTACGAGGTGATGGCGGGCGCAACGGCCGCCGTCGACTTCATCGCCGGCCTCGGCGACGGCGACACCCGACGCGCGCGCCTCATCGCCGCGAACGAGGCGATGGAGGAGCACGAGCTGCGCCTGCGCGGCCGCATCGAGGAGGGCCTCGCCGCCTTCGGCGAGCGCGTCACGCTGCACTCGGTCGCCGCCGACCGCACCTCGACGCTCTTCTTCACGCTCGCCGATCGGGATGCATCCGACGCCTTCCGGTTCCTCGCCGAGCGCGACGTGGTCGCGCCTGCCGGCAGCTTCTACGCCCAGGAGCCCTTCGCCGCGCTGCGGCTCGACGTCGACGGCGGCGTGCGCGTCGGCCTCGCCCCCTACAACGACGATGCCGAGATCGACCGGCTGCTGACCGGGCTGGCCGACTTCCTCGGCTGACCGACGACGGTCCTCGCGCTCCCTGCCGCGCTCGCCCGCGCTGGCCGGATCGCTCGCTCCGGGACGTGCACGGGCGGGCCGGTAGGCTGGGCACAGCCGAAAAGCCATGAGGCTGTCCTGCTGGTGTGCTTGGACATGCAGGGGATCTCCCCGCTACATGGACCGGGTTCAGGCCTGCGCCTCGGCAGCTCACGATCATGACGATGGTTCGGTGCTGCCAGCAAGCAGCGCCGTCGACCAGGAGGAGGCGACATGGCTGCGCCGCAGGCCGTGCCACAGACCGGCGCCCGGCTGCAGGAGGCGCCGAGCGCTCGTCGCCGGTCGCTCGCGCTCGCGATGCTCCTGCTGCCCACGGCGCTCACGCTGCTGAGCGTGACGACCGTGAACGTCGCGCTGCCCGCGATCCGCGACAGCCTCGGGGCCACGGCGGTCGAGCAGTCGCTCGTGCTCACGTCCTACACGATCGCGTTCGCGCTCGTGCTGCTGCCGGCCGGCAGGCTCGGCGATCGCTACGGCCACAAGCAGGTCTTCATTGCGGGTGTCGTAGTCTTCACGCTCGCGAGCGCCTGGTGCGGCCTCGCGCCCGACGCCACCCAGCTCATCCTCGCCCGCATCCTCGCCGGCATCGCCGGCGGTCTGGTGCTGACGCCGCTGAACGCGCTGATCCAGCTGCTGTTCACGGGCCCTGAACGAGCCAAGCCCTTTGCGGTGATGGGGGCGGTCTTCGGCGCAGCGAGCGCCGCCGGCCCCGTGCTGGGCGGGCTGCTGCTGCAGGTCGGCGGCGAGTACGGCTGGCACCTCATCTTCCTGTTCAACGTGCCGCTCGGGGTGCTGGCGACGGTGGCCGCCGTGCTCGTCATCCCGCGCGACAACCCGCTGGGCGCGCGAGGCAGCGATCCGCTCGGCATGCTGCTGTTCACGGCCGGCATCCTCGCCGTCGTGCTGCCCTTCGCGGCTGGCACCGGCGTCACGCCGTTGAACGCGGCGCTGCTCGCGGCCGGCCTGCTGCTCATGACCGGATGCATGCTGTGGGAGCGGCGCCGCGAGCGACGCGACAGCTTCGCGATCGTGCCGCCGCGGCTCTTCCGGCAGCGCGCGCTGCCCATCGGCATCGTGTCGACGTTCCTCGGCTTCGCCGGCTTCACTGCCTCGTTCCTCATGCTGGCGCTGCTGTGGCTCGACGGCCTCGGGAACGATGCGCTCGCCGCCGGGCTCGTGGTGACGCCGTTCGCGCTCGGCAGCGTGCTCGGGTCGCTGCTCTCGCACTCGCTCTCGGAGCGGTTCGGCACGCGGATCGTCACCGTTGGGCTCACGATGATCTCGGTCTGCCTGCTGATCGTCGGCGCGCTCGTGCTGGTGCTGCCGGCAGCATCGCTCACCTTCCTGGTGATGCTCGTGCCGCTGCTGGGCATCGGCCTGGGTGTCGGTCTCTTCGTCGGCCCGAACACGAATGCCGCGTTCGTGCAGACAGCCAGCATCGACGCGGGCATCGCCTCTGCGCTCATCGCCGCAGCCCAGCGCACGGGCACCGCGGTCGGCATCGGCGTGATCTCGGCGCTCTACGCGCTCGCACCCGGCGGATCGGCTGCGCTGCCGAACCACGCGACCGCGGCGTTCATCACCGCCGCGATGGCCGGCGCGGCCGCGCTGGTGCTGGTCGGCAGCCGTCGGAGCGCGATGCCCGAGCCGGCGGAGGACGACACCGAGCAGTTCTGAGGCGCCGGCACGGATCCGGTGCTCCGCGGCCGTCTCGCGGAACTGGGATCATGGAGGCGTGCCTCGATCCGACCCAGCCACCGCCACGGGAGACGGGGTTCGCACGCCGGCGGGCGACGTCGGGACGCCCCCGCAGCACGATCCGTGGGTGCTGGAGGCGGAGCGAAGCGCGGATGCCCCCGGCTTCCGTCGGCCGGCGCTCGGCCCGGTGCCGAAGGGGCGCATCTACGCCTTGGGGCTGCTCGCAGCGCTCCGCGCAGGCGGGCTCGTGCTCATCGCCGAAGCAATCGCGCGCGGGATCGCGGGGCTCGCAGGTGGAGGCCTGACGCCCGCGGACACCCAGACGATCGTGCTGCTCGGCATCCTCGGCGTGCTGCTGCGCGCCGGAGGCGAATGGGCGACCTCTGTGCTCGCGCGCCGCATCGCCACCCAGGTCAAGCGCGGCATCCGCGGGCAGCTCTGGCGCCGGATTGCCGCGGGCGAGCCGCAGGGAGGCGGCACGGCCGTCCTGGCCGCCGACGGACTCGACGACCTCGATGACTACTACGTGCAGACGATCCCGGCGATCGTTGCCGCCGCCGTCGTGCCGCTGCTCGTGGGCATCCGGATCCTCGGCGCCGATTGGGTGAGCGCGGTCATCATCGTGCTGACCGTGCCGCTCATCCCCTTCTTCATGGTGCTGATCGGCAAGCACACGCAGCAGCGCACCGATGAGGCGCTCACGGCACTCTCCCGGCTGGCCGACCACCTCGCCGAGCTGGCGCGCGGTCTGCCCGTGCTGGTCGGCCTAGGCCGCGTCGACGAGCAGACTGCCGCGCTCGAGCAGCTGCAGCGCGGCTATCGCGATCGCACGCAGGAGACGCTCCGCTGGGCATTCCTCTCCGCGCTCGCGCTCGAGCTCGTGGCCACCATCTCGGTCGCGATCGTCGCCGTCTTCCTGGGGCTTCGGCTGCTGCAGGGCACGATGGCGCTGGAGCCGGCGCTGCTCGCCCTGATCCTCGCGCCGGAGGCCTTCAACGCCCTGCGTCAAGTGGGCACCGCCTTCCACGCGTCGCAGGATGGGCTCTCGGCGCTCGACCGCTCGCAGGCGATCATCGATCGTCTATCCCCCGCCGACGTGCGCGATGCAGCCGGTGCGATCAACCTGGACGGACTCTCCGTGCGCTACGCCGGCCGCGAGCACCCGACCCTCGACGGCATCACCGCGAGCCTCAGCGGCATTGTCTCGGTCGCCGGCCCCTCAGGTGCAGGGAAGTCGACGCTGCTCGCGGCGCTGACGGGCACCCTGCCCGCCGATGCCGAGGTGCACGGCACGGTGCGCGGGGTGCGGGCGGATGCCGTGGGCTGGGCACCGCAGGCACCGCGCGGCTTCGCCCGCACGCCCCGCGAGGAGCTGGCGCTCTACGCCGCCGACGGTCCCGGCGCCGATGTGCTGGGGGCGCTCGAGGAGCTGGGGCTCGGGCACGTCGCGGACAGCGCCGTCGCTGAGCTGAGCCCGGGCGAGCAGCGCCGCCTCGCCGTCGCGCGCGCCCTCGCCCGGGTCGACGGCGGCGCGACGCTGCTGGTGCTCGACGAGCCCACCGCCCACCTCGACCGCGTCGCCGCCGATCGCGTGCGCACCGCCATCCGGCGCCGTGCCGAGCACGCGGTCGTCGTGCTGGCCAGCCACGAGCCCGCGACCCTCGCCCTCGCCACCATGACGCTCCGCGTCGGCGCCCCCTCCCCCTTCCCGCAGGTCGAGGAGCGCGACGGCGCAGCCGACGCGCGTCACGCGAC
>NZ_JBISGY010000022.1:0-2274 GCF_045064095.1 Agrococcus sp. Ld7 | reverse complement strand
CGTCGACTACTACGACCACCGCAACCCCGACCAGATCAAACGACGCGCGCTCCGCAGCCTGCGCGGCCTCGGCTACGACGTCGACCTCACACCAGCAGCCGCATAGCTCACGTCACTTTCCTAGGAGACCGGAACGCACCATCGACAACCGGCCTCGTGACCGTCGCGACCCTCCGGGCCGCGACCTCCTCGACCTACGAGACCTACGGAACCTTCGTCAGGCCTTACCTTCCCGCTCCGGCCAGCTGCGCGATCGCCGTCGCCATCGGCCCCGGCTCCCAGTCGTGCATCGCACCGGGCATCACGCGCATCGTCGCGCTCGGGATGGCCGCGGCGATCGCTTCGGCGCTCTCCGTCATGCCCGGGAACGTCTGCTCGCCCACCATCACGAGCACCGGCACGGCGATGCTGGCGTAGCGCTCCGCCGCCGGCACCTCCTCGGCCCACGCGAGCGAGCGCGCGTCGGCTCGGTAGCTGCGACTGCCCACCACGATCTGCGGCCAGGCGGGATCCTGCATCGCCCCCTCCAGGAACTCTGGCGGCATGTCGCGCATGTACTCCTTCTGCGCTGCCTCGAAGTCGCCGACGTCGAGGTGCGCGAGGAAGTCGGCTTCGAACTGCGCGCCGCCGCTGTCGAACTGCCCGATCGGAGCCTCCCAGAGCGCGAGCGCGGTCACCGCCAGCCCGGCCTCGGCGGCGGCGAGGGCGATGGAGCACCCTGACGAGTGACCGACCAGCACGGCGGAACCACCCACCGCATCGATCGCCGCGGCGATCGCCGCGAACTCTCGATCGAGCGTCAGATCGCCCTCTGCCTGGCTGTCGCCGCGACCGAGCCGGTCGTAGACCAGGGTCTGCACACCCTGCTCCGCCGCGACCTTGGCCGTCTCTGTCGTCGTGGTATCCATCGCGCGGAACGGCCCGGCGCCCGCGATGAACACGACACCGGGCCCGTCGCCATAGCGATCGAAACCAATGCGGTCCCCAGCGCTCGTCTGCGCATACTCCGTCATCGCGTGCCCTCCGAGTGTGGTGCGAGCAGCACGGCGACACGCTCACCGGCACCCTTGCCGAGCGTTCGCACGATCGCTTGCTTCAGCGGCAGCATGTGCGTCCCACCGCCCAAAGGGAGCAGCGTCGCCTGGATGGGAACGTCGTCGACCGTGCCCACGACGCGAACCGCCTTGCCCGTGCCGAACGCCTCCTTCGACCCGGGCAGCGCCACGTACGTCCATCCGCCCTTGTGCTCGTCGCGCACAATCGTCGCCTCGATCGCAATCGCGCTGTCTGTCGTCGTCATCGTCGACCCCTCTGGCACCCGCTCAGTCTCGGATCGCCTGGGCACAAACTAGACGGTACAGTTCACGTATGTCAACGTCCGCACGGCGGCCCGAGCCCACGGCCCCACCCGGTCGCACCGAGCGCATCCGCGCGGCCATCCTGGCCGCTGCGGAGCAGGTGTTCCTGCGCGACGGCTTCGTCGGAGCCAGCATGGATGACGTCGCTCGGCTCGCGGGCTCGTCGAAGCAGACCGTCTACAAGCACTTCGGCAGCAAGGAGGCGCTATTCATCGATCTCGTCACCTCGATGACCGCGACCACGGGCGACCCGGTCGGGCATGAGGCGGCGGATGCGTCGGGCGAGCCCGCGGTGAATCTCACGGCACTCGCGATCGAGATGCTGGACGCGGTGCTGACACCACGGATCCTGCGCCTGCGACGACTGGTGATCGGCGAGGCCAACCGGTTCCCCGAGCTCGGCAAGGCGCTCTTCGAGCACGGGCCCGCGAGGGCCATCGCTGGCGTCGAGCGGCGTCTCGCGACCTGGATCGAAGCCGGCACGTTGCCGCAGCACGAGACGGGCACCGCGGCA
The DNA here is from genome assembly GCF_045064095.1 of Agrococcus sp. Ld7. Lineage (NCBI taxonomy): Bacteria > Bacillati > Actinomycetota > Actinomycetes > Micrococcales > Microbacteriaceae > Agrococcus > Agrococcus sp. Ld7. The sequence goes on along the minus strand of NZ_JBISGY010000022.1, from coordinate 402 downwards.
GAGCACTTCAACTGGCTCGTGATGGGCGCCCCGCTCAACTCGGCGATGCTGCTGGGCGACGACGCCATCTTCTCCTCCACGCAGCGGCAAGCGCACGCGAAGACGGCCGTCGCTGCGCTGCTCCGCTCGATCGGCGCGTCAGCGCCGCCGTGAGCCGAGCAGCAGGAACGCGCGGCGCGGGCCCGCCCCGCAGGTCGAGGAACGGGCGCCGCAGGCGCACGTGTCACGAGCTTGGCGGGGCGCCCTGCGGGCGCCGCTTTGGATGGGCGAAAGTGGGGCTATGGCTGGGTCTGGTGGCGGGCCATGCTGGGTGTGCTGCGGTCGACGCCGGTCGGTCTTAGTGCTTGTGAGCCTGTTCACGAGCTTGGCGTGGAGGGCTTCCACGGGGACCGTGGATTGGTG
>NZ_JBISGY010000021.1:0-14809 GCF_045064095.1 Agrococcus sp. Ld7 | reverse complement strand
ACCCCCCGCCTCAAGCTCCGCACCCTCCTCCGCCCCCACCTCGGCAGCTGGCTCGCTTCCATCTCGCTCGCCTCGATCGCCGTCGCGATGGGCCTCGCGCTCACCGCCGTCTCCGGATGGCTGATCGTGCGCGCCACCATCGAGGAGCACATCATGGTGCTGATGGTCGCGATCGTGGGCGTGCGCGCGTTCGGCATCTTCCGCTCGGTCGGCCGCTATGCCGACCGGCTCGTGACGCACGACGCCGCGTTCCGCGTGGTCGACGACCTGCGGCTCCGCCTGTGGCGCGCGATCGCCGCGCGCGGCGCCGGCTCACGACGGCTGCTCGAGGGCGGTGCGCCCCTCGACTACCTGGTGACGCTCGCCGACGACCTGCGCGATCAGCTGCCGCGCGTGCTGCCGCAGATCGGCGTGGGTGCTGTCGTGATCGCGGGCACTATCGTCACCACGGCCTTCGTCGCACCGCAGCTCACCGTGATCGTGGCACTCGTGCTGGTGCTCGCGACCGCGTTCGCCACCGCCGCTGCGATCGCCGCCGAGCGCGGCGCCGGGAGCGACCGCGTTGCCGCCCGCTCCGAGCTCGTCCGGGGTACGGCAGCCCTTGCCTCCGCCTCCCCCGATCTCCGCGCCAACGGCGTGGCCGTCGTCGCGCTCACCCAGCTGGACGAGGCAGCCGAGCGGCTTGCGAGCGCCGAGCGGCGCGCGGCGTGGGCCGCGGGGCTCGGCGCGGCGATCGTGACGGCAGCCGCGAGCACCCTGGCCTTCCTGGTGCCCGTGCTCGCTCCCGAGCTCTCCGCCGAGGGCGCTGCCGTCATTGCACTGCTGTCGCTCGCGCTGCTGGAGCCGCTCACGGATCTGGTCGGCGCCGTGCACCGGATCCCCGCACTGCGCGCAGTGCTCGCGAGGCTGGGGCCCGTGCTGCGGCCGGCACCACGGCCCGATTGGGGCGAGACCACGCCGGCATCACCGGTCACCGCTGTGGAGCTTTGCGGCGTCGCCGTGCGCTATCCGGGCATGCCGCACGCGGCGGTGACGCACGTCGACGGAGCGGCCACGGCGACGCGCTGGCTCGTGCTCGACGGCCCATCGGGCTCCGGCAAGTCGACGCTGCTCTCGGCGATCATGGGGGCGCTGCCGGTCGAGCGCGGCGACATCCGCGCCGAAGGCACGCCGTTGACCGAGTTCGACGAGCACGAGTGGCGCACGAAGGTCGCATGGTGCCCGCAGGATGCCTACGTGTTCGACTCCACCCTGCGCGGCAACCTGTTGCTCGCGCGTTCCCGCGCCGACGCGCCCGACGAGCGCGCGCTGCGTGCCACGCTCGAGCGCTCCGGCCTCGCACCGCTGCTCGGCACGCTCGCCGACGGTCTCGACACCCGCGTCGGCGCAGGGGGCTCCGCGCTCTCGGGCGGCGAGCGCCAGCGGCTCGCTGTCGCCCGCGCGCTGCTGACGCGGGCCGACGTGATCCTGCTCGACGAGCCCACCGCCCACCTCGACGCCCCCACGGCCGCGGCCATGATGGCCGACGCGCGTGCCGCGACGGCCGACCGCGTCGTCGTGCTCGTCTCGCACCGCGAGGCCGACCGCCACCCGACCGACGCCGTCGTCACCCTCCCCTGACCGCCCCGTTCTTCAACCGAGCGCCTGGTCTCAGAACTCAATGCTTCGCCTGCCAGACCAAGGAGTCGGTTGACGAGCGGGTCCACGAGCGAGACGCGACATGTGCGCGTGGCGCCGGCCACGCGCGAGCCGGCGGTAGCGGTCGTTGCTACGGCGCGAGCCGGCGGAAGCGGTCGCTGCCGCGGGTCGAGCCTGCGGTCGCGGTGTCGGGCTCTGCCCCCGGCACCCCGTGCGCGCCGACCTGCAGGATCGCTCGGGCGAGCACGGGATCGCGCACCTCGCGCCGGGCGTGGTCGTCGGCGAGCATCTCGACGAGGGCCGCGACCTCCGTGTCGGCGAGCGCCGCGACCGGGAACCACGGCAGCGCAGAGCGCCAGGCGCGGAACGCGAGCAGCAGGATGTCGTGCCGCTGCTCCACATGCGCGCGCTCATGCGCGATCACGGCCACGAGCTCGTCGGCGTCCAGCCGATCCAGCAGCCCTTGCGACAGCACCGTCACCGAGCTCACTCCGCGCGGCAGGCAGTAGGCGACCGGCACCGCGTCGTCGAGCACGCGCGTGCGCGCCCTGGTCGGGTGCGGCGCCGTCAGCATGTCGAGCAGCGCCAGGTGCCGGTGCCGCTGCCGGGTGACCTGCACGATCGTGACGGCGAGGTGCGTGAGCAGGTACAGCGCCAGCAGCCCTGCGGGGATGAGCGCCAGCCACGGCTGCTGCGGCCAGGCCGCGAGCCCCGTGAGCGCGAGCGCTCCGATCATCGACATGCCACCGGCGAGCCCCACCCCCTGCCACACGAGCAGCGCCGCAACCGGCGAGCGCATCGGCCACTCGGCGCGCGCCAGCCACACCGGCACCGGCCAGGCCAGCAGCAGCGACGCCAGCCACAGCATCGCCGCGGCCCACACGAGTGCGCCCACCGGCACCACCAGCTGCGGCACCACCAGCTGCGGCATGACGAGCACGCCGTCGGGCGCACTCGCGGCCGGCAGCACCCCGATCACGGCCGCCGTCAGCTCGCGTCGCGCAGGAGCCGACGCAGCACCTCGGCGTCCTCATCCGAGACGCTGCCGACGAAGCGCTCGAGCACCGCCATGCGGTCGCGCGATTCGCCCAGCACCTCGTGCATGAGCTCCGCCACGTGGTCGGCGCGAGAGGCAACGGACGCGTAGCGGTACGGGCGCGCGGTGCGCTCGGAGGAGACGAAGCCCTTCTTCTCCAGCCGCGACAGCACCGTCAGCAGCGTGGTGGCCGCAAGTGCGCGGCCGCGCTCCTGCAGCAGAGCCTGAACGTCATACGCGGTCAGCGGCGCGGGTGCATCCCAGACGGCATCCATGACCGCGCGCTCCAACTCGCCGAGCGTGCTCATGCGCCACCTCCGAAACCATCCTGCGTGCCTCGAGCGTCGAGGCAGGGCATCCTCACGGATGCCGCTGCCCGTGATTCTGCCGGCAGTCGAACTGCTTCGCACCCGTGTCGAAGTAGTTCTACGTCATGTAGAATTGGGGGTGGCGGCCACCACCGCCGATCAGGCTCGCGAAGGAGTTCCGGCGTGGACGTTCTCGACATCGCCAGATGGCAGTTCGGCATCACCACCGTCTACCACTTCATGCTCGTGCCCCTCACCCTGGGGCTCGGCATGGCGATCGCCATCATGCAGTCGCTCTGGGTGCGCACCGGCGACGAGAAGTTCCTGCGCATGGTGAAGTTCTGGGGCAAGCTCTACCTGATCAACTTCATCCTCGGCGTCGCGACGGGCCTGGTGCAGGAGTTCCAGTTCGGCATGGCCTGGAGCGAGTACTCCCGCTTCGTGGGCGACGTCTTCGGCGCCCCGCTCGCGCTCGAGGGGCTGCTGGCGTTCTTCGCCGAATCGACCTTCCTCGGCATCTGGATCTTCGGCTGGGGCCGCTTGCGCAAGAGCCTGCACCTCGCGGCGCTGTGGTGCGCGGTGATCGGCTCATGGCTCTCGGCCTACTTCATCATCGTCGCCAACTCGTGGATGCAGCACCCCGTCGGCGTCGAGCTCATCGATGGCCGCCCCGTGATGACCGACGTGTGGGCGGTGCTCACCAACAGCACCGCGCTCGCCGCCGTCACGCACACCATCTTCGGCGCGCTCATCGTCGCCGGCATGTTCCTCATCGGCATCAGCTGGTACCACCTGTGGCGGCGGCGCCACGACGGCATCGACACCGTGGTCGCCCTCGACGCCGGCGCCCGGCGCGGCGGCCTCCTCGGCCGACTGACGGATGCGCCAGGTCGCGTCGTCGTCGGTGAGGCGCCGAGCGTCGTCGGCCGGGACAAGGCCGACCACGGCGTCTGGCTGTGGTCGCTGCGCTTCGGAGCGGTCATGGCCATCGTGGCCTTCGGCGGCACCGGGCTCACCGGTGACTGGCAGGCCAAGCTCATGTACGAGCAGCAGCCGATGAAGATGGCCTCCGCCGAGGCCGCCTGTCACACGGGCTCGTCGTTCTCGATCCTCTCCATCGGCGACCCGGGCGCGACTGACTGCACGCAGGTGGTCACGCTCATCGAGATCCCGGGCCTGCTGGGATTCCTCGGCACCGGCGAGTGGGGCGCCGACATGCCCGGCATCTCCGACCTCGAGGTGCAGTACCAGAACCAGTACGGCGAGACCGTGCCGAACGAGGCGATCTACGGCGAGCTCGCAGGCACCGACGTGCAGTACGTGCCGCCGATGTGGGTCACCTACTGGGGCTTCCGCCTCATGATCGGCCTGGGCGGCATCACGGCCTTCGGCGCGCTGGTCGCGCTGTGGCTGACCCGTCAGGGGACGGTGCCGCGATCGCCCTGGATCATGCGCCTGGCCATCCTCGGCATCCTCGCGCCCTTCGCGGGCAACATCGCCGGCTGGATCTTCACCGAGATCGGCCGCCAGCCCTTCGTTGTCGCCCCGAACCCCGACCCCTCTGGCATCGACGGCGTGTTCATGTTCACGGCCGCGGCGGTCTCCGGCGGCGTCACCGCTGGCGAGATGCTCTTCTCCGTCATCACGCTGACGGCCGTGTACGCGGCGCTGATGGTGGTGGAGCTCGGCCTGCTCGTGACCTACGTGCGCGGCGGTGTCGCGAGCGCCATGCCGGAGCTCGCACCCAAGCACGACGAGCACGACGATCCCGACCGACCGGGCGGCGACCACGACGTGCTGTCGTTCGCGTACTGAGCCGCCAGAGCATCCAAGGAGCCATCATGGAACCGCTTGCCGTCACCTGGTTCGTCATCATCGCCGCGCTGTGGATCGGCTACCTGCTGCTGGAGGGGTTCGATCTCGGCGTCGGCATGCGGATGCTGTTCAGCACCCGCGACGAGCGCGAGCGTCGCGTCATGCTCAACACCATCGGCCCCGTCTGGGACGGCAACGAGGTGTGGCTGATCACCGCGGGCGCCGGCACGTTCGCCGCCTTCCCGCTCTGGTACGCATCGCTGTTCTCGACCCTCTACCTGCCGCTCACGATTGCGCTTGTCGGCCTCATCGTGCGCGCCGTCTCGATCGAGTGGCGCGGCAAGGTGCACACCGAGCGCTGGCGGGAGCTCTGGACGGCGGGCATCGGCGTCGGCTCCCTCATCGCCGCCTTCTGCATCGGCGCCATGCTCACGCTCACCTCGCTCGGCCTGCCGATCGACGCGAACGGCGACCGCGTCGGCGGACCGTTCGTCTGGCTGACGGCGCCGGCGATCCTCGGTGGGCTCGCGGTCGTGGGCTTCTCGCTCGCGCACTCCGCGACCTTCCTCGCGCTGAAGGCCGACGGACCCGTGCGCGAGCGCTCGGCGGTCTTCGCGGCCCGCTGGGCACCGCTGTGCCTGGTGCCGGCTGCCGTGTGGGCCATCTGGGTGCAGCTCGAGCACGGCGGGAATGCGGTCTCCTGGGCGGCCGTCGTGCTCGCGGTCGCCGCCGCGGCATTCGGCATCGTCCAGGCTCGTCGCCGCAAGGAGGGCCTCGCCTTCACCGGCTACGCGGGCTTCGGCCTGTTCGGCACGGCGGCGATCTTCGCCGGCATGTTCCCGCGGGTGCTGCCCTCGACGATCGATCCGGCCTTCGACCTGACGCTCATGAACGCGGCCAGCGGCCCCTACACGCTCGGCGTCATGACGATCGTCGTGGCTGTCAGCCTGCCGATCATCCTCGCCTACCAGGCGTGGAGCTACTGGATCTTCCGCCAGCGGGTGACGCCGGGCATGATCCCCGACGCGCACATCGTGCTGCCGGCGATCCTGCGCGACAAGGATGCGGTGCAGCCGGGCGGCTGATCTGTGCTCCGGTACTCGACGAGATCGAACCGTTGTGGCGCAGCACCCGGATCGCTAGGGTGAAGTGCGTTGATTATGGATAGGCAACTGGAGGACAGATGAGCGCAAAGACAGTCGGCATCGCCGTTTCAGACGACCTGCGCCCAGCCCTCGACGAGGTCGTGCAGCACTTCGGGCACGGAAACCGTAGCGAGTTCCTGCGCCTCGCCGTTCGCGAGTATCAGTCCCGGCTCCGAGTCGAGCGGCTTCACGCGATTCGAGAGCAGGCGAGAACCGAGCGTGGAGGGCGGCGCTACTCCACCGACGAGGTACTGGAGCTCATCCGAGAGTCCGCCTCCTCGTGATCGACCCGGCGACCGCGGTCGTCTTCGACGTCAACATCTACCTCGACTACATCCTCGGTGACGATGGCAGTTGGCCGCTGCTCCCCGAGGTCCCGCCGACGACGGCCAACCCGGCCGCAGACGCCGTTTCGCTCGCGTTCACGGCGCGCTTCCGCTTGTTCACCTCTCCCCACATCCTGCGGAACATCGCTCGCGTCATGCGCAACGTCGGGCAGAGCGAATCGACCATCGAGGCGTTCGTCGCCGCAGTCACGGAGATGTGCGACTTCTCCGGCGGTGCGGTCATCGAGCCGGTCGCGCTGCACCATGGCGTCGCAGACTACGAGGACAACCTCATCGTCGCGCTCGCGAAGGACTCCGCGGTCGACGCGCTCATCATCGTGACCAGCGACCATGATCTCCTCGATCTGGGGCCCGCCTGGCACGGGCGGCTGGTCATGCCACCCCGCGATTTCGTTCGCAGGGTCGTCGCCTGATGGCCACGTCGGTCAGGCGCCGCTACCGTTGAGCCGTGCAGCCGATCGACGCAGCCGCCGGCATCGGTGAGCTCATGTCCTGGCTCTGCCTCGTGCCCGGCATCCCGCTGCTGCTCGCGGGCTCTCTGCTGCGCGCATCCGGCGGCACCTGGTCGCCGACACGCATCGCCGTCGTGCCGGTCGGCGACCGGGCGCGCGCCCGCTGGTACGCCGGCGGTGGGTTCCACGAGCGCATGCTCTCGAGGAACGAGCAGCTACGACTCGACGACGCGGACGAGCAGGATGCGCAGGTGAGCGACCGACACCCCTCGCGCATGCGACTGTCGGGCCCCCGCGCCGCGGAGCGCCTGCTGCTGCTCGTCGGCGGGGTGCTGACGGCCCTCGGCCTGGCCGCCTTGCTCGTCTCGCTGCTGCCGCTCGTGCTCTGACGCGCCGTTTCATTGACGGAACGATGCTTCGGGTGTTCGATCGAAGGACGGCCGGGCCTCGTATGACCGGGCCTTGCAGAAGGGTCGGTGTCATGAGCATCGTCATCATCGGGGCAGGTCTGGCAGGCGCGACCGCTGCGACCGAGTTGCGCGCGCAGGGCTACGACGGCGAGATCGTGCTGGTCGGCGCCGAACCGACGCCGCCCTACGAGCGGCCGCCGCTATCGAAGGGCTACCTGCTCGGCAAGGACGCGTTCGACTCGGCGCTCGTCCACGAGCAGCCCTGGTACCTCGAGCACGACATCGACCTGCGGCTCGGCACCCGCGCGACCGCCATCGACCGCGAGCGCCGCATCGTGCGCCTCGAGCCGGCCGGCGGCGGGCCATCGGCCGAGGTCAGCTACGACGCCCTGCTGCTCGCCACCGGAGCCACTGCTCGTCAGCTCGACATGGGCGACGACGTCGGCGAGTTCCTGACGCTCCGCTCCGTCGAGGACAGCACGCGGCTCAAGGAGGCGTTCCGATCCGGCACCAAGGTGGCGATCGTCGGTGCCGGGTGGATCGGCCTGGAGGTGGCGGCAGCAGCCCGCGAGGCGGGCTCCGACGTGACCGTGTTCGAGACCGCCGCCCTGCCGCTCGAGCGCGTGCTGGGGCCCGAGGTCGCCACGGTCTTCGCCGACCTGCACCGCGGTCACGGCGTCGATCTGCGCCTGAGCACCACGGTGACGCCTGCGGATCTCGCCGACGCGGACGTGCGCATCGCCGCGATCGGCGTCACCCCCGACGTGGAGCTCGCGGCATCGGCCGGGCTCGAGATCGCCACTCGCGAGCAGGGCGGGGGCGTGCTCGTCGACGCGATGCTGCGCACCTCCGATCCGCGGGTGCTGGCGATCGGCGACATCGCCAACCACGACCACCCGGTGCTCGGCAGGCGCATCCGCGTGGAGCACTGGGATACGGCGATCGAGCAGGCGAAGGTCGCCGCTCGCAACCTGGCCGGGGCCGACGAGCCCTACGAGCGCCTCCCCTACTTCTTCACCGACCAGTACGACCTCGGCATGGAGTACGTCGGCAGCGTCGGGCCCGACGGCTACGACCGGGTGGACATCGAGGGCTCCACGGATGTGCTGGCGGGCGATGCCTTCCGCGCCTTCTGGGTGCGCGGCGGCACGGTGGTCGCCGCCATGCACGCGAACGACTGGGATGCGTCCGACGCGATCCGCGACAGCATCGGCAGCCGCCGGTGAGCGCGCGCCGCATCGGCGGCCGCGAGTTCGACCTCGATCGCAGGATCGTCGTGATGGCGATCGTCAACCGCACGCCCGACTCCTTCTTCGACCAGGGCGCGACCTTCGCGCTCGACCGCGCCGTCGCGCACGCGCTGCGGGCGATCGAGCTGGGCGCCGACTGGGTCGACGTCGGCGGCGTGCCCTTCGGCCGCGGCCCGGCGGTCTCCGTCGAGGCCGAGATCGATCGGGTCGTGCCCGTCGTCGAGGCGGTGCTGGCCGTGCGGCCGGGCGCCGTCATCTCGGTCGACACCAACCGCGCCGCCGTCGCTCGCGCGGCGATCCGGGCGGGCGCCGCGGTCGTGAACGACACCAGCGGTCTCGCCGACCCCGAAATGGCGGGCGTCATCGCCGAGGGCGGCGCGCACGTCGTCATCACCCACAGCGTGGGCCCGCCCAGGCAGGAGAAGCCCCCTGCCCGCTTCGATGACGTGGTCGACGAGGTGCGCGCCTTCCTGCAGGAGCGCGTCGGCCGCGCGGAGGCCGCGGGCATCCCCCGTTCCCGCATCATCATCGACCCGGGCCATGACCTCGACAAGAACACCCTGCACTCCCTCGAGCTCACCCGCCGGCTGCACGAGCTGGGCGGCCTGGGGCTGCCGCTGCTGGTCGCGGTCTCGAACAAGGATTTCATCGGCGAGACGCTCGACCGCCCGAAGCACGAGCGGCTCGCGGGTTCGCTCGCGGCGCTGACCGCCTGCATCCTCGCCGGTGCCCGGATCGTGCGGGTGCACGACGTCGCGCAGTCCGTGGACGCCGTGCGGATGACCGAGGCGATCCTGGGGCTGCGACCGCCAGCTCGGCTCGAGCACAACACCCATCCGACCCTCAACGTCTGAGCGATCATGCCCCCTTCCACGACCGTGCCCATCGACCGCCTGTGGCCCGAGCCCGCCGGCGCCGTCGACGACGCCTCGCTGCTCGAGACCTACGCCTTCCCGCCCGACCGCTCGTGGCTGCGCATGAACTTCATCGCTAGCCTCGACGGCGCGGTGACCCGCGAGGATCGCTCCGGCGGCCTGGGCGACGCCGCCGACCGCCGGGTGTTCGACCTGCTGCGCAGACCGGCGCACGCCGTGCTGGTGGGCGCGGGCACGGTGCGCGCCGAGGGCTACGGCCCCATGCGGCTGCATGCCGCAGACGAGGCATGGCGCGCGGCGCACGGGCTGCCGGACCAGCCCGTCTTCGCGCTCGTGACCCGATCGCTCGAGCTCGACCCCGACTCGACGGTGTTCACCGATGCGCCCGTGCGCCCCGTCGTCTACACCGTGGATGCTGCACCTGCCGATCGCCGGAAGGCGCTCGCGCGCGTGGCCGACGTCGTCGCGGTCGGCGAGACGGATGTCGATCCGACGCGCGTGCGCGACGACCTCAGCGCCCGCGGGCTGCAGCACATCCACGCCGAGGGCGGCCCGAGCGTGTTCGGCGCGTTCCTCGCCGCAGGAGCCGTCGACGAGCTCTGCCTCACGCTCGCCCCCACGCTCGAGGGTGGCGACGCGGGCCGCATCGCTCGCAGTGCTGGGGCGACGCCGACCGCCATGGCGCTCGCCGCCGTGCTGCGCTCGGGCGACGAGCTGCTGCTGCGCTACACGCGAGCGACGGGCAGCTGACCGGCGCGACGCTGCGGCGCGGCCTGCGTCGCGTGCAGCAGAAGCGGGTGCACCGCGTCAGCCCTGGAGCTTGCGGAGCGCCGAGCCCTTGTGGGCGGCGATGTGATCGGTCTTGTCGCTCTTGATCTCATACTGCGGCTCATCGTCGCTCGCGCGGCGCGTATGACCCTTGTAGTCGAAGTCGCTCGTGTGCACCGCCGTGATCGTGCCCGAGACCCGGCCCGCCTCCGAGTTCCAGCTGACGTGGTCGCCTACCTCGTATCGCTCGCTCATCGCCCCATCTTGGCTCTCCGGCGCGCGTTCGTCCACGGCGACGGTCACGGCGCTCAGGGTGAAGGTGCGCACTCGCGCGGGAATCGTCGCAGCACACGTGCTCAGGATCGGTTCGGAGAGCGCCTCCTGCAGCTCGACGGTGACCACCGTGGTGCCGGGTGTCGCGTCTTCGGCAGGAGTGCCGTCAGCGGCGTCGTGGCGGAGCCGCACCGTCCAGGCGCCATCCACGTCTGTGGAATCGATCAGCGTGAAGGCGTCGATCCGGTCGTCCTCTGTGGCTTCGGCCGCGTGGCTGCAGGCGGCCTGCACGACGTTCGGGAGCGACGCGCGCCCCCGGAAGAAGCGCTGCTCGATGTGCCCGCGCAGGTACGCGTCCACGATCCCGACTGCGGCATCCGCGCGCACCCGGCCGAAGTGCAGCGCATGCGGGAACACCATCATCGTGGCGGCGAAGCGGTCACCGCCCAGGTGCGAGCACTCCCAGGTCTCGTCGGGGTAGGCCTCGACCAGGCTCGCGAGCGCTGGCCGCCCGCGCACCGCGCAGCATCGGTCGTGGCGGGCGTGCGTGCACACGCAGATGATGGGCGCCTCGGATGCCGTGCCGGTCGAGCCATCCAGCGGCACGTCCAGCAGCTGCTCGGGCTGCTCGACCTGCCCCCATCGCGTGGATTCCGTGCCGGGGCGCGCATCCACGATCGCCCAGCGCCACACGTGCTGCGCCCGGCGCTCGTCGGCACGGCGGCCCGGCCGGCGGATGGCGAGCGGCCGCATGCCGGCACCCTCGATGCGCCGCACCAGGCGACGGGCGAGCCCGGGTTCGAGCCGGGACTGCAGCAGCGCATGGTCGCCCCAGGAGCCATCGACCTCGACGAGGAACCAGCGCTCGCCGAAGCCGCTCGTGCCGGCAAGCGGGTCACCGCGCTCGAGCGACCGATCGCTGCACGGCTGCCAGGCGCCCGGCGCCGAGCGCGCCGCCTGCCGAGCTGCTGCGTTGGTCACGCGAGCACCAGGATCGCTTCCCGGAGCAGCCGACGCGCGACCACGAGCGAGGATGCCTCGTCGAGGCCAGGCAGGCTCCCAGCCTCCCAGGCGTCGCCGCGATGCAGCGCACCGAGCGCCTCGGCCGCCTCGGCCGGCAGCGTCACGGTCGTCGAACCCAGCTCGATGCGAACATCGGTGCCGTCGGTCGCGATCCGTGCCTGGAGCCCCGGGCGCCACGCCAGGAGCGTGTGCGCGTCGAGCGCTCCGAGCGCGTCGATCGTGGCGAGCGGCCGGATGGGGGCGGCACGCGCCGGGCTGCGCGACGCACCGAGACGCGTGGCGACCGCATCGATGAGCGCTGGGGCGGCAAGGCCCGCGGTGAGCTCGGCGATCGTCGCTTCGACTTCGTCGCGCGCGGCATCCGAGCCCGGCTCGCTCGCGCCGAGCGGCAGCGATCGCCGCAGGCTCGCACTGCCCGCGAGCTCGGCGAGCAGTTCGCGCGCGACGTCGTAGCGGGTGCGGCTGGAGATCCCGATCGTGACGTGGATCGAGGTGCCGCCAAGCGCGGTCGCCGAGTGGATCCAGCCGCGCGGCAGGTAGAGCACGTCGCCTGGCGCCAGCGTCTGCTGGAGATGAGGCGCGCCCGCGGCGCGCTCGGCGACCGCGTCGCGATGGTCGGACCACGGCTGCCCTGGCAGCGGATCCGGGTGCACCGGGTCGTGGATCGTCCACGCCTTCTCGCCGTGGACCTGCATGACGAACACGTCGTGCACGTCGTAGTGCGGGTCGAACCCGCGCGAGGATGCCGGCGTGATGTAGGCGTTGGCCTGGCAGCTGCGGCCCAGGTCGGCGTCCAGCTGCCGGATGAACTCGGCGAGCGCCGGCCAGGTGCGATGCAGTCCCTGCAGCACGAGCGTCGAGCCGTCGGCGAGCTCGCTGAGCACCTTCGCCGAGTCCAGCTGATCGGCGACCTCGGCGCCGTATCCGCCGCCGGACGTGTACCGGGCTGGGGCGAGCACCGCCCCCTCGCGGGCCATCCGCACGAACGGGGTGCGCACCGCACGGTCGGCGACCAGCTCGTCGACGGCGTCGAGGCTGAACAGGTCGGAGAAGCCCTCGCCCCGCTGCGCGACCGTGCTCAGCAGCGGCCGCTGTCCCCAGTGCTGCTCGGCGAACGCCTCGGCGGACACGCCGGTGAGACGGGAGAGCGCGGGCCGGTCACCCGACCCGCGCTGTGCGTGAGGCGTCAAGCCGAGCCGTCCGCGCCGCCGTCGTGGCCGTCGGGGTTGGCCCCGCCATCGGCAGTGCCCTCGCCCTGCGAGGCGCTGCCATCCGCGCCACCATCGTGGCCGTCGGGGTTCGCGCCGCCATCGGCAGTGCCCTCGCCCTGCGAGGCGCTGCCATCCGCGCCACCATCGTGGCCGTCGGGGTTCGCGCCGCCATCAGCGGTGCCCTCCCCGCCGGATCCGGTCGTGGTGGTGATGTCGTCGTCGTTGATACTCATGCGGCCTCCTTCGTTGCTGGATCCGCCGGCATGCACGAATCCACCTGCATTCGCATATCTTCCATCGGCAACGGCGCCGATGGCGACGACGCTACACGTCGCCGATGGCTGCAGGCGGGGAGTCTCCTGAACCTGCCTGCACGGGTCGGTAGCGCAGCGCGACCGCGCCAGAGCGGAACTCGTTCCGATCCACGAGCTCAAGCCGGATGCGCGCATGCAGGTCGTCGAGCAGCCGGGGTCCGTGCCCGGCGAGCACCGGCTGCACGACGAACACGTACTCGTCGATCAGCCCCTTATCGGCGAGCGCTCGCGGGAGCGCCACTCCCCCGGTGGCGAGGCCCTTGCCGGGCTGCGCCTTGAGTCGCCGGACCGCCTGGCCCAGCTCGCCACGCACGAGCTCGGCGTTCCAGTCGACGCCGCGGAGCGTGCTCGAGACGACGTGCTTCCTGGTGCGATCGATCGCCTCGGCGAACGGCAGCTCCCACGACTCCATCCAGTCCGGCCACGCACCCGAGGCGGGGCGTCGCCAGGCCGACTCCATCAGCTCGTAGGTCACTCGCCCGTAGAGCAGCGCATCCGCTCGTTCGAGCTCCGCCGTCCAGAAGCGCATCGACTCCTCGCCCGGAGGGCTCCCCGCCTCGTGGTGCACGCAGCCATCGAGCGTGACGTTGATGGCGTACCGCAGCGGCCGCGCCGGCACGGCCGGGCCGCCGACGGCATCTGCCTTGCTCATCGCACCATGATCGCGCGGGTGGGCGACGGCGTCCACGGGTGATCCACGGGGTCCACCGAACCCCGTGAGCGGCAAGGCGAGCGCTGCTCGGGCCATAGGCTGTCGAGCGTCATGCCCAAGCGACCGTCCGTGGAGGAAACCTATGTGCCGAGTGCTCGCGTTCATCGGACCGGAGACCCCGCTGGAGCAGCTGCTCCTCACGCCGACGAACAGCCTGGTCAACCAAGCGCTCGACCCTGAGCGCCACCCGGAGCTGCAGCTGGCCGGGTGGGGGTTCGGCGCATGGAGCGAGCACCTGCACAACCCGGAGGAGCCGCTCATCTACCACCGGCCCATGGCGGCCTTCTACGACGACAACCTCCCGCACATCGTTCCGAGCCTGCGCGCCCACACGATGCTTGCCCACGTCAGGGCGGCTGCCTACGACGCGAAGGTCGTGCTGGCGGACGAGAACTGCCACCCCTTCTCGTTCACCGGGAGCCCCTGGATCATCGCCCAGAACGGCTACCTGCCCAACTGGCAGCTCCTGCAGCGGGAGCTCCTGCAGCACTGCTCAGACGACTACCTGCAGCAGATGCGGGGCTCGACCGACACGGAGTTCCTCTCCGTGCTGTTGCTCTCACTGCTCGAGGGTGACAGCGACGAGGACGTGCAGCGTGCGGTCGAGCGGATGATCCAGCTGATCGCCAAGGCGATGGCGGATCTCAGCCTCCCTGGCCTGACCAAGCTGAAGCTGTCGCTGGTGTCCGCGAATCGCATCATCGGTGTCAACGCCGGTCTGGGGCTGCACGGCGAGACGAATCCGTCCGGCGACTGGGAGCAGCTGCGCGAATCCGGCCCGGGCACGGACGACTTCGACCTGTCGATGCTGCTGGAGCCGATGTACCTCCTGATGGGGCGCAACTTCGAGAAGAACGAGACCACCTACGAGTTCGAGACGTGCGAGGAGGGAGAGGCGACAGGCGCCATCTTCGCCTCCGAGGCACTGACCGACGACACCGACGGCTGGTCGCACGTCGGATTCGGCCAGATCGTGTTCCTCCACAAGGAGGGCGACACGGTGTCCAAGACTGTCGCCACGCTCTCGATGGAGGCGTGAGCAGCGCCGACCGCGCTGCCGCGCACACCGCTGCCGATACCGCACGAAGAAAGCCCCGGGCCGGTGGTGAACTGCTCCCCGGAAGTTGGACTGAGAATCTCAGTTCCGACTTCCGGGGAGTTGTCGTATGGATCGAAGAAGTTCTCTGTCTGAAGAGCAGCGCGAGGCGGCGATAGCGTGGTTCGAGCTGGGC
>NZ_JBISGY010000020.1:0-1437 GCF_045064095.1 Agrococcus sp. Ld7 | reverse complement strand
GTGAACTGCTCCCCGGAAGTTGGACTGAGAATCTCAGTTCCGACTTCCGGGGAGTTGTCGTATGGATCGAAGAAGTTCTCTGTCTGAAGAGCAGCGCGAGGCGGCGATAGCGTGGTTCGAGCTGGGCCACGGGTCCGGCTCGACGGCCACGGTTCTTGGTGTCGCGCGAGATCCCGTGAACGCCTTGTATCGACGCTGGCGGATCAGAGGTGGGGACGCGCTCGTGAATGGCAGGACGGCCCCGCGGTCGTATTCGTTCGAGTTGAAGCTCGCGCTCGTCGAGCGCGCGCTCGACGGGGAGTTGTTCACCGAACTGGCTGCGGAAGCGGGGCTGTCTTCGCCGAAGCTGTTGCAGCGTTGGGCGCGAGACTATCGCCGCGACGGCCCCGACGCGTTGCGGCCGAAACCGAGGGGCCGACAATCGGAGCCGCCCGAGGCAGTGCCGGGAGGTGAGGGCGAACTGGAGCGGCTGCGGCGCGAGAATGAGCTGCTGCGGGCGAAGGTCGCGTACCTGGGAAAACTCAAGGCCTTGAGGGAGCAACCGCGAGACTGAGGGTCCAGGCCGTCATCTCCCTCAAGGCCGAGCACCGCCTCGAAGTGCTGCTCCAAGTCGCCGGCCTGCCCCGGTCGACGTTCTTCTACCACCAGGCCAGGTCCGCGCTGCCGGATCCGCAGGCGGAGCTGAAGGCCGAGATCCGTGCCGTGTTCAAAGCTGCGAAAAAGCGCTACGGGTATCGCCGCATCCACGCGCAGCTTCGCCGCGTTGGCTGGATCGTGGCGAAGAAGACGGTGCTGAAGCTGATGCGGCAACTGGGCCTGAAGAGCAAGGTCCGCCAGCGGAAGTTCCAGTCGTTCAAGGGCGAGGTCGGCAAAGTCGTCCCGAACCTGCTGCAGCGCGACTTCGACGCTGCGGGCCCGAATCAGAAGTGGGTCACGGACGTGACCGAGTTCCGCATCGGCGAGACGAAGGTGTTCCTCTCGCCCGTGCTCGATCTGCACGAGCGGAAGATCGTCTCGTATTCGCGCGGTGTCTCGCCCACGCTGGAGCTGACCAACAGCGCGCTGAAGGCCGCTGTGGCGACGCTCGAGCGGGGCCAGCAGCCGATCGTGCACTCGGATCAGGGCTTCCAATATCAGCACGCCTCGTGGCGGAAGATCCTCAGAGGCAAAGCAACCCAGTCGATGTCTCGCAAGGGCAACTGCCTCGACAACGCGGTCATGGAGGGCTTCTTCGGACACTTGAAGGAAGAGATGTTCAACCACGACCAGTTCGACAGCATCGACACGTTCCTGGCCGAGCTCGATGACTACATGCGCTGGTACAACGAGGAGCGAATCTCCTCAACCAGAAAGGACCTGAGCCCGGTGGAACACCGGACTCAGGTCCTCACGGGCTAGGCTCCCGTCAAACCGGTCCAACTTTCGGGGACCAGTTCA
>NZ_JBISGY010000019.1:0-1306 GCF_045064095.1 Agrococcus sp. Ld7 | reverse complement strand
GGAGGTGTCCGGGTTCACGACATAGGTCTCACTTGATAGGTCGCTCATGAGTCGCGACATAGGTCACAGTCGCTGGCATGTCTCGCGCTCGGGTGGCCGTGTTGAAGATCGTCTCGAAGCAGCTGTCGGTGACGGCAGCGGCGGCCGAGTATGGCCTCTCCCGACGTCATCTGCATCGGCTGCTCGCCCGCTACCGGGACGGCGGCATCGAGGCGGTCGAAGCCCGCTCGCGCGCACCGCGCAGCAGCCCGCACCGGACGCCGGCGAAGGTCCGTGATCGGATCGTGGAGCTGCGGCAGGAGCTGACCGGCCAGGGCAGCGACGCCGGCCCCGTCACGATCGGCTGGCACCTCGAGCGCGAAGGGCTGGCCGCACCGTCGACCTCCACCATCCGGCGCATCCTGCACGATGCGGGCCTGGTCATACCCGAGCCGCGCAAGCGGCCCCGGTCGTCGTGGATCCGCTTCGAGGCCGCGCAGCCCAACGAGACCTGGCAGTCGGACTTCACCCACTGGCGCCTCGCCGACGGCAGCGACGTGGAGATCCTGAACTGGCTCGACGACCACGCCCGCTTCCTGCTCTCCTGCACCGCCCACGCGCCCGTCACCGGCGAGATCGTCGTGGCCGTCTTCCTCGCCGCCACCGAGGAGCACGGCGTACCCGCTTCCACCCTCACCGACAACGGCCGCGTGTTCACTGCCCGCTTCGGCGGCGGCCGCAACGCGTTCGAATACGTGCTGCCGCTGCTGGGCGTCAGACAGAAGAACGGCGCACCGGGCCATCCCCAGACGCAGGGCAAGATCGAGCGCTTCCACCAGACCCTCAAGCGCTGGCTCCGTAAGCAGCCCACCGCCGCCACCCTCGCGGAGCTGCAAGCGCAGCTCGAGCGATTCCGCCACCACTACAACGAACAGCGACCCCACCGCGCCAACGACCGTCACACCCCCGGACACGCCTACCGAGCCACCCCGAAAGCGCTCCCCGCCGGACCCCGCGCCGCGGGCCACTTCCGCATCCGCTACGACCACGTCGACCAGCAGGGCCGGGTCAGCATCCGCCGAGCGGGCCGCATGCACCACCTCGCCATCGGCGCCACGCACCGCGGCCGACGTATCCTCGCGCTGCTCGACGACACCACCGCCACCGTCGTCGACCTCGAAACCGGCGAGATCATCGCCACCAACGACATCCAGCCCAACCGCAGCTACTGGCGGAACACGCAGAAAGCCCCCGGCCGATGGCCAGGGGCTCCCAACTCGTGACCTATGTCGCGACTCAGGTGAGACCTATGTCGCGACTCATCACA
>NZ_JBISGY010000018.1:0-1505 GCF_045064095.1 Agrococcus sp. Ld7 | reverse complement strand
CTCCTAGGAAAGTGACGTGAGCTATGCGGCTGCTGGTGTGAGGTCGACGTCGTAGCCGAGGCCGCGCAGGCTGCGGAGCGCGCGTCGTTTGATCTGGTCGGGGTTGCGGTGGTCGTAGTAGTCGACGCCGAGCTCGTGCCAGGCCTCGCCAGTGGTGAGCATCTTCCAGGCGGCGACGAGGATGGTGTGCTCGATCGCGACGAGCGCGATGAGCGAGCGCTTGCGATTGCGGGCCTGGATGCGTCGGTATTTGGCGGCCAGGTAGGTGTGCTTCGACCGTGTGGCGGACATCGCTGCGATGCCGAGCGCGCCCTTCAGATAGCGGTTCCCGGGCCGTGTCCTGGTGCTCTTGACACGGCCGGCGGACTCGTTCTGGCCCGGACAGAGGCCCGCCCACGAGGCCAGATGCCCGGGGGTCGGGAACGCGTCCATCGTGCCGCCGGTCTCAGCGATGATCACGGCCGCGACGATCATCGAGATCCCGGGAATCGTGGTCAGCAGCTCCCGGGCGTCGCGAAAGGGTTCGATCACCTGATCGATCCGCGCGTCCAGGACGCCGATGCTGCGGTCGAGGTCATCGATGCGGTCCAGCCGCAGCCGCGCCATGAACGCGTGGTGCTCGGTGAAGCGGCCCGTGAGCGCGTCCAGCAGGCCCGGCATGTCTTCGCGCATCTGCCGGGTCGCGAACTCGGCCAGCACGGCCGGATCATGAGCGCCGGCGATGAGCGCTTCCAGGATCGTCCGGGAGGACTTCGTCGTCAGCGAGGACGCTTTGCTGGAGAGCTTGATGCCGGTGTCTTCGAGCATCCGCTCCAGCCGGGAGAACTCCCGCACTTGCTCCTGCGCCAGCGCGGAGCGGGCGCGGGTGAGGTCTCGCAGCTGCCGGATCGGTTCCTCGGGCACGAACGAGGCCCGCAGCAGCCCGTACGCGGCCAGCTTCGCCAGCCATGCCGCGTCCGACACGTCCGTCTTCCGGCCCGGGATGTTCCTGGCCTGCTTCGCGTTCACCAGCTCCACGGACAGCGTCTCGGCCAGCGGGAAGAAGAACGGCTTCCAGTAGTCGCCGGTCGCTTCCATCACCACCAGCGACACCTGCGCCTGTTCGAGGTCGCGCCGCAGCCGCAGGACCTCGCCGCTGGTCGCCCCGTAGGTGGTGATCGTCTGCTTGAACCTGCCGCCCGTCGATGGCGTGCGCAGGCATACCTTCGCGTCCGCCTTCGAGATATCCATTCCCGCGCAGCACTGATGCAGCACGTCCATTCCCTCTGCCGCGTCCATGGTCTCCTCCGACCCCAGATCCTCCGGCGCCGACGGCTGTCGACGTCACGCGCTGCGGGGAGGGAAAGGTAGATCAGGAATCTCCTAGGCGGGCTCGAAGCACCAATCCACGGTCCCCGTGGAAGCCCTCCACGCCAAGCTCGTGAACAGGCTCACAAGCACTAAGACCGACCGGCGTCGACCGCAGCACACCCAGCATGGCCCGCCACCAGACCCAGCCATAGCCC
>NZ_JBISGY010000017.1:0-1339 GCF_045064095.1 Agrococcus sp. Ld7 | reverse complement strand
GGTCTCTCTAATGGTGGATACCGGTCCGTGATCGGTGCAGGCTGGCTTCGGTGATGGTCGGGCGTGGCTCTACTGGTCTCTGACCCTGAGTGATCGGGTGTCTTGGTCACGACATGCCCGCCTGGCGGTCGCCGGAGCCGGCCCGAGACCTGCCTTGGCTTGATAGAAGCATGCCCGACCCGTGAGGGTCGTGGCTCCTTAGAGAGTTGCCGCAGCGGGTGCTTCTCGGACCGGACCGACACGATCCGATTCTGAGGAGGACCGCGATGCCCATCGTCGCAGAAGCGTTCACGCATGTCATCGGTGTCGACACGCACGCAGCCAAACACGCGTACGCGATCGTCGACGCCGCCACGGGAGGGCTGGTCGCGGAGCGGACGTTCCCGACCAGTCAGGCCGGGCTGGCGCGCGCGGTCGGCTGGATGCGCCGCCGAGGCGGTGAGCGGCTCGCGGTGGCGGTCGAGGGCTCGGGCTCCTACGGGGCACAGCTGACGCGCGCCGTGCTGCAGGACGGGCTGCCGGTATTCGAGGTGCGGCCGCCGGGACGGGGCTCGCGCGCCCGCGACGGGAAGACCGATCAGTTCGACGCGGTCGCGGCGGCCCGGTCGATCCTGCGCGCCGACGCCGGCCGTGTTGCGACGCCGAAAGCGGCAGGGGTCCGGGCTGCGCTGCACGTGCTCACCAGCGCCCGCCGGGCGATGAAGCAGGACGCCAACCGCGCCAAGCAGCAACTCATCGCCCTGCTACGCACCCATGCCCTGGGCGTCGACGCACGCGAGAAGATCGCGAACGCGACCATCGACCAGATCGCCGCCTGGCGGTCCCGCAAAGACGACACGATCGAGCTCGCCACCGCCCGCGCCGAAGCGACCCGGCTCGCCCGCCGCATCATCCCGATGCGCGCCGAGCTGCGCGAGAACAAGCAGCGCATGGAGACGCTCGTGGAACAGCTCGCGCCCAGCCTGCTGACGCTGCCCGGCGTCGGGCCGGTCTCCGCCGCAGTCATCCTCGACGCCTACTCGCACCACGGCCGCATCCACTCAGCAGACGCGTTCGCGCGCATGGCTGGGACCGCACCGCTGCCCGTCCAGTCCGGCAAATCCGGCTACCACCGCCTCAATCGCGGCCAGAACCGAGCCCTCAACGAAGCGCTCTACGTCATCGTCAAGCACCGGCTCATGAACGACCCTGTGACGATCGCCTACGCCGAACGCCGCACCACCGAAGGCAAGGGCGCCAAAGCCATCAAACGGATCCTCAAACGCTACGTCGCCCGCGCCATCTTCCGACACCTCGAAGCCGTCATGGGCTTGACAAAACACATAGAAGCGTCGTGACG
>NZ_JBISGY010000016.1:0-2577 GCF_045064095.1 Agrococcus sp. Ld7 | reverse complement strand
TGAGTATTTGACCTCCTGAGCGCCACCTGTTCGTGCGGCGTAGCGCCATGGTTGGTGCGGGTGAGCGCCAGCGGATCGCGTGGTTTGGCGCCGCTGGCGCTCACCCTCGGTTCATGCGGCCGCTGCGGGTGCGGTGTGCTGTCGCATGTTGTAGGTGCCGGTGTCGACCCAGAGGGTGTTGTGGACGATGCGGTCCATGATGGCGTCGGCGTGGACGCCGGCGCCGAGCCGCTGGTGCCAATCCTTCTGCAGGTATTGGGTGCAGAGCACCGTCGATGTCTCGCCGTAGCGGCGTTCCATCAGTTCCAGCAGCATGCCGCGCATCGAGTCGCTGGGTCGGTCGAGCAGCCATTCGTCGATCACCAGCAGCGTGAACGCGGCGTATTTGCGGAGGAACTTGCTGGCTCCGCCGGGCTTGTCCTGCGCGGCGATCCAGGCTTCCTCGAGGTCGGGCATGCGGATGTAGTGGGCGCGGATGCGGTGCTCGCAGGCGCGTTTGGCGATCGCGCAGCCCAGGTACGACTTCCCGGATCCGGTGAAGCCTTGGAAGACGACGTTCTGCTGCCTGGTCACGAACGAACAGGAGCCCAGCTGTGCGAGCAGGTGCCGATCCAGGCCGCGCTCCTCGAGCAGGTCCAGGCGCCGCAGGTCGGCGTTCGGGTAGCGCAGTCCCGCGCGGCGGATCAGGCCGGAGACCTTCGAGTGCGTGAAGGCCGCGTAGGCGTCATCGACGGCGAGCCGGACGCGCTCTTCGAACGGCAGGCTGATCGTCAGCGACTGGTCTTGCCCGTCGATGGCTTCGAGCAGCTCGCTCGCGTTCATCTCCCGCAGCTTCCGCTTGGTCTCGGTATCGAGCATGCTCATCGGGCGCCTCCCGCGTAGTAGGCGCTGCCGCGCACGTAGCCGCCCGCTTCGTCGCCTCCTGGTTCGTCGTCGAGACGGCCGAGCTTGTCCTGGCCGGTGTCGAGGATCGGCCGCAGGTGCGCGTAGCGGGGCGAGCGGACCGGGCCGGCCAGCGCAAGCTCGCACGCCGCTTCCACCCGTGTCGGGGAGAAGCGCTTCGTCAGCCGCAGGATCGCCAGCGCCGGGTCGAAGCCCTGCTCGGCGACCGGCACGGACTCGAACACGCGGGCGATCACCGCCGTCGCCGACGGGCCCACGCGCGTCGCCCACGCGTCGATCCGTTCCCTGTCCCACGCCTGCCAGCCGTGCCCCTCGGGCAGGTCGGTCTCGCGCGTCCGATACTGATTGACGGCGGTGGCTGGCAGCAGCAGATGGCTAGTGAGGCGCTCATCGCCCCGGTAGATGTCGATCGTCGTGGCCGTCACCCGCAAGTCCACGCTGGCGCCGATGTGAGCGAAGGGCGCCGAGTAGAAGTTCCGCGCCCAGACGATGTGCCCGTTGCGGCCGACCTTGCGCCCATACGTCCAGGAACTGATCTCGTACGGGATCGCGGGAAGTCCGCCCAGCAGCGGCGCCTCCTCCGCGAGGAAGACGCTGCGCCGGGAGCCGGCGCGCTTCTGGAACGGCTCGTCGTTGTAGGCGGTGACCCGCTCACGGATCCGCGCCTGCAGCACGCCCATGCTCGTGAACGTCTCCTCCCGCAGGCCCGCGATCACCCACGTCGCCACGTGGCTGACCGTGTTCTCGACGCTCGGCTTGTCTCTCGGGTGGCGGACGCGTGCCGGCAGCACCGCCGCCGAGTAGTGCGCGGCCAACTCCCGGTAGGCGTCGTTCAAGACGATCTCGCCCTCCCGTGGCCGCTCGATCACGCCGGTCTTGAGATTATCGGGCACGATCCTCGGGACCGTGCCGCCGAAGAACGCGAACATCTCCGCGTGCGCGCGCAGCCACGACTCCTGCCGCATGTCCAGGCTCCCCTGCACGAACGCGTACCGGCTGAACGGCAGGCACGCGACGAACAAGTAGACCTTCGACACCTCGCCCGTGGTCGCATCCAGCAGCTGCATCGTCGGCCCCGACCAGTCGACCTCGACGCTGCGGCCAGCCTTGTGGCCGACCCGCGATGAGGCGCCGGTGACCTTCGCGTAGTCCGCGTAGAGGCGGCAGAAGCGGTCGTAGCTCATCGCCGCCAGCCGATCCCGCGTGGCCCGATCGGCATACTCCTGATGCAGCAGCCGCAGCGTCACCCCCACCCTCGCCAGCTCTCGATGCACCCGCTGCCAGTCCGGCTGCACGAACACGCTCTCCCGCTCCCCACGGCCCGGGAACAGCGCCGCGTAGACCTCCGCGTCGGCCATGTCGTCCGCATCGGCCCAGGCCAGCCCGGCGCGGTCGGCGGCATCGAGCACCGCCTGCACGCTATGCCGCGACATGCCCTGCCCGACAGCGATCGCCCTGCCCGAGAGCCCTTGCCCGCGAAGCTGCAACACCAGCTTCGCCTTGATCTTCCGTACCATGCCGGTACTCCTTCCACCACGTGTCCCTCACTTGGTGGAAGGAGCCAACCAGGTGGCGCTCACCCAGCCCGACACCGGCGCTCAAGCACGCGAATCGTGCATGACCGAAGTGGCGCTCACGCGCGCGAGCAGTGGCCCCCAGAAAGACGAATACTCA
>NZ_JBISGY010000015.1:0-1095 GCF_045064095.1 Agrococcus sp. Ld7 | reverse complement strand
ATCCGATTCTGAGGAGGACCGCGATGCCCATCGTCGCAGAAGCGTTCACGCATGTCATCGGTGTCGACACGCACGCAGCCAAACACGCGTACGCGATCGTCGACGCCGCCACGGGAGGGCTGGTCGCCGAACGCACGTTCCCGACCAGTCAGGCAGGCATCGCCCGCGCAATCACGTGGATCCGGCGCCGCGGCGGCGCCCGGATCGCGGTCGCCGTGGAAGGGTCGGGCTCCTACGGGGCGCAGCTGACGCGGGCGCTGCAGCGGGAGGGGCTACCCGTGTTCGAGGTGCGGCCGCCCGGACGCGGCTCGCGCGCGAGAGATGGCAAGACCGATCAGTTCGACGCGATCGCCGCGGCTCGCGCGATCTTGCACGCCGACCTGCACCGGCTCGCCACGCCGCGCGCGGAGGGCGTGCGCGCGGCATTGCACGTGCTGGCGGCCGCGCGGCGGGCATTGAAGCAGGAATCCAACCGGGCCAAGCAGCAACTGATCGCGCTGCTGCGCACCCACCCGCTGGGCATCGACGCACGCGAGTCGATCGCGAACACGACCGTCGACCAGGTCGCCGCCTGGCGGCCCCGCAAAGACGACACCGTCGAACTCGCCTTCGCCCGCGAGGAAGCGATCCGGCTCGCCCGCCGCATCATCCCGATCCGCGCGGAGATGGCCGCGAACGAACGCCACCTGCGGGACCTCGTCGCGCAACTCGTGCCCACCGTGCTGGAGCTGCCCGGCGTCGGCCCCGTCTCGGCCGCGACCATCCTCGACACCTACTCCCACCCAGGCCGCATCCACTCCGCAGACGCGTTCGCACGCATGGCCGGCGCCGCACCACTACCGGTCCAGTCCGGCAAATCCGGCCACCACCGCCTCAACCGCGGCCAGAACCGGGCCCTCAACGAAGCGCTCTACGTCATCGTCAAACACCGCCTCATGAACGACCCCGACACCATCGCCTACGCCGCACGCCGCACCTCCCAAGGCAAAGGCGCCAAAGACATCCAGCGCATCCTCAAACGCTACGTCGCCCGCGCCATCTTCCGACACCTCGAAACCGCCATGGCTTGACAACACCCATAGAAGCGTCGTGACG
>NZ_JBISGY010000014.1:0-110449 GCF_045064095.1 Agrococcus sp. Ld7 | reverse complement strand
CACCAATCCACGGTCCCCGTGGAAGCCCTCCACGCCAAGCTCGTGAACAGGCTCACAAGCACTAAGACCGACCGGCGTCGACCGCAGCACACCCAGCATGGCCCGCCACCAGACCCAGCCATAGCCCCACTTTCGCCCATCCAAAGCGGCGCCCGCAGGGCGCCCCGCCAAGCTCGTGACGCGGCCTGCGGCCGCTCCTCGACCGACGGGCGGGCGGGCGGCGGGCGGGCGCTGGGTCAGCGCGGCGGCTTCGGCAGGGCGCGCACGCCGGACAGCCCCCACTTGGTGACGGCGCCGATGGTGCCGAGCTCCTCGAAGACGCGCATCTTGGAGCTGCCGACGGCGCGCTCGATGAAGCCGATCGGCACCTCTGCGATCGTGCCGCCGGCCTGCGCGACGCGCACCGCCATGGCGATCTGGAACGCGTACGCATCGACCTGGATCGCATCGAGGTCGATGGATTCGAGGATGCGCGTGCGGTAGACGCGCAGGCTGCTGGTCAGATCCTTCACGGCGGTCGAGAGCACCGAGCGCGCGTACACGTTGCCGATCTTCGCGGCGATGCGACGCCGAGCGCCCATGTTCCGCACGTCGCTGCCCTCGACGAAGCGGGATCCGATCACGAGATCGACGCCCGACTGGGAGAGCTCCAGCAGCGCCGGCAGGCCGTCCGCGTCGTAGGAGCCGTCGGCGTCGGTCACGACCACCTTGGTCGCGCCGCGCGACATCGCGAACCGCATGCCCTCGATGACGGCGGAGCGATAGCCCCGCTGGGTGCGGTGGATGACCAGCGTGCCCGCGTCGGTCTTGGCGAGCCGATCGGCGAGCTCACCGGTGCCGTCGGGGCTGCCGTCGTCGATGATCACGAGCTCGGCGTGCGGCACGGACTGCCGCAGCCGCCCGACCGTGCGCTCCAGACCCTCGATCTCGTTGTAGGTGGGCACGACGATCATGACGTCAGGCATCCGCCCTCCTTCGCTCGATTGCAGTGGCGACGCCGAGTCCGGCGAGCGCGAGGACGCTGCCGATGCCCAGCGCCCAGTCGATCCATGCTCCCAGACGAATGCCAGGGGTGATGGTCGTCGACAGCGGCAGATCCTCGACCATGGCGCCGGGCGTGTACTGCGGCAGCCGGTCGAGCATCGTGCCGTCGGGGCCGATCATGGCGCTCGTGCCCACCGTCGAGATGTTGACGACAGCACGGCCCGCCTCGACCGCTCGCAGTTGCGCGATCGCGAGCTGCTGCACGTTCTCGGCGGAGCCCTCGCCGAAGTCGGCGTTGTTCGTCGGTGCGAGGATCAGCTGCGCGCCGTGCTCCAGCACCATCTCGCGCGCCAGGTAGTCGTCGATCACGTCGAAGCAGATCGCTACGCCCGCTACCGTGCCGGCGACGTCGAAGGCGTTCGCGCTCGTCGGGTCGATCGAGAAGTCGCGCGGGATCAGCTCCAGGAATCCGAGCGCGTCGAGGATGGGTTCGAAGAACGCGCGCTGGGGCAGGTACTCGGCGAAGGGCACCGGGTGCCGCTTGCGATACTCCGCCACGGCGCCCGCGCCCGGCTCGATCTGCAGCAGTGCATTGTAGGTGTCATCGCCGTCGCGCGTGACCGTGCCGACCACGAGCGGCGCGTCGAACTCGGTGGCGATGCGCTCGAGCACCGCCATCGTCGACGGCAGCTCGTCGGCGTAGAACTCGGCGGCGTTCTCGGGCC
Organism: Agrococcus sp. Ld7; assembly: GCF_045064095.1. Taxonomy (NCBI): domain Bacteria; kingdom Bacillati; phylum Actinomycetota; class Actinomycetes; order Micrococcales; family Microbacteriaceae; genus Agrococcus; species Agrococcus sp. Ld7. Next base: position 108,740 of record NZ_JBISGY010000014.1, on the reverse strand, counting down.
AGACGAGCAGATCGAGCTGCTCGCCCGCGAGCTCTCGCGTCGCGTCGACGTGCTGCTGCAGGATCAGGCCAGGCACGCGAGGGGCGAGCAGGCCCGCCTCGCTGTCGCCCTGCACAGCGCCGACCCGGATGCTGCCGGACTGAGCGATGGGGAAGGCGGGGATGGCCACGAGCAGGATGAGCGCGGCGGCGGCGATCGTGAGCCGGCGGCGGACCATCGTGCGGTGGTGCAGCACGAGCTGCAGCAGCAGCGCCGACACCGCGGCGATGAGGAAGGTGAGCCCGGTGAAGCCCACCCAGCTGGTCGTGTCCGCGAGCGGGCTCGCGGCCTGCGAGTGCGCGAGCCTCCCCCACGCGAAGCCGCCCCACGGCACGGTCGACGAGAGCGACTCGCGCAGCGTCCAGACGCCCGCGAGCAGCAGCGGCAGCGCGAGGAACGCGCCGACCGGTCCCCTCGCGCGCGTCTCGCCCCAGCGCCAGGCGAGTGCGAGCAGCATGCCGCCCAGGCCCCACCACACGGCCATCCACGCGGTGAGGGCGACGAGCGGCACGGGCCCGAGATAGACGGTGATCCACTGAATGTGCAGCACGAAGAACACGAACCCGGTCGTGAAGCCGAGCGCGAACGCGCTGCCGATGCGCCTGCCCCGCAGCGCCAGCAGCGAGAGCGCGACCGCCGGCACGATGAGCGGCCACGCGTCGTAGGGCTGGAAGGCGAAGGGCATGATGATGCCTGCCAGCACGGCGGCGCCCCAGGCGGCGGCAGGGGGCAGCGGCGCGCGAGCGCGGGTGCGCCGCTGCCGCGGCTGCACGCCCGCGCCGCTGATCGGGTTGCTCCGCTCGATCACAGCGCCGACCCCGATGCGTCCACGACGCCCCGGCGGATGGCCGCGACCGCGTCGCGCGCTGTGCGCGCGAGCCGCTTGGGCGCGACGTGCTCGATCTGCTCCAACACATCGATCGTCTGCTTCGTCCAGCGCACGAAGTCGCCAGCCGCGAGGTCGGTGTCGCGCAGCACGCCGTCGAGCGGGTAGCCGCGCGCCCAGCGGTGCATCGCGAGCGTGAGGCCGGTCTGCAGCGGCTCCGATCCCGGCAGCCGATGCGCCTGCTCGAGGTCGTCCAGCTGCGCCCAGAGCCGGTGGGTGGCATCGAGCGCCTGCAGGAACGCGCCCTTCGGCAGCATCCGCTCCGGCAGCATCCCGTCGTCGCGCCGCCCCTCGAACACGAGCGCGCAGGCGAGCGCTGCGAGCGCCGGGGCGTCGAGCCCGTTCCACAGGTGCTGGCGGATGCTCTCGGCCACCAGCAGGTCGCGCTCGCCGTAGATGCGGCGCAGCACCTCGCCGGCGGGAGTGATGTGCGCGCCGTCGTCGGTCTGCTCGACGTACTCGAGCTCGCGCAGGATCACCGTGATGCGGTCGAACCGCTCGGCGATCTCGCCCGTGCGGCGCGAGATCTGCCGCTCCGCCTTCTCGACGTCGCGGTGCAGGCGCCAGTAGCGCTCGCCCCAGCGGGCGTGCGACTCGCGCTCGGGGCAGGCGTGGCACGGATGCTGCTTCATGGTGCGGCGCAGTCGCTGCAGCTCGCGCTGGATGCGGTCGTGCTCGGCGTGGCTGAGGTTCTGGCGCTGCGCGTCGCGCTCGAGATCGCTGAGCTCGCGGCGCAGTCGCGAGTACTCGGCGAAGTCGCCAAGGTGGCACGACATCGACTCCTCGTAGCCCGCGAGGCTCGCGCGCTGATCGACCACGCGGCGCGCCAGCTGCACCACTGAGCGGTCGGCCTGGAACTGCGCGAACGAGGTCTCGAGCACCTCGCGCGTGCCGGGCACGCCCAGCCGGTCGATGAGGTTGACGGCCATGTTGTAGGTCGGCTTGAAGCTGGAGTGCAGCGGATACGTGCGACGCGAGGCGAGCGAGGCGACCTCCACCGGCTGCAGCTTGCCGCTCCAGATCACGACGGCATGCCCCTCGGTGTCGATTCCGCGACGGCCGGCGCGGCCGGTGAGCTGCGTGTACTCCCCCGGCGTGATGCGCACGCGGGCCTCGCCGTTGAACTTCTCCAACTGCTCGAGCACGACCGTGCGGGCGGGCATGTTGATGCCGAGCGCGAGCGTCTCGGTGGCGAAGACGACCTGCAGCAGGCGGGCGCGGAAGAGCTCCTCGACGACCTCCTTGAACACCGGCAGCAGGCCGGCGTGGTGCGCCGCGACGCCGCGCTCGAGGCCGTCGAGCCAGTCGTAGTAGCCGAGCACGCCCAGGTCGGCGTCGTCGAGCAGGCGCGTGCGCTCGTCGACGATCGCGCGGATCTCGGCGCGGTCCTCGGGGCTCGTGAGCCGCACGCCGCCGTCGACCACCTGGCGCACGGCAGCGTCGCAGCCCGCGCGCGAGAAGATGAAGTCGATGGCCGGCAGCATGTCGCGCTCGTCGAGCTGCTCGATGAGGCGCACCCGGTCGACGCGGGTGGGACCGCCGGAGCGCCACGGCTGGAAGTCGCGCTGCCGGCCCCTGCGCGGCGCGTCGCGGGAGCGATGCCGGTTGTGGCCGCCGCGATCCCGGTGGCCGCGTGCGGCGGATGCCTCGATGTCGGTGCCGCGCGCGAGCTCCTGCAGCTCCCTGCTGGGCCGATGCGTGGCCTCGCCCGCCTTGGAGTCGAACAGGTCGACGAATCGGCCCTTGATGTGCACGTGCGCGTCGAGCGGCACGGGGCGGTGCTCGGAGACGATCACACGCGTGTCATCGCGCACGGCGTCGAGCCAGGCGCCGAACTCCTCGGCGTTCGAGACGGTGGCCGAGAGGGAGACCATCCGCACGTGGCGCGGTAGGTGGATGATGACCTCCTCCCACACCGCGCCGCGGAACCGGTCGGCGAGGTAGTGCACCTCATCCATCACGACGTACTCGAGCTGCGTCAGGTCGCGGCCCTCGTAGAGCATGTTGCGCAGCACCTCGGTGGTCATCACCACGATGCGGGCGTCGCCGTTGATGCTCGTGTCGCCGGTGAGGAGCCCCACGGATGCGGCGCCGTAGGTCTCGGTGAGCTCGCGGTGCTTCTGGTTCGAGAGCGCCTTCATGGGCGTGGTGTAGAAGACGCGACCGGTGGGGGCCTCCATGGTGAGGTGGATGGCGAACTCGGCGACGACCGTCTTGCCGGCGCCGGTGGGCGCGGCGACGAGCACGCTCGAGCCGTCCTCGATGGCCTCGCAGGCCTCGCGCTGGAACGGGTCGAGCCCGAACGGCATGGTGCGGGCGAAGGCGTCGGTGGCGATGGTCATACGGCGGCCTTCGCTGCCGCGCGCTTGGCGATCCTGCGGTCGCGCAGGATCGCGATGCCGGCGGCGCCGAAGTAGAGCAGCAGCATCGGGATGGCGAGCAGGAACATGCTCATGACGTCGGCGGCCGGCGTCGCCATGGCGGTGAACAGCGTGATGCCGATCACGGCCCAGCGCCAGGCGCCGAGGATGCCCTTGCCGCTGAGGACCCCGGCAAAGTTCAGCACGACGAGGAACACCGGCAGCACGAAGCCGACCCCGACCGCGAGCAGCAGCTTGAACGCGAAGTCGTAGTAGGTGGTCGCATCCAGGTAGGAAATCGCACCACTCGGTGCGATCTGCACCAGCAGCTGCACGATCTGCGGGAACACCCACCAGCCGGCCGCACAGCCGGCGAGGAACAGCGGCAGTGCCGCGGCGAGAAACCCGAACACGTATCTGCGCTCGTTCTTCTTCAAGCCAGGCAGGAAGAAGCGGATCAGGTGGTACAGCCAGACGGGGCTGGCGACGATAACGCCGAGCGTGATCGCGATGCGCAACTTCAGGTCGAAGGCCTGCGTCACCGTCGTGTACAACAGGTCGGTGACGCGGCCGCTGTCTGCCAGCTCGAGGAGCGGCCGCTGCAGCAGCTCGAGCAGCCAGTCGACGGCGAAGAAGCCTGCGATCGTGGAGAGCAGGATCGCGAGCGCCGAGAGGATGAGCCGACGGCGCAGCTCGACGAGGTGCTCGCCGAGGCGCATGCGGCCGTCAGCGTTGCGGGTGCTGCGAGCCCGTGTCCGGGCCATGGACTAGCGCGGGTCGCGCGGTGTGTCGCCGGTGCCGGTGCGATCGGTGCCGGTCGCGGAGCGGTCCGGGCCAGCGGCTGGCTCGTCGTCGGAGCGGAGCTCCTTCTTCAGGATCTTCGCCGACTTGCCGATGCTCTCCGCCAGGGCGGGGAGCTTCGTGGAGCCCCACACGAGTAGCACCACCACGAGCAGGATGAGGAAGTGCCATCCGGTCAGATTGCCAAAGGGCATGTCGCCCTCCCTTCGTGGTCGCGCTCCAAGCCTACCGCTCCACCGCGGTTGCGCTCGCACCGGTCCGCAGCGCGTCGAACGCGAAGCGGTGCATCGCTCGCCGCAGGCTCGCCGGCGCGACGATCTCGGCGTCGCCGCCGCACGAGGCCACCGCGCGCAGCACGCTCGCCTCGCTCCACACCTCGATCTCGAGCCGCACCCGTTCGCCATCGATCGACACGGGCTCGCAGGTGGCGTAGTCGGCGAGCATCGCGGCGGCGGCGCGCGTCGCGACGACCTGCGCCGTGCCCGTGACGGTGCGCTCGTGCGCCGGCAGCGCATCCGGCCACGCGTGCTGCGTCCGCTCGATCCGCTCGATGCGGTCGAGCCGGAACGTGCGCATCCCGTGCCGGTCGAGGTCTGCGGCCTCGATGAAGACCTGGCCCTCGTGGAGGTCGAGCTTCACGGGAGCGATGCGGCGTCGCTGCGAACCGGTATCGGGCTTGCGGTAGTCGAGCTCGAGCACGCAGCGGTCGCGGATCGCGTCGCGCACGATCTGCACCGCGCGCGGGGCGGCGAGGGCGTCCACTGCCACCGTGTCGGCGCCCTGCGAGGCGGCGCTGCGCAGCTTCTCGCGGAGCGACGCGACCCGCTCCGGGGCCGCGTCGGTGTAGCCGGCGATCAGCGTCAGCCCAGCGATGAGCGCGCTCGCCTCGCGCGGCGAGAGCCGCACGGTCTCGTCCTCGAACGCCGGCCGCATGGTGACCGAGATGATGTCGTCGACCTCGAAGGCGTCGAAGTCGATGTCGAAGCGGATGAAGTCGCCGGATCCGTCGGGCACGCCCGCCATGAACACGCGCGTGACGGCCTCGCGGATGCGCTCCTCCGGCACGCCGAAGTGGGCGGCGGCCTCCTGCACGGTCACCGTGCCCGAGGCCGTGACGTACTGGATGAGCGAGAGCAGCAGGCCGATGCCGCGCTCGGCGCGCCCGGCGCTCATGCGGCGCTCCCGTCCAAGTCGTCGCCGTCAGCGTGGGCGTCGCGGATGCGCTCGAGCCGCTGCCGCACGAGCACCCGCTGCTCCTCGGGCCACACGACCGCGACGTCGCTGCCGAACCCCGACAGCTCATCCGCGATCAGGTTGCGGTCGGCGTGATGGATGACGAGCAGCCCGTCCTCCTCGCGCGTGTCGCGTCGGTGGCGCAGCCGGATGTCGGCGTCGCTGCCGGGCATGACGTGCACGCCGACGGCCGCGCTGGACCAGATCTCCTCGAGCTTCGCGAGGGCGGCGCTCGCCGCATCGGCGGGCGCCTCGAACGCCTGCTTGGGGGCGCGGTCGCGCACCGTCGAGGTGATGCGTTGCATCAGGAAGGTGCGCGTGTCCTCGGCCCCGAGATCGAACCCGACCAGCATCCATCGCCCGCGGAACAGCACGGTCGCCCATGGCTGCACCGTGCGGGTGCGAGGGGTGCGCTCGCCCGGCTTCAGGTAGTCGAAGAGCACCTCGCGTCGGCGGTCGGCCGCGCGCTTGAGCGCCTGGAAGGCCTCCTCGCGCGGTCGCTGCCTGGCCTGCAGGATGGCGGCGATGCCCGGCGCAGCCTGGTCGACGGTGCGGCCGGGGGTGCGCGCGAGCGGCAGCCCTCCGCGGAACTCCGGATCGGCGCGCAGCTTGAGCGCCGCGCGCTGCGCCTCCTCCGTGAGGCCGCCCTCGTGCCAGACGCGCAGCGCCAGGTCGAGCAGGTCGCGCTCCTCGGCGTCGAAGTGCAGCTCCGCAGGATCGCCCAGCACGCCGTCGAGCACGCGGTAGCGCGCCTCCTGGTTGCTGTCGTCGCCCGGGGGCTGCACGACGTCGATCACGATGCCGTGCTCGCGCAGCGCATCCTTGTCGCGCTCGAACATGCGCTCGAGCGCATCGCCGGGCGCCTGGCCCTGGTAGCCGGCGACGCGCGCGAACAGCTCGTGCTTCGTGAAGCCGACGCCCGTGTCGACGAGCGCGAGCAGCAGCGAGAACTGCCGCTCCTCGGCTTCGATCCTCACCATCAGCCGGCGACGGGCTCGAGTCGATCGAGGATGTCGATCACGAACAGGAGATGCTCGCCCTCCCCGATCGACGCGGGACGCGTCGCGGGGTCGCTGTAGCCGAGCTCCTGCGGGATCGAGACCACGACCTGGCTGCCGATGGGCTGACCGACGACCGCGTCGACGAAGCCGGGGATCAGGTTCGCGTCATCGATGGTCATCGCGGTGGGGGCGCCGCGCTCCCAGGAGGAGTCGAACACCTCCTCCGTCTCCCAGATGATCCCGGTGTAGTGGACGAGGACGCTGTCGCCCTCTGCGACCGGCTCGCCGTCACCCGCGATGCTCTGCATCACCCTGAGCTCGGCGGGTGCGGGGCTGCCCGGGAAGGTCACGCCGGGGGTGCCGTCGGTGGCGAGCGAGATCGCGGGCATGCCCTGCTCGCCCGGGCGGGGGCTGCCCTCGGCGCGGCCCGGGTGCACTTCCTTGACCTCCAGCACGACCACGGCCGTGTCATTGGGCTCGATGTCCAGCTCCTCCGAGGCCGCGCCGGCCCCGAAGAGCGCCTCGATCGACGTGGTCAGCACGATGGATTCTCCAGCAGCCGCGCACGCGACCGCCTGGCCGAGCGTCGATTCGCCGCCCGCGGTCACCCGCAGCGGCTCGGCGGCGGGCGCCTGCGCGCTCTCGGCCGCGTAGGAGCTGGTGATCTCGAGCCCCGTCTTGCCGGAGTAGACGACGTAGTCGGCATCGACGATGCCGCCGCGGGAGACGCGCTCGTCGCCGCCACCGAGGTGGCTGACCTGCATCCCGTCGCTGACGAGCGGGTGCTGGAACTCGACGGTCGGCGCACCCTCGCCCTGCTCGACCTGCACGCGATCGGACGCCGCTCCCGGCGGCACGAGCGGCTCGCAGCCGCCCGGGCCGTCGTCGGGCGCTCCGCAGGCGGTGAGACCGGCTGCGGCGACGAGCAGCGCGGCGATCGAGAGGGGGCGTGTGCGCACAGCGAGGCCTTTCGGGGTCGGGGATCGGGTCAGTCTACCTGCGTGGCCGACTCGGCCGCGTCCGCGGCGGGCGGGACGGCGACGGGTGGCTCGGGCTCTGCTGCAGGCGGCGCGGCAGGGTCTGGGCGCTCTGCGCCCGCGGCGATCGCGTCGGCCTGTCGCAGCGCGTCGCGTCGCGCCCGGCGGGCGCGCTTCGCGCTCGGCACGCGGTCGCCGAGCGCGCCAGGGGTCCACGCCTCGATGTCGGCGTCGGCGAAATCCGCCTTCGCCGCCCGACGGCGGAAGGACGGCAGCTCGACGCCGTCGGCGATGCGGCGCGCGGTCATGAGGAAGCCGGTGTGCGCGACCATGCGGTGGTCCGGCCGCACCGCGAGCCCCTCGACGTGCCATCCGCGCACGAGCGTCTCGGTCGACTTCGGCGCGGTGAACCGGCCGTCGGCGCGGATCGCCTCGACGGCGCGGGAGAGCTGCGTGACGGTGGCGACGTAGCAGAGGATGAGGCCACCGGGGCGGAGCGCACGAGCGCTCACATCCACGCACTCCCAGGGCGCGAGCATGTCGAGCAGCACTCGGTCGGCCTCGCCGTCGGCGACGTGCTCGCCCAGCTCCTCGGCGAGATCGCCCAGCACCGTGTCCCAGTTGCCGGGCCGTTCGCCGAAGAAGCCCGTGACGTTCGCCTCCGCGACCTCGCGGAACTCCTCGCGGCGCTCGAACGAGACGAGCCTGCCGGTGCCGTGCAGCGCGCGCAGCAGCCACAGCGAGAGCGCGCCGGAGCCCACGCCTGCCTCGACGATCGTCAGGTCGGGGTGGATGTCGGCGAAGCCGACGATGTGCGATGCGTCCTTCGGGTAGATGATCGCCGCGCCGCGCGGCATCGACATCACGTAGTCGTGCAGCAGCGGCCGGATCGCCAGGTGCTCGGCCTCGCCGACGGTGATGAGCGAACCGTCGTCCAGCCCGATGAAGTGCTCGTGCGGCACCGCGCCGCGCTGGGTGCCGAACTGCTTCCCCTCGGTCAGCACGATCGTGTACATCTTCTGCTTCGGCCCGGTGATCTGCACGATGTCGCCCCACTGGAACGGGCCCGTCCTGCCCATCACGCGCGGACCTCCCCCAGCGTCGCGGCGAGGTCGTCGAGCGTCCGGCCCGCGAGCGTGGGCCAGTGGACGATGCCGTCCACCTGCGAGACGTCGACGGCGTGCGGCACGCCGATCGTGGTGAGGCCGGCGGCGAGCGCGCTGCGTGCACCCGTGATCGAGTCCTCGATCGCGACGCTCCGCGCCGGATCGGCACCGAGCTGCTCCAGGGCGCGCAGGTACGGCTCCGGGTGCGGCTTCCCGCGCTCGCACTCGTCACCGGCGACGGTCGCGGCGAACGGTGCGCGGCCGAGCCGCTGCGTCAGCGCAGCCTCCACGCGATCGACGATCACTCGCGTCGACATGGTGACGAGCGCCACCGGCACCCCCGCGTCCAGCAGCTCGTGCAGCAGCTCGATCGCACCGGGCCTGACCGGCAGCTCCTCGTCGATGCCGCGCAGCACCTCGTCGACGAGCCGCGCGACGATCGCGTCCGCATCCAGCGGCACCCCCAGCTCGATGAAGACGCGCGCGCCATCCCAGAGGTCGGAGCCGACCAGCGCCTCCGCCTCTGCGGCGCCCCATGGGATGCCGTGCTCGGCGGCCAGGCGGGCCTCAGCCCCCATCCACTGCGGTTCGGTGTCGATCAGGGTGCCGTCCATGTCGAACAGCACGGCGGCGAGAGCAGACGAGGTCACCGAGCAAGCCTAGTGAACGCGCAGCGGGCGCCGCGAGCAGGTGCGCCGAGCCCAGTGGACGGCGACGGGCCTAGAGTGGATCCTCGACGTGAGGAGGTGCCGCGGGTGGCACGAGGACCGATCGAGGGCCGCACCATGGTCGTCGCCTTCGAAGGCTGGACCGATGCCGGCGATGCCGCGAGCGGCGCCGTCAAGCGGCTCATCGAGGCCTGCGAGCTCGAGGCGTTCGACGAGATCGAGCCCGACGAGTTCGTCGACTTCGCGATGCACCGACCCGTGGTCCGGACGCTCGACGACGGCACGCGCGCGCTGCAGTGGCCCGCATCGATCGCCTACGCGCCGACCCGGCCCTCCAGCAGGACCTCGCTCGCGGCGGACGCAGGGCTCGACGTCTCCACGGGCAACGAGGGAGAGATCTTCGCGCTCGTCGGCGCGGAGCCGAGCCGCAACTGGGCGGTGTACGCGGCAGAGTTCCTCGAGATCGCGCGGGGCTGCGAGATCGAGGCGATCGTGTTCGTGGGCGCGATGCTCGCGGATGTGCCGCACACGCGGCCGATCGCGACCACCGTCACGAGCGACAGCAGCGAGCTGCAGGCCCGGCTGGGCGCGGTGCAGAGCGACTACGAGGGCCCGACCGGCATCATGAGCGTGCTGAGCCTGGTGGCGGAGGAGGCGGGCATCCACACCGCATCCCTGTGGGCGTCGGTGCCGCACTACGTGCACAACGCCTCGGCGCCGAAGGCGGTCGTTGCGCTGCTCGACCAGCTCTCCGAGATGCTCGACGTCACGATCCCGCTCGGTGACCTGCCGGAGCAGGCGGGCGAGTGGGAGCGCGGCATCGACGAGATCACCGAGCGCGACGACGACATGCGCGCCTATATCGGCAAGCTCGAGGAGCAGCGCGACGCGGTGGAGAGCCCGGAGGCATCCGGCGAGGCGATCGCCCACGAGTTCGAGCGCTTCCTGCGCGCGGAGGGCGGCAAGCAGCCGCCGAGCGGAGCATCGGCGCCCTCCAGGACGGACCCGGATGGAGCGGACCCGGACGCGGCGGGCGACGCCGCCGACGATGCCGCGCCCGAGTCGCCGTCGGAGTCGCCGGACGAGCGTCCCGACGACACCCCGCCACCGGTCTAGCGCGGCTGGATGCTGCGCAGATCGATGCCCAGCAAGGCGTCGATCGCGGCCAGGCTGCCGTCGTCGGCCGGTGCGCGCAGGATGAACGCGTCCACCGCCTGCAGCGCCGCGGGGGTGTTCAGGTCGTCCTGCAGGGTCACGCGCAGCCACGGCACGATCGACTCCGCGAGCGAGGGGTCGTCGTCGGGCGTCTGCGACCACGCGAGCCAGCGGTCGAGTCGCTGCTCGGCCGCCTCCAGGTCGGTCTCGAACCACTCCCAGTCGTCGCGCCAGTGATGGTCGAGCAGGGCGAGCCGCAGCGCCGCGGGTCGCGCGCCGTCTGCGAGCAGGCGCGACACGAGCACGAGGTTGCCCAGCGACTTCGACATCTTCTCGCCCCGGAAGCCGACCATCCCGGCGTTCAGTCGGGCCTCGCTGAACAGCGGCGCGCCGAGCGCGACCGCGTGGTGTCCCTGCATCTCCTGGTGCGGGAACCGCAGGTCGCGTCCACCGGCGGCAACCGTGAACGGCGAGCCGAGCTCGTCCATCGCGATCACCGTGCACTCGACGTGCCAGCCGGGGCGCCCGCGCCCCACGGGGGCATCCCACGCCGGCTCCCCCGGCCGCTCGGCCCGCCACAGGACGGGGTCGAGCGGTGATCGCTTGCCGGGGCGATCGGGTTCGCCGCCGAACTCGCGGGTGAGCTCGAGCATGCGGGCGGCATCGGTGCGACTGCCCTCGCCGATCGCGAAGCGGCGCTTGCGTGCGGTGTCGAACAGCACGTCCTCGCCCGGCGCGTCCTGCGCGGGCAGGCGATAGGCGTCGCCGGAGTCGAGCAGGCGCTGCACGGCGTGCGCGATCGGTCCGATGCGCTCCGTCACCGCCACCCAGGAGTCGGGCGGCAGGATGCGCAGCGCCGCCATATCGCCTCGGAACAGCTCCTGCTGCCGCTCCGCCAGCGCGCGCCAGTCCTCGCCGTCGCGCGCCGCGCGCTCGAGCAGCGGGTCGTCGACATCCGTCGAGTTCATCGCGGTGCGCACCTCGATGCCCGCGTCCAGCCACACGCGCGTGAGGGTGTCGAAGGCGAGGTAGGTGAAGGCGTGGCCCAGGTGGGTCGCATCGTACGGCGTGATGCCGCAGGTGTACATCGACGCCGCTCGCCCCGTCGGCAGCGTCAGCCGACGATCGGTGCGCACGTCGTGCAGGCTGGGCGATTCGCCCTCCGAGTGCCCGTACGCGGTCAGCGAGGGCACCGCGGCCCGGTTCCAGGTCTTCACAGCGCCTCGATCCATCCGGCGCTGAGCGCGATGAGGAGCAGGGCTCCGAGCGCGATGCGGTAGACGACGAACGGCATGAAGCTGCGCCGCGAGATCCAGTCCATGAGCCACCTGATGACCGCGATGCCGACGGCGAAGGCGACGATGGTCGCGAGGATGGTCGGGCCCCAGCCGAGGCCGACGGCGGAGGGCTCGGAGACCGCCTGGATGGTCTCGTAGATGCCGGCGCCGAAGACCGCGGGCACCGCCAGGAAGAACGCGTACTTCGCCGCAGCGGGCCGCTCGTAGCCGAGGGCGCGACCCATCGTCACCGTCGCGCCGGAGCGCGAGACCCCGGGGATGAGGGCGAGCACCTGCGCGAGACCGATGAGCAGGCCGTCGCGATAGGTGGTCGTCTCGAGCGTCTGCACCCGCCGTCCGAGCATGTCGGCGATGCCGAGGATGATGCCGAAGACGATGAGCACCGTCGCCGTGATCCACAGGCTGCGCAGCTGGTCTCGGATGAGGTCTTGGAAGAGCACGCCCGCGACCACGATCGGGATGGTGCCGATGATCACGAGCCAGCCCATCTTCACGTCGGGATCGCTGCGATCGGTCTTGCCCGAGAACTGCTGGAACCACTTGCGGATGATGCGCGTGATGTCCTTCCAGAAGAAGAGCACCACCGCGAGCTCCGTGCCGATCTGCGTGATCGCCGTGAACGTCGCGCCGGGATCCTCGGCGCCGGGGAGGAAGAGCCCCGCGATCCGAAGGTGCGCGCTGGAGGAGATGGGCAGGAACTCGGTGGCGCCCTGCAGCGCACCGAGGAAGATCGCGATCAGCCAGTCCATGGAGCGGTGGTCCTCAGTAGGTCAGCAGGAGGTCTTCGAGCACGTCGGTGCCGAACTCGAGCGCCTCGAGCGGCACGCGCTCGTCGACGCCGTGGAACATCGCCGCGAAGTCGAGGTCGGGCGTGAGCTTGAGCGGCGCGAAGCCGTAGCCGGCGATGCCGAGCTCGGAGAGCGCCTTGTTGTCGGTGCCGCCCGAGAGCATGTACGGCAGCACGGGTGCGCCGGGGTCGTGGCGGCCGATGGCGGCGGTCATCGCCTCGACGAGCGCACCGCTGAAGGGATGCTCGATCCCCACGTCGCCGTGCACGAGCTCGACCTCGATCTCATCGCCGACGAGCGCGCGGAGCGCGTCGATCGCCTCGGCCTCGCGGCCGGGCAGCGGGCGCACGTCGATGCGCGCCTCGGCGACCGAGGGGATGACGTTGTGCTTGTAGCCGGCTTCGAGCATCGTCGGGTTCGCGGTGTGGCGCAGGCTCGAGCGCAGGAAGCGGGCGACGGTGCCGGTGCGCTCGGCCACGGCATCCGGGTCGTCGTCCTGCACCCCGAGGATCTCGGCGATGCCCCGGATCAGCCCGCGCGTCGTATCGGTCATCTCGACCGGGAACTCGTGCTCGCCGATTGCGGCAACGGCGCGCGCGAGCTTCGTCACGGCGTTGTCGCGCATGTGCTGCGAGCCGTGCGCGGCGGTGCCGCGGGCGCGCAGCAGGATCCACTGCAGCGCCTTCTCCGCGGTCTGCAGCAGGTACGCGCGCGTGCCGTCGATGTCGATCGAGTAGCCGCCGACCTCGCTGATGGCCTCGGTGGCGCCGGCGAACAGCTCGGGGTGGTTGCGCACCAGCCACTGCGAGCCGTACACGCCACCGGCCTCCTCGTCGGCGAAGAAGGCGATCACGAGTCCCCGACGCGGCTTGCGGCCTGCGGCGAGGATGCGCTCGAGCGCGACCAGGATCATGGCGTCCATCTGCTTCATGTCGACCGCGCCGCGCCCCCAGAGCAGCCCGTCGCGGATCTCTCCCGCGAACGGGTCGACGCTCCACTCGGACGCGTCGGCGGGCACGACGTCGAGGTGACCGTGCACCACGAGCAGCGGCAGCGACGGGTCCTCGCCCTCGACACGGGCGATGACGCTCGCGCGGCCGGGCGCCGACTCGAAGGTCTGGCTCTCCACGCCCATGGCGGTGAGCACCTCGGTCACGTAGGCGGCGGCATCCGCTTCACCGTTCGAGCGACCCTCGCCCCAGTTCTGGGTGTCGATCCGGATGAGGTCCCTGGCGATGCGCGCGGTTCGAGTCAGTCGGTCGGTCACCCATCCAGGCTAGTGGCCGCCGCTGGTCGTCGAGCGCGCCAGCGCCGTGCTACTGTCGTCTCTTGGTCCACCAAGTGGTCCGACACCTTGCGCGGGTGGCGGAAATGGCAGACGCGCTAGCTTGAGGTGCTAGTGCCCGTATTAGGGCGTGGGGGTTCAAGTCCCCCCTCGCGCACAGTGAGAGGCCCGGAGCATCCGCTCCGGGCCTCTTCCCGTTCCCGGACGCGATCCGCGCGGCGCTCAGGCGGCGCGGCTACGCTGGCGACATGTCGATCTTCAACTCCATCCGCTCCGCCGGCTTCCGCCGCGGCCCGAGCAGGCTCCTCGCGGGCATCTGCGGCGGCATCGCGGCGAAGGTGGGGTTCAACGTCTGGCTCGTGCGCGTGGTGATGCTCCTGCTCTTCGCGCTCCCCGTGGTCGGCTGGGGGCTCTACCTCGTCGTATGGGTGCTGACGCCGAACCAGGAGGGCTCGATCCCGCTCGAGCGCTGGCTGGGCCGGCGCTGACCTCAGTCGGCGCCTGACGCGTCGAAGCCGCCCTCCAGCCGGCTGCGCGTGCCGGGCTGCAGCAGCCGGACGATGCTCACGAGCCCATCGCGCGACCAGGTGTGCCGCCGGATCAGCAGGCACGGCTCCGCGGTCTCGACGCCGAGCAGCGCCGCCTCTGCCTCGGTCGGCAGCACCGCCTCGACCGTGAGCTCTGCACGAGTCAGCGGGGCGATGCGACTGAGGTAGTCGTTCGGCGTGCTGCTCGTGAAGTCCTGCTCGAGATACCCGGGCACGAGCGCGGGGTTGACGATCCGATCCTCCAGCTGGATGGGCGTCTCGTCCTCGAAGTGCACGATGACCGAGCGGTGCACGCGATCGTCTGCGGCACCGGCACCGGCACCGTCACCGGCGGCGGCACCGGTGACGAAGGGGCTCCCGTCGGCATCCTCGGCTGCGAGCGAGACGAGCCGCGTGCGGTGCCGGTGCCCCCGCCGCTCCACCTCGTCGGCGATGTTGCGCACCTCGAGCAGCGGCGATGCCGCCTTGGCGGCGGCGACGAAGCTGCCGACGCCGGAGGTGCGCACGATCGCGCCGCTGTCCGCGAGCTCCCGCAGCGCCCGGTTCACGGTCATGCGCGACACGCCCAGGGCCGCGACGAGCTGATGCTCCGACGGCAGCCGATCGCCGGCATCCCACTCGCCCGTGCGGATGCGGGCGCTCACGAGCCGCTTGATCCGCAGGTACGCGGGGGTGCCGTCGCCGCCCGCGACGTGGAACTCGCGCGCGAGCGCGTCCGCGTCGAGACCGCTCACGGCGCGAGCGGTGCGCGACGCGCCGCGAGCCGGTGGATGAGCCTGGCAGCCACCCGCGCAGTGCGTCCATCCACGTCGAAGGCGGGGTTGAGCTCTGCGACGTCGACGAGCGCCAGCGTGCCGCTCGCGGCCACGCGATCGCAGACGTGCTGGACCACCTCGAGCGGCACACCGAATGCGGCGGGCGCCGAGACGCCCGGGGCGACCCAGGCGGGCAGCACGTCGAGATCGATCGTCAGGTAGAGCAGGTCGACTCCGTCCAGGAACGCGTCGAGGAAGCCGTCGACCGACGCGGGTGTGCGGCTGTCGTCGTCGAGCAGCCAGCGCACGCCGTGCTGGGTGGCGGTCTCGAACAGAGCTCGCGTGTTCGACGGCTCGCTGATGCCGAGGACCGCGTAGTCCACGACGCGGCCGAGCGACGCCTCGCGCTCCAGCAGCTGCAGGAAGGGCGTGCCGGAGGAGGCGCGGGGGGCGCGGCGCAGATCGAAGTGCGCGTCGAGGTTCAGCACCCCCAGGCGCCCGCTGGCGCGCAGCGCGGTGTCGGCGATGCCGAGGTAGCTCCCGTAGGCGATCTCGTGGCCACCGCCGAGCGCGATCGGCAGCTGGCCGGCATCGATGAGGCTCGCGACGGCGCGCCCGAGACGCTCCTGCCCGTCCTCGAGCGACGTGCCCGCAACCACCGTGCCGGCGTCGTGGACCGTGAGCGGCCCCCCGAGCGCGAGCGGTGCCAGCGCCGCGCGCAGCGCATCCGGGCCGTCGACCTGCCCCGGCCTGCCTCCGTTCCGCCGCACGCCCTCATCGCTCGCGAAGCCGATCAGGGCGATGCCCGGGGCGGCGTCCGCGGCGTACTCCCCCACCGCCTGGTGCCACCGGGCGTGCTCGGGCCCCGGACCGTCGTCGCGACCGGACCACAGCTGCGGCGGCAGGTCGACCGCGTCGTGCCACGCGGCCGGCGTCATCGCTCCTGCCCGCTGTCGCGGATGACGGGCTCCATGGGGATCCGCACGCCGCGCTCCCTGGCAACATCCGCGGCTCGCTGGTAGCCGGCGTCCACGTGCCGGATGACCCCCATGCCGGGGTCGTTCAGCAGCAGCCTGGAGAGCTTCTCGGCGGCGAGCGCGGTGCCGTCCGCCACCGACACCTGCCCCGTGTGGATGGAGCGGCCGATGCCCACGCCGCCGCCGTGGTGGATCGACACCCAGGTGGCGCCCGAGGATGCGGCCGTGAGCGCGTTGAGCAGCGGCCAGTCGGCGACAGCGTCCGAGCCGTCGGCCATCGCCTCGGTCTCGCGGTACGGCGAGGCGACCGAGCCGGAGTCGAGGTGGTCGCGGCCGATCACGATGGGCGCAGAGAGCTTGCCCTCTGCCACCAGCTCGTTGAACCGCAACGCTGCGCGGTGCCGCTCGCCGTAGCCGAGCCAGCAGATGCGCGCGGGCAGGCCCTCGAACTCGACCCGCTGCTGCGCGGCTCGGATCCAGCGGTGCAGGTGCGCGTCGTCCGGGAACAGCTCCAGGATCGCCTCGTCGGTGACGCGGATGTCCTCCGGGTCGCCGGAGAGCGCGACCCAGCGGAACGGGCCGAGACCCTCGCAGAACAGCGGCCGGATGTACGCGGGCACGAAGCCCGGGAAGTCGAACGCGCGCGCGCAGCCGCCCTGGCGTGCCTCGTCGCGGATCGAGTTGCCGTAGTCGAACACCTCGGCGCCGGCATCCAGGAACCCCACCATGGCGTCGACGTGCGCCGCCATGGAGGCCTGCGCGTCGCGCGTGAACCCCTCGGGGTCGGCGGCAGCGCGCTCCTGCCACTCGGCCACCGAGTACCCGAGCGGCAGGTAGGACAGCGGGTCGTGGGCGCTGGTCTGGTCGGTGACCACATCGATGGTGATCTCGCCCGCCTCATGCCGCCGCAGGATCTCCGGGAAGACCTCCGCGGCGTTGCCGACCAGGCCGACCGACCAGCCGCGACGCTCATCCTTCGCCAGCTGCACCTTTGCGAGCGCATCGTCCAGATCGGAGGCGACCTCATCGAGGTAGCGCTTGCCGACGCGGCGCTGCAGGCGGCTCTCGTCGACGTCGACGACGAGGCAGGCGCCGTCGTTGAGCGTGACGGCGAGCGGCTGCGCGCCGCCCATGCCGCCGCAGCCGCCGGTGAGCGTGATGGTGCCGGCAAGGGTGCCGTCGAAGCGCTTCTTCGCGATCGCGGCGAAGGTCTCGAAGGTGCCCTGCAGGATGCCCTGGGTGCCGATGTAGATCCAGGAGCCGGCCGTCATCTGGCCGTACATCATCAGGCCCTCCGCCTCCAGGCGCCGGAACTCGGGCCAGGTGGCCCAGTCGCCCACCAGGTTGGAGTTGGCGAGCAGCACGCGCGGCGCCCAGCGGTGGGTGCGCAGCACGCCGACGGGCTTCCCGGACTGCACCAGGAGGGTCTCGTCGTCCTCGAGGTCGCGCAGCGTCTCGACGATGGCGTCGAAGGCCGCCCAACTGCGAGCAGCGCGACCGGTGCCGCCGTAGACGACCAGGTCGTCAGGGCGCTCGGCAACCTCCGGGTCGAGATTGTTCATGAGCATGCGGAGCGGAGCCTCGGTCTGCCAGCTCTTCGCGGAGCGCTCGGCGCCGCGAGCTGCGCGGACGGGCCTGGCCTCATGGCCGGGAGACGACAGTGTCATGGGGGCTCCTCGTTGAGCGACGGCGATCGGGTGCTGCTTGCATCGTGCTGTATAGACAGGTAGGCGGTCAAGCGATCGTGCGCGTGTCGCGGTGCGGGTCGGTCCCCGCCCGAGGGGCCGGTGTCATCGCGCTTGCGCTCGCGCCGCAGCATGCTGGCGGGCACGACGGTGGCAGCGCCGAAGCGATCGTGCACGGCGTCCATCGCGCGCTCGGCGCTCCCCCACGTCTCCGTGTCGTCCCACAGCAGCCCGTGATCGCCCGCCTCCTGCACCGAGCTCGCGCGCACGCCCAGCAGCCGCACGGGCGGCAGCGTCCCGAGCGCGTCGAGCAGCGACCAGGCGGTCTCGACGATCACGCGCGTGACGTCGGTGGCCTCCGGGAGCGTGCGCGAGCGGGTGATGGTGCGGAAGTCGTGGAAGCGCACCGTGAGCGTGACGGTGCGCGCCTGCACGCTCGCGTCGCGCAGGCGCCGACCCACCCCGGTTGCGAGGCGCAGGATCTCGCCCTGCAGCTCGGTCTGCTCGGTGACATCGCGGAAGAAGGTGTGGTTGTGACCGAAGGACTGCTCGTGCCCGCGCTCTGCGACGGCGCGAGGATCGCGGCCCCACGCGAGATCGGCGAGGTGGCGGCCGGTGGCCTCGCCGAACCAGGAGCTCAGCCGCTCCTGGGACGTGTGGGCGACATCGGCGATCGTGTGCAGGCCGTAGCGCGCCAGCCGCTCCTGCTGCTTCGGCCCCACGCCCCAGAGCGCCGAGACCGGCTGCGGATGCAGGAACTCGATGACGCGCTCGTCGGGCACCACGAGCATCCCGTCGGGCTTGGCGCGCGAGGAGGCGAGCTTCGCCACGTACTTCGTGCTGGCAGCACCGACGGAGGCGACGAGCCCCGTCTCTGCGGTGATGCGAGCCCGCAGCGCCGGCCCGATGCGGTTGGCACCACCCGCGAGCCTGCGCAGCCCGGCAATGCCCACGAACGCCTCATCGATGCCGAGCCGCTCGACGTCGGGCGAGGTCTCGTCGAGGATGCCCATGACGCGCGTCGACAGCCGCGAGTAGAGGGCGAAGTCCGGCTCGAGGATGACGGCGCTCGGGCACAGCCGCAGCGCCCGCGCCATCGGCATCGCCGAGTAGACGCCGTACTTGCGCGCCTCGTAGGTCGCGGCGGTGACGACGGAGCGGCTGGAGTCGTGCCCGATGACGACCGGCCTGCCGACCAGGTCGGGCCGTGCGAGCAGCGAGGCGGACGCGAAGAACGCATCGAGGTCGACGTGCATGATCGTCGCGGTGGTGTCGTCGATCCCGGGCCCCGAGACCAGCCGGTTCGAGCCGTCCTGCTTGCTCACGCGTTCATCGTCCCACGCGGGGCCCACACGGGCCGCGCCCGCACCGATGGTTCCTGCGCGCGCTCGGGGACGGCAGGATGGACGTATGCAGCACGCCGGCATGGAGCATCCGTACACCCGCTACATCGCCCTCGGCGACAGCTTCACGGAGGGCGTTGGCGATGACGAGCCCAACGTGCCCAACGGCGTCCGAGGCTGGGCGGATCGCGTCGCCGAGGAGCTCGCGCGCACGCGTCCCGACTTCGAGTACGGCAACCTCGCCATCCGCGGGCGACTGCTCGGCCAGATCGAGGCCGAGCAGCTCGAGCCAGCAATCGCGCTGCAGCCCGACCTCGTGACCATCTCGGCAGGCGGCAACGACCTCATTCGCCCCGGCGGCGACCCGGATGCGCTTGCCGCGCGCCTGGACGGCATCGTGGGGAGGCTGCGAGCGACCGGTGCGGAGGTCGTGCTCTTCAACGGCCCCGACATCGCCATGACGCCGGTGCTGCGGTCGATCCGCGGCCGGGTGGGCATCTACAACGCGAACCTCTTCGGCGTGGCGGCGAAGCACGGGGCCGTCATGGCCGACATGTGGTCGGCTCGCCATCTGCAGCAGCCGCAGATGTGGGCGCCCGACCGCCTGCACTTCTCTCCCAACGGCCACCACGCGATCGCGATCCTGGTGCTCGACGCGCTCGGTGTCGAGCACCAGCTCTCGCCCATGGAGCCCGAGCCGCTGCCCGACCTCACCCGCTACCAGCTCCGACGCGAGGATCTGCAGTGGGCACGGGAGCACTTCGGGCCCTGGGTCGTGCGCCGGCTGCGCCGCAGGTCGTCGGGCGACTCGATCCTGCCGAAGCGGCCGGAGCCGACGCACGTGCAGCCGATCGCGCGCGAGCACCGCGGCGACTGAACCCGCTGGCGCGATTCGATCGGCTCGAGCACTCCCGGCCGCACCGGTCGCTCACCGCACGATCAGTCCTCGAAGTACCAGCCGACGGCGGTCGCCGGGTGCGTCAGGCGCCACCAGGGGTCGGGCTCGGGAACGCTCTCGGTGATCTGCACCTCAGCGGTCGTCTCTGTGCCTGCGACGCTGGCCTCGCCGACCTGCAGGCGCGGCGAGCCCACCACGACGCTCCGAGTCGTCGTCTCGACGGTCGGCACCTGATCCCCGAAGACCTGCGCGTCGAGGTCTGCGGCTGTCACCGCCAGCACCGGCGAGCCCCACGGCACCGGATACTCGGCGATCGCCGTCCCGGCTGGCATGATCGTGCGGGTCGTGAAGTTCGGCCAGACGCTCTCAATCATGCCGATCATGGCGGCGTCGGTCTCATCGGCTGCGATCGTCCCCATCACCACGCCGACGATGCGACGCTCGACGCCGTCGACCTCTCGAACCGCGGTCGCGAACAGGTTGCGGCCCCAGACTCGCAGCGTGCCGGTCTTGCCGCCGTCGATGTCGTTCACCCCGAGCAGACGGTTGGTGTTGGGCGCGGTGCCGATCCCCGGGATCTGCACGGATTCGAGCTGCAGCGTCGAGAGCACCACCGGCTCTGCCACTGCCCGCAGCGCGATCCGCGTCAGGTCTTCGGCGCTCGACACGCTCCGGGCATCCAGTCCGGCAGCGTCGCGGAGCACCGTGTCGTCGAAGCCGTGGAGCGCGGTCCAGGCGGCAGCGGCGGATTCGAACTCCTGCATGCTGCCGAACGCCCAGTTCGCGAGCGACCAGATCGCGTTGCCGGCTGAGTCCACGAGTGCCCACTCGATGAGGTCGCGCTGATGCACCTGCATGCCGTCGAAGACCGGAGCGACGGGCGCGTTCTCCCTCAGCGCGTCTGCGACCGCGGCGACGTCATCCGGACCGAGCGTGATGAGCGGACCGCGTTCGTCGCCCTCGATCGGATGCTCGGCCAGCACGACGAGGACGCTCACGAGCTTGGTGACGCTCGCCATCGGATGCGCTTCCTCGCTCCCCCAGGACTGCCACACATCCTCCTGGCCATCGACGCCGACGACCCCGAAGCCCGCGGCTCGCGCCTGCTCCGGCCATTCGACCGTGGCCGCCGGCAGCGCAGGCGGGGTCGGCTCCAGCGGCCGCGCCGCGACCGCGGGTGCGGGAGCGAACAGCACGGCTGCGCCCGCGACGATCGCGGCGAGGAGCACCAGCACGAGGAGCGCCCGCAGCAGCGTGACGAGCGGATGGGTCCGATTGGCGCGCTGACTCACAGCGGTGACCGTCACGCGGCGCCTCGCAGCGCCCACATCGCCACCGCGGCTGAGGCGGCGACGTTGAGCGAGTCGACGCCGTGGTGCATGGGGATCCGCACCACCCGGTCGGCGGCGGCAAGCGCCCGGCGACTCAGCCCAGGGCCCTCCGAGCCGAACACGAGCGCGACGCGCTCGGCAGGGTCGGCGGCGTACTGCTCGAGATCGACCGCGTCATCGCGGAGCGCCATCGCGACGGTCTCGAAGCCGGTGTCGCGGAAGATGGGTGCGGCAGCCTCGAGCGACTCGATGCGGGTCCACGGCACCTGCAGCACGGTGCCCATCGAGACGCGCACGCTGCGACGATAGAGCGGGTCGGCGCAGGTCTGCGTGACGAGCACGGCGTCGGCCCCGATGCCCGCGACCGAGCGGAAGGCCGCACCGACGTTGGTGTGGTCGACCAGTCCGTCGAGCACGACGACCCGACGTGCCTGCGCCAGCAGCGCCGAGGCATCCGGCAGCACGGGCCGCTGCATCGAGGCGAGCGCGCCGCGGTGGAGGTGGAAGCCGGTGAGCTGCTCGAGCACAGGCTCCTCGCCGACGAAGACAGGCACACCGCCGGTCGCGGCAGACTCCTGCAGGACCGCTTCCACCTGCGGCAGCCAGCGGGGTGCCACGAGCACCGAGCGGGGTCGGTGGCCGGCGCGCAGCGCGCGCTCGAGCACCGTCTGCGACTCGGCGATGTAGAGACCGCGCTCCGGCTCGGTGCGGCGGCGGAGCGCGACGTCAGTCAGCGCCACGTAGTCCTGCAGCCGGGGGTCGTCGAGCGAGTCGATCTCGATGATCTGCATGCGCTGCTCCCCCGACGTCGCCGTGCTTCGAGGGTAGTGGCGCACTAGGCTTGCAGCCGTGCTCGACACAGCGATCGACCTGCTCCGCGGCCGCCGCATCGCGGTGCTGACCGGTGCCGGCATCTCGACCGATTCCGGGATCCCCGACTATCGCGGTGCGGGTGCGCCCAGGCGCACGCCCATGGTCTTCGAGACCTTCCGCTCGAGCGAGGATGCCCGACGTCGCTACTGGGCCGGCAGCCACCTCGGGTGGCAGCGCTTCGCCTCGGTGCATCCGAACGACGGGCACCGAGCACTCGCGCGGCTTGAGGAGGCGGGGCTCGTGAGCGGCATCGCGACGCAGAACGTCGACGACCTGCACGAGCGGGCCGGATCGCAGGAGGTCGTGCACGTGCACGGGCAGATGCACACGGTCACGTGCCTCGACTGCGGCACCACCTTCAGCCGCGAGCGGATCGCCGCGGAGATCGAGCTGCTCAACCCGTGGATCGTGGTGCCGGAGCAGGTGCGGCTGCAGCCCGACGGCGACGTCGAGATCGATGCGGCGCAGGATTTCGAGGTGCCCGCGTGCCCTGTGTGCGGCGGGATGCTGAAGCCCGACGTGGTCTTCTTCGGCGAGTTCGTGCCGCCGAAGACCTTCGCAGCGGCGCGTGACGTCATCGCGGCGGGCGACGTGGTGCTCGTGGCGGGATCGTCGCTGATGGTGAACTCCGGCACCCGGCTGCTGGAGGTCGCGCGGCGCAGCGAGGTGCCCATCGTGATCGTCAATCGGGGCGAGACGAAGTGGGACGGGCGCGCCGCGGTGCGCGTCGAGGGCGGCACCAGCGAGTCCCTGACGGCGATCGCCGACTCCCTCGTCGCCCCCTTCTAGCCTTCCTGTCGATCGAGGAGCGCGCGTGCGAAGCACGCCCGCGTCTCGAGGCCGGACGCGAGCCCGCCCACCCTCGTAGATCGAGGAGCGTGCGTGCGCAGCGCGCCCGCGTCACGAGATCGGACGCGCGAGCGCGCCCTCCGATCTCGTGACGGCGGCGGCCTGCGGCCGCCGCCTCCTCGATCTGCGGGCTTGGCGTGCGAGCCTGCCCTCCTTCGTCGATCGAGGAGCGTGCGTGCGCAGCACGCCCGCGTCACGAGATCGGCCGTGCGAGCGCTGGCCCTTCGATCTCGTGACGGCAGCGGCCTGCGGCCGCCGCCTCCTCGATCTGCGGGCTTTGCGGCGCTGCGGCCGAGCCTGCCCTCCCTCGTCGATCGAGGAGCGCGCGTGCGGAGCACGCCCGCGTCACGAGGTCGGACGTGTGGGCGCTGGCCCTTCGATCTCGTGACGGCAGCGGCCTGCGGCCGCCGCCTCCTCGATCTGCGGGCTTGGCGGCCGAGCCTGCCCCCGCTCGTAGATCGAGGAGCGTGCGTTCGCAGCACGCTCGCGTCACGAGATCGGCCGTGCGAGCCCGCCCACCCTCGTAGATCGAGGAGCGGGTGTGCGCAGCACGCCCGCGTCACGAGATCGGACGTGCGAGCGCTGGCCCTTCGATCTCGTGACGGCAGCGGCCTGCGGCCGCCGCCTCCTCGATCTGCGGGCGGTTCGATCTGCGGGCGCGGCCTACGGGCGGCGCGCAGCCGCCGCGATCTCCTCGAGGAAGGTTCCCAGTCGTGTCGCGGAGTCGCGCCAGCTGAAGGCGGCAGCCCGCTGCAGCGAGGCTCGCGACCGCTCCGCCCACTGCCCCTCCAGATCGCGCACGGCGCGTGCGAGCGCATCCGCATCACCGACCGGGAAGTACACCGCCGCGTCGCCACCGACCTCCCGGAAGATCTCGGTGTCGGCGACCACGACCGGCACGCCCAGCGTCATCGCCTCGAGCAGCGGGATGCCGAAGCCCTCGTCGCGCGACGCATGCACGAGCGCGGTGGCGCTGCGCAGCAGCTCGGCATACTCGTCGTCCGCCACGCCGTCGTGGAACACGATGGCAGCGCCCGGTGCGAGCGCACGGAGGCGGTCGCGCGTCGCGGCGTCGATGCGGCTGCACAGGTGCAGCTCATGGTCGGGCAGCAGCGCAGCGGCGCGCACGAGCGTCTCGACATCCTTGTAGGGCATGAACGAGCCCATGTAGACCAGACGCTTGGTCGCAGGCGCCCGGTGCTCGACCGGCGCTCCCAGCGCCGCGGCCGCGTTCGGCACGATCGCGACCGGCTTCCCCGTGAGGCGGTGCCGCTCGATGAGCCCGCGCGTGGTCTCGGAGATGGTGACGACACCGTCGACGGCGTTCAGCAGCATCCGCTGCGGCGCGAACGAGCGGTGGTAGGCCCGCCACAGGAGCCGCACCGGCGCCGGCAGGTCGCGCGGCGGCGTCGGGTGGCGATAGTAGATCAGGTCGTGGACGGTCGTCACGAGCGGCCAGGCGCGGCCCGCGGCGCCGATCGTCTGCATCGGCGAGTAGGCGATGTCGACCTGCACGCCGCGCAGCCGCCAGGCTGTGAGGGGCTCGAGCGGGCCGGTCGGCGACGGCCCGAGCAGGAATGGCAGCTCCGGCAGCATCGCGCGCTGCCGTGCGTCGCTGATGAGCATCGTGACGTCGTGCTCGCGCGCGAGGCCCGCGACGAGCTCCGCCGAGAAGCGGGAGATGCCGTCGTGCCGCGGGAAGCGCACGTAGCGGCAGTCGAACAGGATGCGCACCCGGCTACCCCTGCTCTGCCAGGAAGCGGCGGATGACGCGGGCCGCCTCACGCGGCTGCTCGTAGTGCACGAGGTGGCCGACGCCCGTGAGCACCGAGAGCCGCGCATCCGGGAACCGCGTGCGCAGCCGGTGCTGGTGCGCCAGCGGCGTGATGTCGTCGCGGTCGGCGGCGATGAGCTGCACGGGCTGCGCGATGCGG
This sequence comes from Agrococcus sp. Ld7, assembly GCF_045064095.1. Lineage (NCBI taxonomy): Bacteria > Bacillati > Actinomycetota > Actinomycetes > Micrococcales > Microbacteriaceae > Agrococcus > Agrococcus sp. Ld7. The sequence continues at coordinate 83,950 of NZ_JBISGY010000014.1, read as the reverse complement.
TCTGCCACCTCGCCGACCGTGTGGCGGATGGATGTGTCGAATGCCTCCAGCACCGACTGGCGGGACGCGTAGCGCGAGAAGTAGCGGTCATGCTGATCGTGGATCCACCGCAGCAGCTGCGGCTCGCGCGTCTTCGCCATGAATGCGCTCATGCCGCGCACGATCGGCGGTGCGCCCAGCAGCGCGAGGCCCGCGCGCTCGGGCAGCACGGCCGCGGCGCGGTAGTACCCGAGTGCGAGCAGCGACCCGATCCTGTTGGCGCCCGCCAGCGCCGGCGTCGCGATCGGGTTGACGAGCACGATCCGGGATGCATCCAGGCCGGTCGCCGCCGCGTGCGCCACCACGATCGACCCGAAGGAGTGCCCGAGCACGACCGCGCCGGGCGCCACCTCTGTGACGAGGCCGCGCAGCCAGCTCGCGTAGGCGTCGATCGTGGCGTGCGGCAGCGCATCCGAGTCTCCGAAGCCGGGCAGGTCGGGCGCGATCACCCGCATGCCGGGCAGGTGCGCCGCGACCGGCTCGAGCCCGTGGTGATCGCCGCGGAAGCCGTGCACGAAGACGATGGGCGGCGCGTCCTCGGGGCCGTACTCGAACACCGCCGTGCGCACGCCGTCGATGGTGAGCTCGCGCTGGCGCCGCGGCAGCTGCTCGAGCAGCGCTCGGTAGGGCGATGCGACCGCTCGCCGATCCACGGATCCGTCTTCCTCAGGCACTCGCCGAGCCTACCGGCGGCCGTGGGTGGCCCCGGCTAGCGTGACGGCATGACCGACACCCAGATGCACCGCCCGATCCTCGCGGTCAGCCCCGAGGCGCCCGATCGCTGGATCGACCGGCTCGTCGTGTTCGACCTCGAGACCACGGGCGTCGACCCCGCCGAGGCGCGCATCGTCACGGCGTACGTCGGCGTGCTGGATGCGTCGGGCTCGGTCATCGAGGAGCGGTCGTGGATCGTCGACCCCGGCATCGACATCCCCGAGGGGTCGGTCGCGATCCACGGCATCACGACCGAGCGCGCGCGCGCCGAGGGGGCGGGGGCAGCCGATGCGGTGTGCGAGATCCGCGACGTGCTGGCCGACTACCTTGCCCGGGGACTGGCGGTCTGCGCGTTCAACGCCGCCTACGACGTGTCGCTGCTCGATGCCGAGTGCCGCCGGCACGGGCACGAGCCCCTGGAGGCCAAGCCCGTCATCGATCCCATGGTGCTCGACCGACAGTTCGATCGCTTCCGGCGCGGCAAGCGCACGCTTACGGTCGCGACCGAGACCTACGGGGTCGAGCTGCTCGAGGCGCATGATGCGAGCGCCGACGCCATCGCTGCCGGGCGCGTGGCGCAGGCGATGGCGGCGAAGTTCCCGGAGCTGCGCATCGATCCCATCTCGCTGCACGAGCTGACCGCCACGTGGGCCGATGAGCAGGCGGCCGACTTCGAGGCGTTCCGGCGTCGCACCGACCCGGCGTTCAGCGCTGGGCGGGGCTGGCCGCTGCGCGCCTGACGCGCGCCGCACAGCGCCCGCGTCGGCGTCCCGCCGCCGGGGATCGCGTGTCAGGTTGTTGCTGTTCCTCGGCCTCGGCAGTGCAACAACCCGACACGCGCGAGGCGGACGCAGGAGCGCGGCGCGCGAGGCGGACGCGGGCAGGCGTCGCACGCGGAAACGACGGAGGGCGCCGAGCCGAAGCTCGACGCCCTCGTTGCAGGGGCTGATCAGCCGCCGAAGCCCTTGTAGCGGTTCTTGAACTTCTCGACGCGGCCGGCGGAGTCCATGATGCGCTGCTTGCCCGTGTAGAACGGGTGCGACGCCGACGAGATCTCGACGTCGATGACCGGGTAGGTCTCGCCATCGAGCTCGATCGTCTTGTCGCTCGTGAGCGTCGAGCGCGTCAGGAACGTCTCGCCCGAGGCGAGGTCGCGGAACACGATCGACTGGTAGTCGGGGTGAGTCTCGGTCTTCATAGCAATCCTTGTGTCGCTCGGCGCGGGAAGTCTTCGGCCAACGTACGGGCCGACAGACGAGTGTATCAGGTGATGTTCGGGGCGGCGGCGAGCCTCAGCGCTTCGCGCGAGCGCTCCAGCGGCCGTCCTCGTGGCGCACCTGCAGGGGAACGCCGAATGTGGCGGTCAGGTGCTCGTCGGTCAGCACCTCCGCGAGCGGCCCGGCGGCGCGGATCGCGCCGTCGGCGAGCAGCATCGCGTGGGTGAAGCCGGGCGGGATCTCTTCGACGTGATGCGTCACCATCACGATGGCCGGCGCGAGATCGCTGGATGCGTAGTCGGCGAGCGACTCGAGCAGTGATTCGCGGGCGCCGAGGTCGAGGCTGCCTGCGGGCTCGTCGAGCAGCATGAGCTCCGGGTCGGTCATGACGGCCCTGGCGATCTGCACGCGCTTGCGCTCGCCGTCGGAGAGCGTGCCGAAGCTGCGCGTGGACAGCCCGGTGAGATCCCACGCATCCATCACCTCTGCCGCTCGCTCGAGGTCGAACGACTCGTAGCGCTCCCGCCAGCGGCCGGTCACGGCGTAGGCGGCGGTGAGCACGACGTCGCCGACGCGCTCCTGCGGCGGGATCCGCCGTGCCAGACCCGTCGCCGCGAGGCCGATGCGCGTGCGCAGCTCGAAGACGTCGACGGCGCCGATCCGCTCCCCCAGCACGTCGACCGTGCCGGATGTCGGATGCGTCGTCGCGGAGGCCAGCTGCAGGATGGTCGACTTGCCGGCCCCGTTGGGGCCGAGGATCACCCAGCGGTCTGCCTCATCGACCGTCCAGGAGACCGAATCGAGGATGCGATTGCCGTTCCTGACGAACGCGACGTCGGAGAGCTCGAGGACACTGGCCATGCAGGCGAGCCTATCGATCCCACCAGGCCCACCGAGGTGGCGCGCCCAGCGGCGCTGCTACTGCGCGCGCTCGGCGATGACCGTCTCGTACACCTCGAGGGTCTGCTCGGCGATCTGCTCCCAGTTGAAGTGCGTGCGCGCGCGCTCCCTGCCGGCTTCGCCCATCCGCTTCGCGGCTTCGGGGTCGGCGACCATGCGCGACAGCGCCTCGGCGAGATCGGCCTCGTAGCGCTCCGGGTCGGTGGGCGTGCCGGTGCCGTCCTGCACCTGGTCGATCGGCACGACGAAGCCCGTGACGCCGTCGTCGATGACCTCCGGGATGCCCCCCGTGCCGCTGCCGACCACCGGTGCACCGCAGGCCATGGCCTCCAGGTTCACGATGCCGAGCGGCTCGTAGACGCTCGGGCAGACGAAGGTGGTGGCGTGCGTCAGCAGCGCGCAGAGATCCTCGCGCGGGAGCGACTCGTCGATCCAGACCACGCCATCGCGGGTCTGCTGCAGCTCCTGCACGAGCGCCTTGACCTCCGCCATGATCTCGGGCGTGTCGGGCGCGCCCGCACACAGGATCAGCTGCACGCCGTCGGGCAGGTCGCGCGCGGCGCGCAGCAGGTGCGGCAGCCCCTTCTGGCGCGTGATGCGACCGACGAACACGATCGACGGCCGGTCGGGGTCGAGCCCGAGCTCGCGGGCCCTATCGGCATCGTGGTTCGGGGCCCAGGACTCGAGGTCGATCCCGTTGTAGATGGTGATCACGCGCTCCGGATCCAGTGCCGGGTAGGAGCGCAGGATGTCGGCGCGCATGCCGTTCGAGACCGCGATCACGCGGTCGGCCGCCTCGTACGCGCGGCGCTCGATGTCGCTCGAGATGCGGTAGCCGCCCGCGAGCTGCTCCGCCTTCCAGGGGCGCAGCGGCTCCAGCGAGTGCGCCGTGACGATGTGCGGGACGCCGTGCAGCTCCTGCGCGAGCCTGCCGGCCTCGTTGGCGTACCAGGTGTGCGAGTGCACGATGTCCGTGCCCGCGACCGCGTCCGCGATCTGCAGGTCGACCGCGAGCGTCTGCAGCGCACCGTTGGCATCGGAGAGCGATGCCGGCACGTCGTACGCGGTGGTGTCCGCCTCGTCGCGCGGGTCGCCGAAGCACCGCACCTGCACCTCAGTGCTGCGACGCAGTGCCTTGACGAGCTCGGCGACGTGGACGCCAGCGCCCCCGTAGACGGCCGGCGGGTATTCCTTGGTGAGCAGATCGACGCGCATGGCCTCACCGTACTTCAGTGCTGTCCCGGTGTCCGGATGCTCCTGGTTTCGACCAGATCCCGTATTGCTTGCCCAGAGCCAGGATCGGTTGCGTAGGGTGGCGCCATGGGAAACAAGGTCTTCGGGATCGTGCTCGCTGGCGGCGAGGGCAAGCGGCTCATGCCGCTGACGGCCGATCGGGCAAAGCCCGCGGTGCCGTTCGGAGGCGCGTATCGGCTCATCGACTTCGCGATCTCGAACCTCATCAACTCCGATCTGCGCCAGATCGTCGTCCTCACGCAGTACAAGTCCCACTCGCTCGACCGACACGTCGCCCGCGTCTGGCGGATGTCGAACATGCTGAACTCCTACGTCACCTCGGTGCCGGCGCAGCAGCGCACCGGCAAGCGCTGGTTCCAGGGCTCGGCCGACGCGATCTTCCAGTCGCTCAACCTCGTCGTGGATGAGAAGCCCGACATCATCGTCGTCGTGGGCGCCGACCACGTCTACCGCATGGATTTCCGCGACATGGTGCAGGCGCACATCGAGTCCGGCGCGCGCGCGACGGTCGCGGGCATCCGCCAGCCGATCGAGCTGGCCAATCAGTTCGGCGTGATCGAGGAGGAGAAGGACAGGCCGGGCTTCATCCGCGCCTTCCACGAGAAGCCCGCCGATGCATCCGACCTCGTCGTCGCGCCGGGAGAGGTGCTGGCCTCGATGGGCAACTACGTCTTCGACGCGGATGCACTGGTCGAGGCGGTCACGGTCGACAGCGAGCTCGAGGGCTCCAGCAACGACATGGGCGGCGACATCATCCCCTGGTTCGTCGAGCGCGGCGAGGCCGCGATGTACGACCTGAAGAACAACACCGTGCCGGGCGCCACCGAGCGCGACAAGTACTACTGGCGCGATGTGGGAACGATCGAGTCGTTCTTCGACGCCCACATGGACCTCATCTCTGCGCTGCCGATCTTCAACCTCTACAACCGCGAGTGGCCGATCTTCACCCAGATCGTGAACGCGCCGCCCGCGAAGTTCACCCGCGATGCGTGGGGTCGGGCTGCCGACGTGAACGAGGCGATCGTGGGCGCAGGATCGGTCGTGCAGGGCGCGTCGATCGTGCGCAGCGTGGTCGCACCCTGGTGCATCATCGATGCCGGCGCGACCGTCTCCGACGCCATCCTGTTCGACGGCGTGCACGTGGGTGCCGGCGCGGTCGTGCGCCGCGCGATCATCGACAAGGACGTGGTGATCGGTCCCGGTGTGCAGATCGGCGTCGATCAGGCCGCCGACCGGGCGCGCGGGTTCTCGATCTCCGACTCCGGCATCGTCACCGTGCCCAAGGGCATGCAGCTCGACCAGTGACGCGGGCCTCACTGCTCGTCGTCACGGACGTCGACTCGACGCTCATCCGCGACGAGGTCATCGAGCTGCTCGCGCGTGCCGTCGGCGCGGATGCCGAGCGTCACGTCGCCGCGGTCACCGAGCGCGCCATGCGCGGCGAGCTCGACTTCGCCGCGTCGCTCGCCGAGCGCCTGCTGATCCTGGAGGGACTGCCCGTGTCGGTGATCGACGACGCCCGCGAGCAGATCACCGTCACCGATGGCGTGCCGGAGCTCATCGCCGAGGTGCATGCGCGCGGCGGCGTGGTCGCTGCCGTCTCCGGTGGGTTCCACGAGGTGCTCGACCCACTCGCGACGACGCTCGGCATCGACCACACGCGTGCGAACCGGCTGGAGGTCGCGGATGGGCGGCTCACCGGCCGCTCGGTCGGTCCCGTCATCGACGGCGCGGCGAAGCGCGACACCCTCGAGGCGCTGCGGCTGAACCTCGGTGTGCCGCGCGACCACGTTGTGGCGATCGGCGATGGAGCGAACGACCTGCTGATGATGGGCGCCGCGGGGATCTCGGTGGCCTTCTGCGCCAAGCCTGTGGTTCGCGAGCAGGCGAGTCACGCCGTCGACGTGCCCGACTTCCAGCGGATCCTGCCGCTCCTGCCCGGCGCCGCCCTGCCCTGGTAGACCCTCAGTCCTCCAGCAGCGAGCGCAGCCGCTCGAGGTCGGCCGCCACCGCGCGTGCGTCCGCGTCGAACGCCTCCGCCGTCACGCCGTCCTGCCGTCGCAGCGAGAAGACGACCTCTGCGCCGTGCGGATGCCGCTGCACGCGCATCGGGTTGTGCGTGACGCTGCCGTCCGGCAGTGTCACGTCGTGGTCGAGCACGCCGAGCTCGTTGGCCGCCACGAAGCGCACCCGCACCAGACCCATCGGCGAGGTGACGAGCAGATCATCGCCCACGCGCTGCAGCGCGCCGCTCGCCAGGCCGGCTGCCCACTGCGGCAGATGCTCGTCGCTGCGCGCGAACGCCCAGACCTCCTGCGGCTCGCGACGGACGACGACGCTCAGGTGCAGGGTCTGCACACCGCCCCCTAGTTGTGATGCCCAGGGACGTTGTTTCGTGACACGGGCGTGATCTGCGGGTAGGTGAAGGCCTCCGGTAGTGGAGTGGAGCTGTTCAGTTCACCGCTCCACGTACCAGGAGGCCTTCGTGTCCCACGCTAATGCCGCGCTGACCCCGCGCACCCGTCTTCGCCTTGCCAAGTTGATCGTCGATGACGGCTGGACGGCGGTGACCGCCGCGAAGCTGTTCATGGTCTCGCCCCCGACCGCCCGCAAATGGGCCACGCGGTATCGGCAGGAGGGCGCGGCCGGCATGGCGGACCGGCCCAGCCGTCCCAAGACCAGTCCGAACCGCACGCCGCACGAGGTCGTGCGGGCGATCGTGATGCTGCGCTGGCGCCACCGGCTGGGACCGGTCCAGATCGGCGGCTGGCTGGGCATTGCCGCCTCGACCGTGCATGCGGTGCTCGTGCGCTGCCGCTTGAACCGGCTCGGCACGATCGACAGGGTCACGGGCGAGCCGATCCGCCGCTACGAGCACCCGCACCCTGGCTCGCTCATCCACGTGGACGTGACGAAGTTCGGCAACGTCCCCGATGGCGGCGGCTGGCGCTACGTCGGCAAGCAGCAGGGCGACCGCAACCGGATCGCGACCGCCGCACGCACCGGCGCGCCGAAGAACAAGCGTCACCAGCCGCTGCTGGGCCGCGCCTTCGTCCACACCGTCATCGACGACCACTCCCGCGTCGCCTACGCCGAGATCTGCTCCGACGAGCGCGCCGAGACCGCCATCGGCGTGCTCGGACGCGCCGTCGCCTGGTTCGCCGACCGCGGCGTCACCGTCGAGCGCGTCCTCTCCGACAACGGCTCCGCCTACAAGTCCCACGCCTGGCGAGACGCCTGCGCGGATCTCGGCATCGTGCACAAGCGCACACGCCCCTACCGGCCGCAGACGAACGGCAAGATCGAGCGCTTCCACCGCACTCTCGCCGATGGCTGGGCCTACGCCCGCCTCTACTCGTCAGAGACCGAACGACGCGCGCAGTTGCCCGGCTGGCTGCACTTCTACAATCATCACCGAGCACACTCCGCCATCGGCGGCACACCCATCAGCAGGTTGAACAACCTGCCTGGGCATCACACCTAGTGGCCCATCCCGAGGCCGCCGTCGACCGGGATGACGGCACCGGAGATGTACGCGGCCTCATCGCTCGCGATCCAACGCACCACGTTCGCGACCTCCGCAGGGGTGGCGTAGCGACCGGCGGGGATCGCCTTCTTGTACTCCGCCTGCGTCGCGTCGTCGAGCTCGGCGGTCATGTCGGTCTCGATGAAGCCGGGTGCGACCACGTTGGCGGTGATGCCGCGGGCGCCGAGCTCGCGCGTGATCGATCGCGCAATGCCCACGAGGCCCGCCTTCGAGGCCGAGTAGTTCACCTGGCCGGGGCCGCCGTAGAGCCCCACGACGCTCGAGATCAGCACGACCCGACCCCACTTCGCGCGCAGCATGCCCTTGGAGGCGCGCTGCACGACGCGGAAGGCGCCTGTGAGGTTGGTGTCGACGACCTCAGAGAAGTCCTGCTCGCTCATGCGCATCAGCAGCGTGTCGCGCGTGATGCCCGCATTGGCGACGACCACCTCGACCGGTCCGAGCTCGGCCTCCACCACCGAGAAGGCGGCATCGATCGACGCGCTGTCGGTGACATCGGCCGCGACGGCGAGCGCCCCATCGGGGCCCGAGCCGTCCCGCGAGGTGATCGCGACGCGGTGCCCCGCGTCGAGGAAGGCCTGGGCGATCGCGCGGCCGATGCCGCGATTGCCGCCGGTGACGAGCACGGTGCGAGTGGTCATGCGGCAAGCCTACGTCTGCATGGGTGATGCAAAGGCCACGGGCGTAGTGTGTGCAGAGCCATGAGAGAGAACTCTCGGTCGCTCACCGACCTGCCGATGTCCCCTGACGAAGACCGCCAGCGGCGCTTCCGGCTGTACTTCTACCTGATGCTCGTGCGGGTCGCCGCGCTGGGTGTGTTCTTCGTCGTCCCCGGTTGGTGGAAGCTCATCCCCGCGTTCCTCGCCGTCGTCATCCCCTACTTCGCAGTCGTGATCGCGACCGTGTCCACGCATCGGCAGCCGGAGGGCATCGAAGCGCCCAATGCGCTCCCGCCCGGCCGTTCCTCGACTCCCCCGGTGGCAGAGGGCGCGCCGCAGTGAGCCTGCTGTCGATGCTGGATGGCGCGGGCACGACAGCGACGTGCTCGTCGGCCGGCTGCACCGAGCCCGCGCGGCTCGCCATCCACTGGCGCAATCCTTCCATCCACGGCGTCGATCGGGTCAAGACCTGGGCCGCCTGCCCCGAGCATCGCGAGACACTGAGCGAGTGGCTCAGATCGCGAGGATTCCCCGTCAGCGTCACCGACTTCGGGGAGACGGTGGAGCGGGTGCTCTGATGCTGCGCCTGCTGCGGGAGCCGCGCTGGCTCGGCTACATCGCGCTCGCGGTCGTCTTCGCGATCGCGTGCTCGATGCTGGGCGTCTGGCAGTGGAATCGTCGCGCGGAGGCGCTCAGCGCGATCGATCGGCTCGAGACGAACTACGACCGGACGCCGACGCCGGTCGGCGACGTGCTCCCCGAGCCGGGCGGGTTCGACCTCGACCAGCAGTGGACCCCGGTGCTGCTGGAGGGCGAGTACCTGCTCGAAGAGCAGCTGCTGCTGCGGGGCCGCTGGCGAGCGGGCCAGGTCGGCTTCGACGTGGTCGTGCCGTTCCAGACGAACGACGGCGCCGTCTTCGTCGTGGATCGAGGCTGGATCGATCAGGCCTCCAACACCCAGCAGCCAGCGACGGAGCCCGAGACCCCCGTCGGCCCCACCACCGTCGTGGCCAGGCTGCGCCCCAACGAGGGGACGATCGCCGGCCGCGGCGCCCCGGAGGGCCAGATCGCGACGGTCGATCTTCCGTCGATCGCCGAGTCGCTCGGCCAGCCGACCTACACGGGTGCCTACGGGCTGCTGGTGGAGGAGGACGGTGCGGCGCCGGACGACGTCGCGATCGCGACTCGGCCGGTGCTCGACCCTGGGCCGCACCTGTCGTACTCGCTCCAATGGTACGTGTTCGCGCTCGGAGGCTTCGCGGCGCTCGCCTGGGGCATGCGCGACGAGCTGCGCAGCGAGTCGCTCGTCGAGCGTCCGAAGCGTGCGCGACGCAGCGACGCGGATGTCGAGGACGACATCCTCGATCGACGCTGACGCCCGCTCAGTCGCGGATGACCGTGATCGCCTCGGTCTTCAGCGCCGGCACGTGCCAGTGCAGCAGCTCGCTCGCGATGCGCAGGGCGCAGACTCCCACCGCGATGAGGGCCAGCACGTACCACTGCCCGACGCCGAGCGCGACGGCAGCGGCGGCGGCGCTCGAGCCGACCAGCGCGGGCAGCAGGTAGAGGCGCGAATCGCGCCGGAACACCGCGGGGATGTCGTTGGCGAGGGCATCGCGCAGGATGCCGCCGCCGATCCCGGTGAGCATGCCGACGAAGGCGGCCCCGACCGGACCGACGCCGAACTCGAGCGCCTTGCGCGCGCCCTCCACGACGAAGATGCCGAGGCCGATCGCGTCGAAGACCAGCACCGGCCGGTTCAGGCGAACCATCCACCGGTGCAGCACCCAGACCGCCAGCGCACCGCCGAGCGCCACCATGAGCATCCACCAGTCGACCATCGCTGCGACCGGCGTCGCGCCGATCAGCACGTCGCGCAGCATGCCGCCGCCCGTGGCCGTGACGACCGCGAGTCCCGCCATGCCCACGAAGTCCATGCGCTTCTGCACGGCGAGCAGCGCCCCAGAGATGGCGAAGGCGAGGATGCCGACGCCCGAGAAGAGATCTCGGACGACCGCGACCCATCCGGTGGGATCCTCCATCGCTGCTGCCTCCTTGCGCTGCCTGCGGCTCAGCTCCGAGGCTAGGCCAGGCCGATGAGGTCGAGGTACTCCGGGCTCCAGAGGTCCTCGGTGCCGTCGGGCATGATCAGCACGCGCTCGGGGTCGAGCGCCTCCACCGCGCCCTCATCGTGGCTGACGAGGATGACGGCGCCCTCGTACGCACCCAGTGCGCCGAGGATCTCCTCGCGGCTGGCGGGATCGAGGTTGTTGGTCGGCTCATCGAGCAGCAGCAGGTTGGCGCTGGAGACGACCAGCATCGCGAGCGACAGCCTGGTCTTCTCGCCGCCGGAGAGCACCCGCGCCGGCTTGTCGGCGTCGTCGCCGGTGAACAGGAACGAGCCCAGCACGCGACGCGCCTCTGTGGAGGTGATGTCGGGGGAAGCGCTCAGCATGTTCTGCAGCACCGAGCGCTCGACATCGAGCGTCTCGTGCTCCTGGGCGTAGTAGCCGACCCGCAGGCCGTGGCCGCGGTCGATCTCGCCGGTGTCGCTCTCCGAGACGCCCGCGAGGATGCGCAGCAGCGTCGTCTTTCCTGCGCCGTTGAGTCCCAGGATGACCACGCGCGACCCGCGATCGACCGCCAGGTCGACGGCCGTGAAGATCTCCAGCGAGCCGTAGGACTTCGAGAGGTCGCGCGCCATGATCGGCGTCTTGCCCACCGGAGCGGGCTTCGGGAACCGCAGCTTCGCGACGCGGTCGACGGCGCGCACGTCGTCGAGCCCCGAGCGCATCCGCTCCGCGCGCTTCGCCATCTGCTTCGAGGCGACGGCCTTGGTGGCCTTCGCGCCCATCTTCGCCGCCTGCAGCTCGAGCTGCGACGCCTGCTTCTCGACGTTCGCGCGCTCGCGCTTGCGGCGCTCGGCGTCGGCCTCGCGCTGCCGCAGGTAGAGCTTCCACGACATGTTGTAGATGTCGATGACCTGCCGGTTCGCGTCGAGGTAGAAGACACGGTTCACCGTCTCCTCCACGAGCTGCACGTCGTGGCTGATGATGAGCAGGCCGCCCTGGTAGCCCTTGAGGAACTCCCGCAGCCAGACCACCGAATCGGCGTCGAGGTGATTGGTGGGCTCATCGAGCAGCATCGTGTCGGCACCGGAGAAGAGGATGCGCGCGAGCTCGATGCGGCGCCGCTGTCCGCCCGAGAGCGTCTCGAGGGGCTGGTCGAGGATCCGGTCCGGCAGCTGCAGGTTCGAGGCGATGGCAGCGCCCTCGGCCTCGGCCGCGTAGCCGCCGAGCGCGAGGAAGCGATCCTCGAGCCGGCCGTAGCGCCGCATGGCGTCATCGGCGACGGGACCGGTCTCGGCCATCTGCTCGGTGGCGATCCGCATGCCCTCGACGATCTCGCCGAGGCCGCGCGCGTCCAGGATGCGGCGCCGAGCGGTCTGCTGGGGATCGCCGGAGCGCGGATCCTGCGGCAGGTAGCCGATCTCGCCGCTGCGGTCGATCGTGCCGGAGAAGGTGTGGCCGTCGCGGTCGTCGCTGATGCCCGCGAGCACTTTCGTCATGGTGGTCTTCCCGGCGCCGTTGCGGCCGACGAGCCCGATCTTGTCGCCCGCGGAGATGCGGAAGGAGACGTCGCTCATCAGCGTCCGCGGGCCGACGGAGAGGTCGAAGCCGGACACTGCGATCATGCGCGCGGAAGCCTCTCTCGATGCGGTTGGGGTGTGACGGCCCTGCGATGAGCGAGCCAGCCGTCCAGCCTACCAGTGGGCTCCCGTCCCGGTCACCGCCAGGGCTGGACGAGCTCCGTCATCGATGCAGCGAGGGCCTTCTGCAGCATGGGCCCGAACGTGACGCGACGCACGCCCATGGCCCGCATCGCCTCCAGCTTCCCGACAGCCGAGCCATCCTGCGGGTGCGCGACGACATTGACCGGCAGGCTCACGGCCTCGAGCACGGCGCCGAGCGCTGCGGGATCCGGCGCCTTGACCGGGTAGAGCGCTCGCGCGCCGGCCTGCTCGGCGAGCTGCATGCGGAGGACCGCCTGCTCCACCGGGTCGGCGCCGTGCAGCTCCGGGCGCACGAAGGCGTCGGTGCGCGCATTGATGACCACGTCGACGCCCGATGCGTCGGCCGCGGCTCGCAGGCCCGCGATGTAGTCGGCGTGCTCCTGCGGGTCGCGCATGCGTCCCTCGCTGTGCACGGTGTCCTCGACGTTCAGCCCCACGGCGCCCGCCTCCAGCAGGCGCTCGATCAGCTCGGCGGGAGCCGTGTCGTAGCCCGACTCCATGTCGGCGCTCACCGGGACCTCGACCGCCGAGGTGATGCGCGCGATACCGTCGAGCGCGTCGTCGAGCGTCATGTCCTCGCCGTCCTGCTGCCCGCGGGAGGCGGCGAGCGGATTGCTGCCGATCGAGATGGCGGCGAAGCCGGCGTCGACGACCGCACGGGCCGACCACGCGTCCCAGACGGTCGGAAGCAGGACGAAGTCGTCGTGCATGCGCAGCAGTGCGGTGGCCTTGGCGGTGAGTTCACTCATGCCGCCACACTACGGGCATCCCGGGCCCATCGGCCGGATGCACGGGCGAGCACGGCGGGCGTCATAGTCTGTGCGCATGACTGCTGCTGCCGTGCCCCTCCCCCGCACCGTGCTCGCCGACGCGCTCGTCGGCCAGCGAACCCTCGTCAAGGATGTGCTGCTCGTCACCGCGGGCATCGCGGTCGTCGCTGCGCTCGCGCAGGTCGAGATCCCGATGTGGCCGGTGCCGATCACGGGACAGACGCTGGGCGTCATGCTGGTCGCCGCCAGCCTCGGCTTCCGGCGCGGCGTCGCGGCGCTCGGCGGCTACCTGCTGCTCGGAGTCGCCGGCGCACCCATCTTCGCCGGATTCACCGGCAGCATCGCCGCGCTCGGCAAGCCCAGCTTCGGCTACATCATCGGCTTCGTCGCAACAGCAGCGGTGGTGGGCTGGCTCGCCGAGCGTCGCTGGGACCGCCGTCCGGTGCTCGCGATCGCGCTCTTCGGCCTGGCGAGCCTCATCCCCTTCGCCTTCGGCATCCCGTACATGGCGATGATGCTCGCTGCCCTGGGCTCACCGGTCGACGTCGCCGGCGCCTTCGCGCTCGGCTTCCTGCCGTTCATCGTCGGCGGGCTCGTGAAGTGGGCGATCGCGGCCGCGGCCCTGCCAGCAGCATGGGCTGGCGTGCGCGCGCTCGACCGCGCGGCCGACTAGCGTTGGGGGCATGACCGACACCGAGCGCACCCCCGCCCCCGAGACCGACGGCGAGCGCATCACCTTCGCGAGCCTTGGCCTCCCCGCCGGCATCATGCAGGCGCTCGACGACGTCGGCTACGAGACGCCCTCGGCGATCCAAGCCGAGACCATCCCGCTGCTGCTCTCCGGTCGCGACCTGATCGGTCTCGCGCAGACCGGCACCGGCAAGACCGCCGCCTTCGCGCTGCCCGTGCTCTCGGCGATCGACGTGGCGAACCGCAGCCCGCAGGCGCTCGTGCTCACCCCCACGCGCGAGCTGGCCGTGCAGGTGTGCGAGGCGTTCGAGCGCTACGCGGCCCACCTCGGCGGCGTCCACGTGCTGCCCATCTACGGCGGCCAGGGCTACGGCGTGCAGCTCTCGGCCCTGCGCCGCGGCGTGCACGTCGTGGTCGGGACGCCCGGCCGCATCATGGACCACCTCGCGAAGGGCACGCTCGACCTCTCCGGCCTGACGCACGTGGTGCTGGACGAGGCCGACGAGATGCTGCGGATGGGCTTCGCCGAGGATGTCGACCAGATCCTGCAGGCGACGCCCGCAGAGAAGCAGGTGGCGCTGTTCTCAGCCACCATGCCGCGGCAGATCCGCGCCATCTCGCAGCAGCATCTCCGGGAGCCCGCGGAGGTCACCGTGCGCGCGGGGGCGACGAGCTCCCCCAGCATCACGCAGCGCGCGCTCATGGTGTCGTACCAGCAGAAGCTCGAGGCGCTCACGCGCGTGCTCGAGGTCGAGCCCTTCGAGGGTGCGATCGTGTTCACCAGGACCCGCAACGAGACCGAGACGGTGGCGGAGCGCCTGCGGGCACGCGGCTACGCGGCAGCGGCGATCTCCGGTGACGTCGCGCAGCCGCAGCGCGAGAAGACCATCGAGCAGCTGCGCTCCGGTGACCTCGACGTGCTCGTGGCCACGGATGTCGCCGCCAGAGGCCTCGATGTCGAGCGCATCAGCCATGTCATCAACTACGACCTCCCGATCGACATCGAGTCCTACACGCACCGCATCGGCCGCACCGGCCGCGCGGGCCGCACCGGCGACGCGATCAGCTTCGTGACGGCGCGCGAGCGGCGGATGCTCAGCGCCATCGAGAAGGCGACCCGCGCGACCGTGCAGATCATGCCCATGCCGAGCGCGGACGAGGTGAACTCGACCCGACTGACGCGCTTCGACGATGCCATCACCGCCGCGCTCGCGCAGACCGACCGCATCGAGCGCTTCCGCGAGATCGTCGCGCACTACGTCGAGCACCACGATGCCCCGCAGGAGGATGTCGCCGCCGCGCTCGCGGTCGTCGCGCAGGGCGACACGCCGCTGCTGCTCGACGAGCGTGCCGACCGCGCGCTCCAGGCCTCCAGGGCCGAGCGCCCGCCGCGCGCCGACCAGACCGGCCGCACGGGCGGCGAGAGCGGTGAGCGACGCCCGCGCCGCGGACCCTCCGACGCGACCACCTATCGGCTCGCGGTCGGGAGCCGGAAGGGCGTGGAGCCGCGCCAGATCGTCGGCGCGCTCGCAAACGAGGGCGGGCTCGGCCGCGACGACTTCGGGCGGATCCAGATCCGCTGGGACTTCACGCTCGTGGAGCTGCCGGAGCTCGATCGCGCACAGCTGGAGCGGCTGTCGAAGACGCGTATCGTCGGCGTGCCGATCGACATCCGCGTCGACACGGGCCGGAACGAGCGGGGCGGACGCGGCGAGCAGGGCGACCGCCCGCGACGCAACGACAGGCCCGAGCGCGACGACCGCCCTGCGCGGAAGCCGCGCCACGACCGAGACCGCTAGGGACGCTCCCGGCCCGGCCCGATGCGGGGGTCGGGCATGAGCGTCTGCACGGCTGGCTTCTGCCGCGCGCGCGACCACACGATGAACCCGACGAGCGTGAAGACGCCGTAGAAGGCGTACATCACCGCGGTCGCCCAGTAGCCGGCGCTCAGCAGCAGCGGCACGCCCACGAGGTCGACGGCGATCCAGATCAGCCAGAACTCGGTCCAGCCACGGGCCATGCCGTAGGTCGCGAGCAGCGATCCGACGAAGGTCCACGCATCCGCCCACACCGGCTCGTAGGAGCCGAGGACGCGGAACAGCGGGGTGATCGCGATCGTGCCGACCACGAGCACCAGCACGAGCGCGCCGCGCTGCCGCCAGGATGCCCAGCGCGGCACGATCTGCCCGTCGGCACCGCGCGCCTGCCGCCAGCGGACCCAGCCGTAGATCGCCACGGCGATGAACATCACCTGCCGCCCCGCCTGCCCGAGTAGCGCCGGCATCTCATGCGCGGGGTCGAGCAGCGTGCCGAGGAACACGGTCAGCAGCAGCAGGTTGCCGACGATGCCGACCGGCCATGCCCAGACGCGCCGCAGCATGCCGCCGAGCGCGCTCGCGAGGCCGAAGGCATTGCCAACGACCTCGCGCAGCAGCAGCTCCTGGCCGCCGCCGACGGGGATGGTCGCGGTGTAGAGCGCGACCATCCAGTCGAGGGGCTCCATGCGGCGGCTTCCTGCTCTCGTGCGGGGTGGGTGAGCCCGAGCTCGCTCGCGTGCGCTCGCGACGGCGTTGGGCCGGATCTCACCGTACGGCGTGAACCCCAACTCGCTCGCTGGCGCTCGCGACGGTACTCGGGCGGATCTCGCTGCGCGCGGTGAACCCCAGCTCGCTCGCTTGCGCTCGCGACGGCGTTGGGCCGGACGGTCCACAGGACCGTCCGTGGTCATGCCCGCGGGTGTTCTGCCCGCGGGTATCCATCGCTAGATGGTGAAGCCCAACGCCCTCATCATCTCGCGGCCGTCCTCGGTGATCCGCTCCGGACCCCACGGCGGCATCCACACCCAGTTGATGCGGAACTGCTCGACGTGGCCGTCGAGCTTCTCGGCGATCTCCGACTCGATCACGTCGGTCAGCGGGCAGCCGGCCGAGGTGAGGGTCATCGAGACGACGAGCGCATCCTGGTCGTCGTCCCAGGCCAGGTCGTAGATCAGCCCGAGATCGACGATGTTCACGTCGAGCTCGGGGTCGACCACATCCTTGAGGGCCTCGGTGAGCTCGTCGAACTTCGAGGCCTCGATCTCGGTCAGTGCCATCAGACACCCGCCTTCAGGTAGCGGTCGTAGCCCTCGGCCTCGAGCCGGTGGGCGAGCTCGGCGCCGCCCTGCTCGGCCACCCGGCCGTCGACGAACACGTGCACGTGGTCGGGCTCGATGTAGCGCAGGATGCGCGTGTAGTGCGTGATCAGCAGCACGCCGAGTCCGCTGTCCGCCTTCACGCGGTTGACGCCCTCGGAGACGATGCGGAGGGCGTCCACGTCGAGCCCGGAGTCGGTCTCGTCGAGCACCGCGAAGCGCGGGCGCAGCAGCTCGAGCTGCAGGATCTCGTGGCGCTTCTTCTCGCCGCCGGAGAAGCCCTCGTTCACGTTGCGCTCGCCGAACGACGAGTCCATGCGCAGCTGCTCCATCGCGGAGCGGACGTCGCCGATCCACTGGCGCACGCGCGGTGCCTCACCGGACACGGCGGTCTTCGCCGTGCGGAGGAAGTTCGAGACGGTGACGCCCGGGATCTCCACCGGGTACTGCATCGCCAGGAACAGGCCGGCACGCGCACGCTCGTCGACGCTCATGGCGAGGACGTCCTCGCCGTCGAGCGTGATCGAGCCGCTGTCCACGATGTAGCGCGGATGCCCGGCGATCGTGTATGCGAGCGTCGACTTGCCGGAGCCGTTCGGGCCCATCACGGCATGGATCTCGTCGGAGTTGATGGTGAGGTCGACACCCTTGAGGATGTCCTTCTTGCCCTGCTCGGTCTCGATCGAGACATGCAGGTCCTTGATGTCGAGGACGCTCATCGCGCTTCCTTTCCTTCGCGGCCGCAGCCGCAGCAGACGCTGTCTGCGCTAGCTCTGGGTCAGTGGATTCTGGACGTCGACGAGCACGTCGTCGCCGTCGATGGTCACGGAGAACACCGGCACGGGCTCGTAGGCCGGGAGGTTCAGCGGCTTGCCCGTTCGCAGTGCGAACTGCGAGCCATGGGCCCAGCACTCGATCGCCTCGCCCTCCACGAAGCCCTCCGAGAGGGAGATCTCTCCGTGGGTGCAGGTGTCGCCGATGGCGTGGATCTCGCCAGCGGAGTCCTTGACGATCGCGACCGGGATGCCGTCGAGCTCGACCTTCATGGCCGCGTTGACGGCCACGTCGTTCACTCCGCAGGCGCGCTGTGCCGTCATGCGCCCACCTTCGACGCCGGCGCAAGACCGGCACCGAGGCGCAGCTCATCCTCGATCGCCTCGGCGAGGCGCTCCTCGATCTCGGGCACGCCGATCTTCTGCACGATCTCCATCAGGAAGCCGATGACGACGAGGCGACGCGCCTCCTCCTCCTCGATGCCGCGCGACTCCAGGTAGAAGAGCTGCTCGTCGTCGAAGCGACCGGTGGTCGACGCGTGGCCGGCTCCGGCGATGTCGCCCGTCTTGATCTCGAGGTTCGGGATGCTGTCGGCGCGCGCGCCGTCGGTCAGGACCAGGTTCTGGTTCTTCTCGTAGCTGTCGGTGTCGGTCGCTCCGCTGCCGATCAGCACGTCGCCGATCCACACCGAGCGCGCTCCCGTGCCCTGCAGCGCCCCCTTGTAGAGGACATTGCCGCGCGTGGCGACGCCCTCGTGGAACATGAAGACCTGGCTCTCGATGTGCTGGCCGCTGTCGGCGAACGACAGGCCGTACATGTCGCCCTCGGCGTGCAGCCCTGCGAGGCGCATCGACGGGTTCACGCGTGCGACGCCACCGCCGAAGGAGACCACCATGTGCTTGAGGTACGCGCCCTCGCCCACGACCGCCTGGTGCGCGGAGGCGTGGACGGTGTCGTCCTCCCAGTCCTGCACCGAGATGAGCGTGAGGCGGGCGCCGTCGCGCACGATGATCTCGACGTTCTGCGCGTACTGCGCCGAGCCGGAGTGGTGCAGCACGACCGTGCCCTCGGAGCCCGGCATCGCCTCGATGACGATGTGCGCGTTCGAGCGGCGGTCAGCGCCCTTGCCGATCAGGCGGGCGATGACCGGCTCGTCCTGCACCCGACCCTCGGGCAGGCGGATGTGCAGCGCGTTGGCACAGCGCTTCCACGCGATCGCGCTGACGACATCCTCGGGAAGGAAGATCTCGCCGCGCGGCGCAGCGTCGTGCCCGGTCGATTCGACCAGCAGGCCACGCGACTCGAGCTCCGCGAGCTGATAGTCGATGCCGGTGTCGTCACCGGCCTCCGTCTCCTCGTCGACGAACAGCGGCGCGAGGCGCTTGACGTCGGAGAGCTTCCAGTTGACCTCGCGGCCCGTCGGGGTGCCGAAGTCGGCCGGTTCGAACGACGTGGGCCGCTCGGACCTGGTCTGGATCGGGACGAAGCGCTCCGCGGGCTCGGTCACCAGATGCTGGGGTGTCGTGTCAGTGGCGGTCATCAACCCACGGATCCTTCCATGCTCATCTCGATCAGCTTGTTGAGCTCGAGTGCGTACTCCATCGGCAGCTCGCGCGCGATCGGCTCGATGAAGCCGCGCACGATCATCGCCATCGCCTCGGTCTCCTCGAGCCCGCGCGACATCAGGTAGAACAGCTGCTCCTCGCTGACCTTCGACACCGTGGCCTCGTGACCGAGCACGACGTCATCGACGCGGATGTCGATCGCCGGGTAGGTGTCGGACCGCGACATGGTGTCCACGAGCAGCGCGTCGCAGACGACGCTGTTGGCCGAGTGGTGCGCGTTGGCGTCCACTCGCACCTCGCCGCGGTAGCCCGCACGGCCGCCGCCCCGCGCGATCGACTTCGAGACGATCGACGACGTCGTGTACGGCGCCATGTGGATCATCTTCGCGCCGGCGTCCTGGTGCTGGCCGGGACCCGCGAACGCGACCGAGAGGGTCTCGCCCTTGGCTCGCTCACCGACCAGGTAGATCGACGGGTACTTCATCGTCACCTTGGAGCCGATGTTGCCGTCGATCCACTCCATCGTCGCGCCCTCTTCGGCGATTGCGCGCTTCGTGACGAGGTTGTAGACGTTGTTCGACCAGTTCTGGATCGTGGTGTAGCGAACGCGCGCGTTCTTCTTCACGACGATCTCGACCACGGCCGAGTGCAGCGAGTCGGACGAGTAGATCGGGGCGGTGCAGCCCTCGATGTAGTGCACGTAGGAGCCCTCGTCCGCGATGATCAGCGTGCGCTCGAACTGGCCCATGTTCTCGGTGTTGATGCGGAAGTAGGCCTGCAGCGGGATCTCGACGTGCACGCCCTTCGGCACGTAGACGAACGATCCGCCCGACCACACCGCGGTGTTCAGCGCCGCGAACTTGTTGTCGCCGGAGGGGATGACGGTGCCGAAGTACTCCTCGAAGAACTCGGGGTGGTCCTTGAGCGCCGTGTCCGTGTCCATGAAGATGACGCCCTGCGCCTCCAGGTCGGCCTGGATGGAGTGGAACACCACCTCGGACTCGTACTGCGCTGCCACGCCGGAGACGAGGCGGCTGCGCTCTGCCTCCGGGATGCCGAGGCGGTCATACGTGTTGCGGATGTCCTCGGGGAGGTCCTCCCACGTCTTCGCCTGGCGCTCGGTGGAGCGCACGAAGTACTTGATGTTGTCGAAGTCGATGCCGGAGATGTCGGCACCCCACGTCGGCATCGGCTTCCGCTCGAACAGCGCCAGGCCCTTGAGCCGGCGCTCGAGCATCCATTCGGACTCATCCTTGAGCGCAGAGATCTCACGGACCACCTGCTCGCTCAGGCCGCGCTTGGCAATGGCACCCGCTTCGTCGGAGTCATGCCACCCGAACTCGTACTGTCCCAGACCCTCGAGCTCGGGCCGGTCGATCAGAACATCGGACATCGCTCCCCCTATCTACGCTTCACTTCTTGTAACCCAGCGGTGCTCCTCGGCATTCCGCGCGGCTCGTGATCCCCGCAGAACGCGCCATAATGAAAGGGCCGTCGCATATGCCTCGCCGCAGCTGCGGCACGGGGGTTCGGAGCCGATGGGCTCCCATCCATCCTATCGCGACGGCAGGAGAGGTGCATCTTGCTCACGCGCTCGCGCAGCCTGATCGTCGCGGCCTGGACGACGCTCGTGTCGCAGATCGTCATCGTCGGCACCGGCGGTGCCGTTCGGCTCACGGGTTCGGGCCTCGGCTGCACGCAGTGGCCCAACTGCACGCCCGAATCCTTCGTGCCGGTGCCCGAGCAGGGCATCCACGGCATCATCGAGTTCGCCAACCGCGTGATGGGCGGCATCGTTGTGCTGGTAGCGATCGTGATGCTCGTGCTGGCGATCCGGCAGCACGCCGGGCGTGTCGCCGTGACGCTGGCGTCGCTCATCCTCGGCCTGACGGTGGCCCAGGCGCTCATCGGCGCGGTGGTGGTGTGGATGTCGCTGCGCCCCGACACCGTCGGCGTCCACTTCTTCCTCTCCGTCATCCTGGTCGCCATCGCCGCGGTGCTCGCGTGGCGGATCGTGGTCGGGCCAGCCGGCGCGCGGACCGCGCCGCGCTGGCAGTCGGTGCTCGTGCTCGCGATGACGGCCGCCCTCGCGGTGGTGATCGTCGTCGGTGTGCTCACGACCGGCTCCGGCCCGCACGCCGGCGATGGCGGCGCCGCGCGCAACGGCCTGGACCCTGCGGTGATGCAGCACGTCCACGCCTGGCCCGGCTACCTGCTGCTGGCACTCGTGCTCGCGACCGTCATCGCCGCTGCGATGCACGGACCGCGTCGTCACCTGCGCTGGACACTCGTGCTGCTGGGCCTGATCCTGCTGCAGATCCTGGTGGGCGTCATCCAGTCGAACACCGGGCTGCCGGTGCTGCTGGTGGGCGTGCACATGGTGATCTCGGTGGTCTCGACCGCGGTCGGCGTCGCCGCCGTGCTGTCGCTGTGGCACGTTCCCGCTGACAAGGCGGTGGAGCGCTCACGAGCGGACTCCGTCGATGCCGTGGCGGGTGCGGAGACCGCCACCCGGGTGTGATGGCAGGATCGGGCGCATGACGCGCAGCGCTGCACGCACCGGCCCCTCCGACGATGGCGTCGACACGGGGCGACCGGAGGACGGCGCGATCGGCACCGCGCGGCACGGCACGCGGCTCGGTGTGCTCGACATCGGCTCCAACACCGTGCACCTGCTGACCGTCGACGTGCGCCTGGGCGGCCGACCCATCCCCCAGCGCTCCCACAAGCTGACGCTGCGCCTGATGCGCTACCTCGACGACAGCGGAGCGATCAGCGAGGAGGGCGTCGAGGCGCTCCTGACCGCGATCGGGGAATGCGCCGAGATCGCGAGGGACGAGCACCTCGACGACTTTGTGGTGATGGCGACGAGCGCGCTGCGGGAGGCCGCGAACGGCGAGCAGGTGATCGCCCGCATCGAGCGCGAGGCGAAGGTCCGGCTCGACATCCTGTCGGGGCCGGATGAGGCCAGGCTGACGTTCCTCGCGGTGCGCCGATGGTTCGGCTGGTCCGCGGGCCGCATCCTGCTGCTCGACATCGGCGGCGGCTCGCTCGAGGTGGCGATCGGTGGGGACGAGGAACCCGACGTGGCGCTCTCGCTCCCGCTCGGCGCCGGCCGGGCGACCGTGGGCTTCTTCCATGCCGATCCCCCGACCCTGGCCGACCAGCGCGCGCTGCGGCTGTACGCGAAAGCGGTGCTCGGCGATGCGGTCGCGCAGGTGAAGCCCTTCGGCAGGCCCGACCACGTCGTCGGCTCGTCCAAGACCATCCGCTCGCTCGCGCGCCTGGCGGGCAACCTCATGCCCGGTGTGGGCGATGCCGATCGCGCGGTGCTCACGCGCAAGCAGCTGGACGACTGGTTGCCGCGACTGGCGAAGATGGATGCCGCATCCCGCTCCGCGCTGCCCGGCATCACGCCCGACCGCACCTTCCAGGTCATCGCCGGCGGCATCGTGCTCTCGGAGGCGATGCGCGCCTTCGGCCTCAAGGAGCTCGACGTGAGCCCGTGGGCGCTGCGCGAGGGCCGGCTGCTGCAGATGCTCGACCGCGTCTAGCGACGCCACTCGCTCGCCCGGCCCCGCCCCGCCCATCCGCCGCGTTGCGACCGACGCGTGCTGGGTTGTTGCACCGCTGAGGGTCAGGAAGTGCAAGCACCCGACACGCGTGCAGGAGCCGGAGGCGACGCTCGCGCCGGAGGGCTCGGCGCCGCGGCTAGAAGGGCAGCAGCGGGTCGACGCCGACAGCCAGGAAGATGAGCGTCAGGTAGGTGTTCGAGGCGTGGAAGACGCGCATGGCGCGCAGCTCGGTCACGCCGCGGATCGCGCGGCTGTAGAGGGCGTGCGACTCACCGACGAACCAGGCCCCGGCGATCACGGCGACGGCGCTGTAGACGAGCCCCATGCCCGCGACCGGGATCAGCAGCAGCGTGCAGGCGATCGATGCCCATGCGTACAGGATGACCTGGATCCCCACCATCTGCGTGCCGCGGACGACACCGAGCATCGGCACGTGCGCCGCCTCGTAGTCGTCGCGGTACTTCATCGACAGCGGCCAGTAGTGCGCGGGCGTCCAGAGGAAGACGAGCGTGAAGAGGATCCAGGCGGGCCAGTCCAGCGAGCCGGTGACACCGGCCCAGCCGATCACCACCGGGAAGCATCCGGCGATCCCGCCCCAGACGATGTTCTGCTCGGTGCGGCGCTTGAGCAGCATCGTGTAGATCAGCACGTAGAAGGCGATGGCGGCGACCGACAGCGCGGCGGCGAGCGGGGTCGCGAACACTGCGAGCACAACCGTGGAGACCACCGCGAGCGTCCAGGCGAACACGTGGGCCTCGACCACCGACAGCGTGCCGGTCACGAGCGGCCGCTGCTGCGTCCGATGCATGACCCTGTCGATGTCGCGGTCCAGGATCATGTTGAACGCGTTGGCGCTGCCTGCGCTGAGGAACCCGCCGATGAGCGTCGCCGTCAGCGCGCCGAGCGGTGGCACGCCGCCCGCGGCCAGGAACATGGTCGGCAGCGCGGTCACGAGCAGCAGCTCGATGACGCGCGGCTTGGTCATCGCGACATAGGCCTTGGCCTTCACCGAGAGCCGGGCTCCCAGCGGCCGTGCCTCGACCTCTGGGGCGGCGACGCCGGGCGAAGCCGAGTTCGACATATGCAGCGGGATCCGTTCAGACGAGGGCGAGTGCCAGAGACCAACCCTCATCCTATCGGACGCGGGCCTCGGCTTCGTGGGAATGCCCAGGGCCGGTGCGGGCTTCCTCACTATGCTGGATGCGTCGCACCGTCCGCCCCGCCGCGGCGCTTCGCAGCTCCGCGCGGGCAGCCCGATGAAGGAGCCACCTTGCCATTCGAATGGACCACCAACGACCAGCAGGCAGTCGACACCGCGCGGGTGCTCGCAGCCGACGCCGTCGAGAAGAAGGGCAACGGCCACCCGGGCACGGCGATGAGCCTGGCGCCCGTCGCCCACCTGCTCTTCCAGAAGGTCATGGACCGCGATCCGGCGGACGACCGCTGGCTGGGCCGAGACCGCTTCATCCTCTCCGCAGGCCACTCCTCGCTGACGCAGTACATCCAGCTCTACCTGACGGGCTCCGGCCTCGAGAAGCACGACATCGAGTCGTTGCGCACGTGGGGCTCGCTCACGCCGGGGCACCCGGAGTACGGCCACACCAAGGGCGTCGAGATGACGACCGGCCCGCTCGGACAGGGCCTGGCCTCGGCGGTCGGGTTCGCGTACGCGCAGCGCTTCGAGCGCGAGCTGCTCGACCCCGACACTGCCGTCGGCGAGAGCGCCTTCGACCACTACACCTACGTCATCGCCAGCGACGGCGACCTGCAGGAGGGGGTCACGAGCGAGGCGGGCTCGCTCGCCGGCCACCAGCAGCTCAGCCGCCTCATCGCGATCTACGATGCGAACGAGATCTCGATCGAGGACGACGTCGACATCGCCTTCACCGAGGACGTGAAGGCGCGCTACGAGGCGTACGGCTGGCAGGTGCTGGAGGTCTCGTGGCGCACGGGCGACCGCCCCACCTCGGACGACTACGTCGAGGACGTCGAGGCGCTCCACGCCGCCATCGAGCAGGCGAAGGCCGAGACCGGGAAGCCGAGCCTCATCATCCTGCGGACGATCATCGGCTGGCCTGCCCCGAAGCTGCAGGGCACCGGCAAGGCGCACGGCGCCAAGCTCGGCAGCGACGAGGTCGCCGCGGTGAAGGAGCTGCTGGGCTTCGACCCCGAGCAGTCGTTCCAAGTCGACGACGCCGTCATCGAGTACACGCGCGGCAACGCGAGGGCACGCGCCGATGAGGCGCGCGCGACGTGGCAGGAGCGCTTCGACGCGTGGAAGGCGGCGAACCCGGATCGCAGCGCGCTGCTCGATCGCCTGCTGGCCGGCACCCTGCCCGACGGCGTCGAGGATGCCCTGCCCGTGTTCGAGGCCGGCACCGAGGTGTCGACGCGCGCAGCGTCGGGCAAGGTGCTGAACGCGCTCGCCGACGTGCTGCCGGAGCTGTGGGGCGGCTCGGCCGACCTGGCGGAGTCGAACAACACCACGCTCGAGGGCAAGGGCTCCTTCGTGCCCGCAGAGCACGGCACCACGATGTGGTCGGAGGCCTCCGCGCGCGGCCGCACGCTGCACTTCGGCATCCGCGAGCACGCCATGGCCGCGATCCTGAACGGCATCGTGCTGCACGGCCCCACGCGGGCGTACGGCGGCACGTTCCTGATCTTCAGCGACTACCAGCGGCCCGCCCTGCGGCTCGCGGCGCTGATGGGGGCGCACCCGATCCACGTCTGGACGCACGACTCGATCGCGCTCGGCGAGGACGGCCCGACCCACCAGCCGATCGAGCAGCTCGCCGCGCTGCGCGCCATCCCGGGCTTCGACGTGGTCCGACCCTCGGACGCGAACGAGACGGCGTGGGCGTGGAAGGCGATCCTCGAGCGGCACGACCGCCCCGTGGGCATCGCGCTCACCCGCCAGAACATCCCGGTGTTCGAGCGCGGGGATGGCGAGGCGTCCGGCGAGACGCTCGCTGCCGCCTCCAACGTCGCCAAGGGCGCGTACGTGCTCGCCGAGGCGACGGACGGCACGCCCGACGTGATCCTCATCGCCACCGGCTCCGAGGTGCAGATCGCGCTGGACGCCAGAGGGCGGCTGCAGGCCGATGGCGTTGCCGCGCGCGTCGTGGCCGCGCCCTCGCTCGAGTGGTTCGCGGAGCAGTCGGCCGAGTACCGCGAATCGGTGCTCCCGGCAGCGGTGAAGGCGCGCGTCTCGGTCGAGGCAGGCTCCCCGCTCACGTGGCAGGGCATCGTGGGCGACGCGGGCCGCACGGTCGCGATCGATCACTTCGGCGCGAGCGCCGACTACCAGACCCTGTTCCGCGAGTTCGGCTTCACGGCGGAGGCCGTCGTCGACGCCGCTCGCGCATCCATCGAAGCGGCTCGCTGAGCGAGCCAGGAGGCAAGCACATGAACGACAACACTCAGGCGCTCAGCGATGCCGGCGTCAGCATCTGGCTCGACGACCTCTCCAGGCAGCGCATCGAGAGCGGCAACCTGGCCGAGCTGATCGCCGAGCGCAACGTCGTGGGCGTCACCACCAACCCCACGATCTTCGCGAAGGCGATCGCCGCGGGCGAGTCCTACGAGGCGGCCGTGCAGGAGCTGGCCGCCAGCGGCGCGAGCGTCGACGAGGTCATCACCTCGCTGACGACGAAGGACGTCGCAGATGCGTGCGACGTCTTCGCCGACGTCTATCGCGACTCCGGCGGCAAGGACGGCCGCGTGTCGATCGAGGTCGAGCCCGGTCTCGCCCGTGATACGCACGGCACGGTCGCGCAGGCGGCGATGCTGCACGAGCGCGTCGGTCGCGAGAACGTGCTCATCAAGATCCCCGCCACGGAGCAGGGACTGGTGGCGATCGCCGAGACAACGGCGGCGGGCATCAGCGTGAACGTCACGCTGATCTTCTCGCTCGACCGCTACCGCGACGTCATCAACGCCTACCTGACGGGCCTGGAGCGCGCGCAGCAGGCGGGCATGGACCTGTCGAAGATCCATTCGGTCGCCTCGTTCTTCGTGTCGCGCGTCGACAGCGAGATCGACAAGCGGCTCGATGCGATCGGCACCGAGGAGGCCACGGCGCTCAAGGGCAAGGCGGGCATCGCGAACGCGCACCTCGCCTACCGCGTCTGGCAGGAGGCGTTCTCGACCGAGCGCGCCGAGACGCTGCTCGCCGCGGGCGCCAACACGCAGCGCCCGCTCTGGGCGTCGACGGGCGTCAAGGATCCGAACCTTCCCGACACGCTCTACGTC
This sequence comes from Agrococcus sp. Ld7, assembly GCF_045064095.1. Lineage (NCBI taxonomy): Bacteria > Bacillati > Actinomycetota > Actinomycetes > Micrococcales > Microbacteriaceae > Agrococcus > Agrococcus sp. Ld7. The sequence continues at coordinate 57,069 of NZ_JBISGY010000014.1, read as the reverse complement.
ACGCAGCTGGTCGCGCCCGAGACGGTCAACACCATGCCCGAGCAGACGCTCGAGGCGCTCGCCGACCACGGGCAGGTGCAGGGCGATGCGATCGCCGGCAACTTCGAGGCAGCCGACGACGTGCTCGACGCGCTCGATGCGCTCGGCGTCTCCTACACCGAGGTGGTGGAGCTGCTCGAGGACGAGGGGCTGGAGAAGTTCGACGCCTCGTGGGCCGAGCTCGTGCAGACCGTCGAGGAGCACATGGCGGGAGCAGGAGCATGACCTTCACCATCTCCGCATCCGGTGCGGCGGCCGAGGCGATCGAGCGCGTCGTCCCCCAGCTGGTCGCCGACGGTGTCGCCGGCCGGCTCGTCTCCGGTGACGCGTCGCTCTGGGGCGAGGCGGCCGAGGCCGAGGCCTCGATCCGCCTCGGCTGGGTGGAGGCCGCCGCGGGCACGCGCGGCCTCGTCGACGACATCGAGGCGCTGCGCAAGCAGCTGCGCGCGCACGGGGTCGATCGCATCGCCCTCGCAGGCATGGGGGGATCGTCGCTCGCGCCCGAGGTGATCACCCGCACCGAGGGCGCCGACCTCACGGTGCTCGACTCCACCGAGCCGGAGCAGGTGCGCCGGGCGCTCCGCGACGGGCTCTCGCGCACGGCGCTCGTGGTGTCGTCGAAGTCGGGCTCGACGCTCGAGACCGACAGCCAGCGCCGCGCCTTCGAGGCCGCGTACCGCGAGGTGGGCATCGATCCTGCCGACCGGATCATCGTGGTCACGGACCCCGGGTCGCCGCTCGACGAGGAAGCCCGTCGGGCCGGCTATCGCGTCTTCAACGCCGACCCGAACGTCGGGGGCCGGTACTCGGCGCTCACGGCCTTCGGCATCGTCCCCTCCGGGCTCGCGGGCGTCGACGTGCGGGAGCTCCTCGACGAGGCGATCGCGGCGCTGCCGGAGATCAGTGAGGATGCCGACACCAACCCCGGCCTCAAGCTGGCCGCCGCCATCGCCGCGACGCGGCCGCTGCGAGACAAGATCGGCATCGTGTCCGACGGCACCCACATCGTGGGCCTGGGCGAATGGGCAGAGCAGCTGATCGCGGAGTCGACCGGCAAGCAGGGCATCGGCCTGCTGCCGGTGGTGCTGGAGCGAGACGCAGCCGAGCTCGACGCGCAGCTGCCCGACCTGCAGGTGATCCGCCTGGTCGGTTCCGCCCGCGAAGCCAGAGAGGTCGCCGAGGGTGAAGTCGAGGTGGCCGGCACGCTCGGCGCCCAGCTGCTGGTGTGGGAGTTCGCGGTCGCGGTCGCCGGCCGGATCCTGGGCATCAACCCCTTCGACCAGCCGGACGTCGAATCGGCGAAGACCGCCGCGCGCGGGCTGCTCGACGACCTGCAGCCGCCCGCCCCGCCGGTCGCGACCGACGGCGGCATCGAGGTGCGCGGTACGGACGGCGTCGCGCTGGATTCCGTGGAGGCATCCGTGGACGCGCTGCTCGCGCAGCTCGGCGACGACGGCTACCTGTCGGTGCACGCCTACCTCGACCGCATCGGGCAGCCCCGCTTCGAGCGCCTGCGCCAGGCATTCGCGGCGCGCACGCACCGCCCCGTCACGTTCGGCTGGGGACCCCGCTTCCTGCACTCGACGGGCCAGTACCACAAGGGCGGCACGCCCAACGGGGTCTTCCTGCAGCTGCTGGGCACGCCGCACGAGGACCTCGAGATCCCGGGTCGACCGTTCACCTTCGGCCAGCTCATCCGCGCGCAGGCGGCGGGCGACGCGAGCGTGCTCGCCGAGCACGGCCGACCCGTGCTGACGCTCACGCTCGAGGACTTGGACGAGGGCCTGGAGCGGCTGCTCGGCGCGGCGGCTCGATGACCGACGCGACCGTCGGGGCGGAAGCCGCAGAGGCATCCGCCCCGACGATCCGCGTCGCGGCCGGCAGCAACCCGCTGCGCGACGAGGCCGACCAGCGGCTCACCCGGATCCCCGGACCGAACGCGATGACGTTCTTCGGCGTCACGGGCGATCTGGCACGCAAGAAGCTGCTGCCTGCCGTCTACGACCTGGCCAATCGCGGCCTGCTGCCGCCCGGCTTCGGCCTGGTCGGCTTCGGGCGGCGGGACTGGAGCCACGAGCAGTTCGCCGACATCGTGCGGGAGGCCGTGCAGCAGCACGCCCGCACGGCGTTCCGTGAATCCGTCTGGCGGCAGCTGAGCGACGGCATCCGCTTCGTGCAGGGCGACTTCGACGACGACGAGGCCTTCGATCGACTCGCTGCGGTGCTCGCCGAGCTCGACGACGTGCGCGGCACGATGGGCAACCACGCCTTCTACCTCTCCATCCCCCCGAACGCGTTCCCGCTCGTCACCCAGCAGCTCAAGCGCTCCGGCCTCGCGGAGGGCGAGGGCGATGCGTGGCGGCGCGTGGTGATCGAGAAGCCGTTCGGTCACGACCTGCAGTCGGCGCGCGAGCTCAACGCCGTCGTGGAGTCGGTCTTCCCGGCGGACTGCGTCTTCCGGATCGACCACTACCTCGGCAAGGAGACGGTGCAGAACATCCTCGCGCTGCGCTTCGCGAACAGCCTGTGGGAGCCGATCTGGAACGCCAACCACATCGACCACGTGCAGATCACCATGGCGGAGGACATCGGGGTGGGCGGCCGCGCCGGCTACTACGACGGCATCGGGGCCGCGAGAGACGTGATCCAGAACCACCTGCTGCAGCTGTTCGCGCTCACCGCCATGGAGGAGCCCGTCTCGTTCGACGCCGCCGACCTGCGCGTCGAGAAGGAGAAGGTGCTGCGTGCCGCGCGCGTCCCACTCCCCCTCGACGCGTCCGCCGCCCGCGGGCAGTACGCCCCCGGCTGGCACGGCGGCGCACTGGTCAGGGGATTCCTGGACGAGGAGGGCATGCGCCCAGACTCGGCCACCGAGACCTACGCGGCGATCAAGCTGCAGGTCGACACCAGGCGGTGGGCCGGCGTGCCGTTCTACCTTCGCGCCGGCAAGCGGCTGGGGCGCCGGGTGACGGAGATCGCGATCGTGTTCAAGCGCGCGTCGCAGTACCTCTTCCCGGACTCCGAGCGCACCATGGGCGAGAACGCGCTGGTGATCCGGGTGCAGCCCGACGAGGGCGTCTCGATGCGGATCGGCTCGAAGGTGCCGGGGCCCGGCATGCACGTCCGCGACGTCACGATGGACTTCGGCTACGGCCACGCGTTCACCGAGGAGAGCCCGGAGGCCTACGAGCGGCTGATCCTCGATGTGCTGCTCGGCGACCCGCCGCTGTTCCCCCGGCACCAGGAGGTCGAGCTCTCCTGGAAGATCCTCGACCCCATCGAGGAGCACTGGGCGGCCGTCGGCGGCCCGGTGGAGCAGTACGAGCCGGGCTCCTGGGGCCCGAGCGGCGCGCACGAGCTGCTCGCGCGCGACAGCAGGCAGTGGAGGCGACCGTGATCATCCGACTCTCGCGCACGACCACCGCGGAGGTGCAGCAGCGCATGCTGGAGATCCGTGAGGAGGGCGGTGTGCTCGCGCTCAGCCGCGTGCTCACGCTCGTCATCCACACGCAGATCGGCGGCGAGGAGGAGGCGATCAGGGCCGCGAACCAGGCATCGCGCGAGCACCCGATGCGGGTCATCGTCGTCTCCCGCAACCCTGACCACGTGAGCTCCGGCGAGGCTGCGCACCTGGACGCCGAGATCCGCGTCGGCGCGGATGCCGGGGCGAGCGAGGTCGTGCTGCTGCAGTGCTACGGCGAACTGGGGTCGCACCTGCTCGGCATCGTGCAGGGCCTGCTGCTGCCCGACGCACCCGTGGTCGCCTGGTGGCCGAGCTTCATGCCCGACACCCCGTCGCTCTCGCAGCTCGGCCAGATCTCGCAGCGACGCATCACCGACTCCGGCAAGCAGCGCGATCCGCACGGCGCCATCGTCGCGCTCGCCGGCTGCTACCTGCCGGGCGACACCGACCTCGCATGGACCAGGCTCACGAGCTGGCGCGCGCACATGGCTGCGCTGCTCGACCAGCCGCCGTACGAGGCCGTGCAGCGCGGTCGGGTCGCGGGCGACCTGGAGAACCCGAGCGTGCACCTGATGGCCGCCTGGCTGCGCCTGCAGCTGCAGGTGCCGATCGAGAAGGTCGACGCGGGCGACAGCCCGTCCGGCTCGAGCGGACTGCACGCGGTCTCGCTCGAGCGCACGAGCGGCTCGTCATCCCTCACGCGGCTGCGCGACTCGGTCGGCGTGCTGATCCAACCGGGTCAGCCGGAGCACCATCTCGCGCTCTCGACCCGGGGGCTCGAGGATCAGCTGGCGGAGGAGCTGCGCAAGCTCGACGCCGACGACATGTATGGCCGAGTGCTGCAGGCACTGGCCGAGGAGGTCCGATGACCGTCATCGTCCACGAGGACCGCGCTGCGCTGGTCGATCGCACCGCCGAGCGCCTCACAGCGCTGCTGGCCGCGCTGATCGCCGAGCGCGGGCACGCGACCATTGCCGTCACCGGCGGCTCCGTCGGCATCGCGCTGCTCGCTGGGCTCGCCGATCGGGCGATCGACTGGCAGCGGGTGCGCATCACCTGGAGCGACGAGCGCTACGTCGTCGCCGACTCCCCCGACCGCAACGCGGTGCAGGCGCGCGAGGCGCTGCTCGACCTCGTCCCGATCCCGGCAGGGAACGTCCGCGAGCTGCCGGCAGATGACGGGACGCCGCTCGCGGAGGCCGCAGCAGCGGGCACCGAGCTGCTGCGCGACCTCGGCGGGATCGATCTGACGCTGCTCGGCATGGGCCCTGACGCGCACATCGCGTCGCTCTTCCCCGGGCATCCGGGGGTGCACGAGTCAGGGGTCGCCGTCATCGGCGTGACCGATTCGCCGAAGCCGCCGCCGTCGCGCCTGAGCTTCACGGTCGACGCCATCAACGCGTCCGATCGCGTCTGGCTGGTCGTCGCGGGCGCCGACAAGGCGGAGGCCGTGGCGCTCGCTCACAGCGGGGCGCCTGCCGCCGAGGCGCCGGCCGGCGTCGCGCAGGGCCGGCACGAGACCCTCATGCTCCTGGATGCCGAAGCGGCCGCACTCCTGGAGGAGGGCGGCCGCTGATGACGAGCTGCTGCGGGGTCGTGGCTCAGCCGCGGCCCTCCGCAGAACGCAGCTTCTGCAGCGCCTCGTCGAGCAGCTCGACCGACTCCTCCGGCGTGCGACGCTCCTTCACGTACGCGAGGTGCGTCTTGTAGGGCTCGTTCTTGGCGACCTGGGGCGGGTGCTCCTTGTCGCGCCCGGCGGGCAGGCCCGTCGACGGCGAGTCGATCACTTCGGGGATCTCGTCCTCTGGCAGGTCGGCCGCGAAGTAGCGGACCGTCTCATTGCCCATCGCGTCCCAGTAGGAGATCGCCACGCGCTCGGCGTGGAAGCCCCTGTCCTGCTCGCCCATGGGGCCCGCACCGACGCGCGAGCCGCGGATTGCACTGCCTCCGGAAGCCATCAGATACCTGCAAACTTGGTGATCAGACCGAGCACGATGATCGATGCGAGCCACGCGAGGCTCACGACCACGGTGATGGTGTTGAGGTTGCGCTCGGCGACGCCCGACGAGCCCATGGAGGAGCCGACGCCACCGCCGAACATGTCGGAGAGGCCACCGCCCCGACCCTTGTGCAGCAGGATGAACAGCGTCAGCAGCACCGAAGTGACGCCGAGGATCACCTGCATGATGATCTGGAGAATCTCCACTAGCCCTCTTCTCAATCTCTCGGCCGAAGCCGCATCCGTGAGCGCGCGACAAGGTCGGCCCACGGCAAGTCCAACACCGATCCTACCGCAGGGATTCCTGCCGCCGGCGACGCGGCGTCAGCGCGCCGCTCAGGTGCCGACGTGGTGCTGGAAGCGTGCGATCGCTGCGAACTCCGCGGCGTCCAGGCTGGCACCGCCGACGAGCGCGCCATCGACATCGGGCTCGCGCATGAAGCCGGCGATGTTGCCCGACTTCACGCTGCCTCCGTAGAGGATCCGGGTCGCGCCAGCCGCGTCCTCACCGCGCACCTCGGCGATCGCCTGCCGCAGCGCGCGACACACCTGCTGCGCCTGATCGGCCGTGGCGGCCTTGCCGGATCCGATGGCCCAGACCGGCTCGTAGGCGACCACGATCTCGCCGCTGGCGGGGAGCTCTGCGAGCACGTCCCGCAGCTGCTGCACCGGCACGGCGGCAGCGCCGTGCTGCTCGAGGTCCGCTTCCGTCTCCCCGATGCAGATGATCGGGGTGACACCGGCGCGCAGCGCGGCAGCGGCCTTCCTGCCCACGAGCGCATCCGTCTCGCCGTGGTGCTGCCGGCGCTCCGAGTGCCCGACGATCGCGTAGGCGCACTCCAGCTTCGCGAGCATCGCAGCGGAGACCTCGCCCGTGTGGGCACCCGATTCGTGCTCAGACACGTCCTGGGCACCGAACTTCAGCTCGAACTTCTCGGCGGAGATCAGCGTCTGCACGCTGCGCAGGTCGGTGAACGGAGGGAACACCGCCACCTCGACGGCGGCGTGATCGTGCTTGCCGTCCTGCAGCGTCCAGGCGAGCTTCTGCACCAGTGCGATCGCCTGCAGGTGATCCTGGTGCAACTTCCAGTTGCCCGCGATCAGCGGGATGCGCTCCGTCATCGCTGTCCTTCCCATCCGAGTGCTTCCAGTCCCGGCAGTCGAGCGCCCTCGAGGAACTCGAGGCTCGCACCACCGCCGGTCGAGATGTGGCCGAAGGCCGAGTCGTCGAAGCCGAGCGTGCGCACGGCGGCTGCGGAATCGCCGCCGCCGACGACGGTGAGCCCGGCGGCCTCGGTCAGTGCTTCGGCGATGGCCTTCGTCCCCGCCGCGAACGCCTCCATCTCGAACACGCCCATCGGGCCGTTCCAGAAGACGGTCGTGGCGCTGCGGATCGCGTCGGCGAACGCGGCTGCCGACTCCGGTCCGATGTCGAGGCCGATGCCCGCCGCGCCGAAGCGCGAGCCCTCGATGGCGTCAGCGGCCACGGTCTCGTGCTCGGCATCGGCGTCGAAGGCCGCGGCGACGACGATGTCGGTCGGCAGCAGCAGCTCGACCCCGAGCTGCTCGGCCTGCTGCAGGTAGCCCCGCACGCGATCGAGCTGATCCTCCTCCAGGAGGCTCGCGCCGACCCCGTGGCCCTGCGCCTTGAGGAAGGTGAACAGCATCCCGCCACCGATGAGCAACCGATCCACGCGCGGCAGCAGGTGCTCGATGACACCCAGCTTGTCGCTCACCTTCGAGCCGCCGAGGACCACAGCGTACGGGCGCTCGGGCGCATCGGTGAGCCGCGCGAGCACCTCGAGCTCCCGCTCGACCAGCAGGCCGGCCGCGCTCGGCAGCACCGAGGCGATCTCGAACACACTCGCCTGCTCGCGATGCACGACGCCGAAGCCGTCGGAGACGAACGCGTCGGCGCCCTCGGCGAGCTGGGCGGCGAACGCCGCGCGCTCGCCGCTGTCCTTGCTCGTCTCGCGCGGGTCGAACCTGAGGTTCTCGAGCAGCGCCAGCTGACCGTCCCGGAGCGCGTCGCGCACGCTGCGCGCGTCGCCGCCGACCGTGTCGGTCGCGAACGCGACGTCGACATCCAGCAGCTCGCGCAGCCGCTGTGCGACCGGCGCCAGCGAGTACTGCGCGTCGGGCTCGCCCTTGGGCCGGCCCAGGTGCGACATCGCCACCACCTTCGCGCCCTGCTCGAGCAGGGCGCGAAGGGTGGGCAGCGATGCGACGATCCGGCCCTCGTCGGTGATGGTCCCTGCGTCCAGCGGCACATTGAAGTCGCATCGGATCAGGACGGTCCGCCCGGCGAGATCGCCGAGCGATGCGAGGGTTCGGATCGCCATCGGCGTCAGAGCTTCGAACCGACGTGGGCCGCGAGGTCGACGAGGCGGCAGGAGTAGCCCCACTCGTTGTCGTACCAGGCCGAGACCTTGACCTGATCGCCCATGACGCGCGTCAGCCCGGAGTCGAAGATCGACGAGTACGGGTTCCCGACGATGTCGGACGAGACGATCTCGTCCTCGGTGTACTGCAGGAAGCCCTTGAGCGGCCCCGATTCGGCGGCCGACTTGTAGGCGGCGTTGACCTCGTCGACCGTGAGGCCGTCGCGCGTCTTGATCGTGAGGTCCGTGATCGAGCCGGTGGGCGTCGGCACGCGCAGCGCATAGCCGTCGAGCAGGCCGTTCAGCTCCGGGATGACCAGGCCGATCGCCTTCGCGGCGCCCGTGGACGTGGGGATGATCGAGAGCGCTGCCGCGCGGGCACGGCGGAGGTCGCTGTGCGGACCGTCCTGCAGGTTCTGGTCGGCCGTGTACGCGTGCACGGTGGTCATGAGCCCGCGCTCGAGGCCGAACTGCTGGTGGAAGACCTGCGCGAGCGGCGCCAGGCAGTTCGTGGTGCACGAGGCGTTGGAGATGACGTGGTCGTTCTCGGGGTCGTAGGACTCGTGGTTCACGCCCATCACGAAGGTGGGCGCCTTGCCCTTGGCCGGTGCAGAGAGGATGACCTTCTTCGCCCCGGCGGTGAGGTGCGCGGAGGCGGCCTCCACCTTGGTGAAGCGACCGGTCGATTCGATCACGACGTCGACGTCGAGCTCGCCCCACGGCAGCTTGGCGGGGTCCTTCTCCTCGAGCGCGCGGAAGGTGTCGTCGCCGACCGTGATCGTGCCAGCGTCGGAGGACACGGTCGCGTCCAGCGGACCCGACACGGAGTCGTACTTCAGCAGGTGCGCGAGCGTCTTGTTGTCGGTGAGGTCGTTGACCGCGACGATGTCGATGTCAGCGCCCTGGGCAAGCGCTGCACGGACGAAGTTGCGGCCGATTCGGCCGAAGCCGTTGATGGCTACTTTCAAGGTCATGGGATGGGGTTCCTGACGGTTGGGGTGGAAGCGGGCCCCGGGCGCAGTGCCCGGGGCCCCGGTCACTTGGTGACGATGGGTGGTCAGCGGACGATGAGCCCGGCGGTCTGCGCCTTGGCCGCGTCGAAGCGCGCCTGCGCGTCCTGCCAGTTCACGATCTTCCAGAACGCCTTGACGTAGTCGGCCTTGACGTTGAGGTAGTCGAGGTAGAACGCGTGCTCCCACATGTCGAGCATGAGGATGGGCTGCGTGCCGACCGGGACGTTGCCCTGCTGGTCGAACAGCTGGAAGACGTTCAGGCGCGAGGCGATCGAATCCCACGCGAGCACCGACCAGCCGGAGCCCTGGATGCCCGTGGCGTTCGCGGTGAAGTGCGCCTGGAACTTCGCGAAGTCGCCGAAGAACTCGCCGATCGCGGCCTGCAGCTCGCCCTCGGGCTCTCCGCCGCCGTCGCCGGCCAGGTTGTTCCAGAAGATGGTGTGGTTCGTGTGCCCGCCGAGGTTGAACGCGAGGTCCTTCTCCAGCTTGTTGATGGCGCCGAAGTCGTTCGAGTCACGCGCGGCCTCGAGCTTCTCGAGCGCGGTGTTCGCACCATCGACGTACGCCTTGTGGTGCTTGTCGTGGTGGAGCTCCATGATCTTCGCTGAGATGTGGGGCTCGAGTGCCGCGTAGTCGTACGGCAGGTCGGGAAGGGTGTAGACGGCCATGGGAGGCTCTCCTCTCTCGTGCGCGTCGGACGCGCCGATTCGTCATGCTCGATCCTAGCCACCCGATCCTTGACGCACGCGGAGCGCTTCCTCAGACGTCGATGTCCTCCGGGACGGCGGCCTCGGTGTTCGGGATGCCCTGATCCTGGGCGGCGCGATCGGCCATCGACAGCAGGCGCCGGATGCGACCGGCAACGGCGTCCTTGGTCATGGTGGGACTGGCGAGATGGCCCAGCTCGTCGAGGCTCGCGTCTCGGTGCTCCAGGCGCAGCCTGCCGGCGTAGGCGAGGTGCTCCGGCACCTCCGGCCCGAGGATCTCGAGCGCGCGCTCGATGCGGGCGCAGGCCGCCACTGCCGCCTGGGCACTGCGGCGCAGGTTGGCGTCGTCGAAGTTGACCAGCCGGTTCGCGGTTGCGCGCACCTCGCGGCGCTGGCGCAGCTCGGCCCAGGCCTGCACGGTCTCGAGCGCCCCCATGGTGGTGAGCATGCGGGAGATCGGCTCGCCCTCCCGGATCACCACGCGATGCGCACCGCGGACCTCGCGGGACTTCGCCGGGATCCCGAGCCGGCCGGCGGCACCGACGAGCGCCATCGCGGCCTCGTTGCCCGGGCAGACGACCTCCAGCGCGGCAGAGCGGCCCGGATCCGACAGCGTGCCCTGCGCGAGGAAGGCCCCGCGCCAGATGCCCGCGAGATCCTCGAGCGAGCCGGTGGTCACCTTGTTGGGCAGGCCGCGCACCGGGCGCCGGCGCGCATCCATGAGCCCCGTCTGCCGCGCGAGCGTCTCGCCCTCGGCGATGACCCGCACGAGGTAGGCGCCGCTGGCCCGGTTCGTCGACGATGCGATCTTCGCGATCTCTGCGCGAACCCCGTAGAGCTCGAGGATGCTCCTCGCGAGTCGACGCGCGGCCGCGGCGGAGTCGAGCTCGCTCTCGACCGCGACGCGGTTCGAGATCACGTGCAGCCCTCCGGCGAATCGCAGCAGGGTCGCGACTTCGGCCGCTTTCGTCTGGGGCCGCGTCACGCGGACCCGCGCGAGCTCCTCCTTGACGTCGTCGGTCAATGCCACGCCTGCTCCTCTCGTCATTCGCGTCCCAGGTCTCGGTGCTTCACGGCGACGCGCAGGCCCGGTGCGCCGGACAGCTGCTTCGCCAGGTGCTCGGCCATCGCCACCGATCGGTGCTTGCCACCGGTGCACCCTACTCCGAGCACGGCGTGCAGCTTGTTCTCTCGCGCATAGCCCGCGAGCACGGGACGCAGCGCCTCGAGGTAGTTCTCGGCGAATTCCAGTGCGCCCTGCTGCTGCAGCACGAAGTCGGAGACCACGGCCTCGGTGCCGTTGTGCCCCCGGAGGTCGGCGTTCCAGAACGGGTTGGGCAGGAACCGCATGTCGGCGATCAGATCCGCGTCGACCGGCAGACCGTACTTGAACCCGAAGCTCATGACGGTGAGGGTGACCTCGAGCTCGCCGCCGGGCGCGAAGCGCTCCCCCACGCGCGTGGTCAGCTGGTGCGGGTTCAGGCCCGTGGTGTCGAGCAGGTCGTTCGCCATGCTGCGCAGCGGCTCGAGCCGCGTGCGCTCCATGCGGATGCCGTCGAGGATCGTGCCGTCACCCTGCAGCGGATGCGGCCGCCGCACCGCCTCGTAGCGCCGGACCAGCTCGGCGTCGCTCGCCTCCAGGAAGATCACGCGCACGCTGTGCTCGGCGCGCAGCATCTCGACGAAGCGCTTGGCATCGTCGAACAGCGCGCCGCCGCGCACGTCGACCACGATCGCGAGCCTGGACTCGGTGGAGTCGTCCGTGGCAGCGGTGCGCACGAGCGCACGCAGCATGGTGGGCGGCAGGTTGTCGACCACGAACCAGCCGAGATCCTCGAGTGCGTTCGCGACCGTGGTGCGCCCAGCACCGGACATGCCGGTGATGATGACGATGTCTCTGGCGTTCACGCGTGCGGTTCCTGTCGTTCGGGCTCAGCCCCCATCGTATCCGGGCCGAGCGCTCGCGCGATGGCCGCGGCGAGCGAGGCTCCAACGCCCGGCACCTCCTGCAGCTGCTCGGGGGACGCGGCCCGCACCCGCTTCGCGGAGCCGAAGTGCTTGAGCAGCGCACGCACACGGTTGGGTCCGAGGCCGGCGATGCCGCTCAGCTCGGTCTCGATCGCGCTGGAGCGCTTCTGCCGCTGGTAGCTGATCGCGACCCTGTGCGCCTCATCGCGCAGCCGCTGCACGAGGTAGAGCGCCTCGCTGCTGCGCGGCAGGATCACCGGGTAGTCGTCGTCGGGCAGCCACAGCTCCTCCAGCCGCTTCGCGATCCCGGCGAGCGCGATGCCGCGGACTCCCGCCTCGTCCAGGGCCCGCTGCGCCGCCTGCACCTGCGGCCGGCCGCCGTCGACCAGGAGCAGCTGGGGCGTGTAGGCGAAGCGCGTGCCGGTCTCCTCCGGATCCCCGTCGACGATGTACCTCGCCCGGCGTCGCATGATCTGGTAGATCGAGTCGGTGTCGTCCGTCGTCTGCGCGATCGCGAACTTCCGGTACTGGTCCTTGCGCGGCAGCCCATCCTCGAACACCACCATCGATGCCACCACTCCCGTGCCGCCCAGGTGCGACACGTCGAAGCACTCGATGCGCAGCGGCGCCTCGCCCATGCCGAGTGCCTCCTGCAGGTCGGCGAGCGCCTGCGTGCGCGTGACGTAGTCGCTCGTGCGCTTGGTGCGCGCGACCTGCAGCGCGTGCGCGGCGTTGATGGTCGCCGAATCCGCGAGCTTCCGCTTCTCGCCCCGCTGCGCGACCCGCACCGCGACGCGTCCCGTGAGGCCGTGGTCCGCCCGCCGGTCGCTCAGCCACGCCTCGACCTCCGCCGGCGCGTCCGGCTCCTTCGGCAGCAGCACCTCGCGCGCGGGCGGGTCGCCGCCGTCGTAGGCGATGCGCATGATCTGCGTCGCGAGCTCGTTGTCGGTGAGGTCGATCTCGGTGTCGACCACCCAGGACTTGGTGCCGCGGATGCGACCGCCGCGAACGGCGAAGAGGTGCACCGCTGCGCTGAGCTCGTCGTGCACGAGGCCGAACACGTCGGCATCGACGCGATCGGAGAGCACGACGCTCGTGCGCTCGAGCACCGTCTCCAGCGCCGACAGCTGGTCGCGCAGCCGGGCGGCGCGCTCGAACTCCAGCCGGGCGCTCGCCCGCTGCATCTCCTCGCGGACGCGGTCCACGAACTCCTGGTCGCCGCCGTTCATGAACGCGACGAGCTCGCGCGCGGTGGCGCGGTGCTCGGCGTGCGTGACCCGACCGACGCAGGGCGCGGAGCACTTGCCGATGTCGCCCAGCAGGCACGGCCTGCCCGAGCGCTCCGCACGGTCGTAGACCGACTGGCTGCAGGAGCGCATCGGGAACGCCTTCAGCAGCAGGTCGAGCGTCTCGCGGATCGCCCAGACCTTCGTGTAGGGGCCGAAGTAGCGGGCGCCGCGCATGTTGCGATTGCGGGTGATGAGCGCGCGCGGCACGTCCTCCCCCATCGTCACGGCCAGGTACGGGTACGACTTGTCGTCCCGGAACTGCACGTTGAACGGGGGCTCGTACTCCTTGATCCAGGTGAACTCGAGCTGCAGCGCCTCGAACTCGCTCGCGACGATCGTCCACTCGACCCGCACGGCGGTCAGCACCATCCGCCTGGTGCGCTCGTGGAGCGTCTCGAGCGGCTGGAAGTAGTTCGCCAGCCGCTGCCGCAGGTTCTTCGCCTTGCCGACGTACAGCACGCGCTCGTGCTCGTCGCGGAATCGGTAGACGCCGGGTGCCGTCGGGATCGTGCCTGCGGCGGGCTTGTACGGGACGGTGCGCGACCGGCCGCCGGCACTCATCGCACGCCCGCGCCGAGGATCTCCTTCAGGAAGCCGCCGGTGTAGCTCTCGGGCACCTCCGCGACCGCTTCCGGCGTCCCGGTCGCGACGACCATGCCGCCACCGGAGCCGCCCTCCGGGCCGAGGTCGATGATCCAGTCGGCGCTCTTGATGACGTCGAGCGCGTGCTCGATGGTCAGCACGGTGTTGCCCTTCTGCACCAGCCCGTCGAGCACCTCCAGCAGCTTCCGCACGTCGTCGAAGTGCAGGCCGGTGGTCGGCTCGTCGAGCACGTAGATGGCACGGCCGGAGGTGCGGCGCTGCAGCTCTGTCGCAAGCTTCACGCGCTGCGCCTCGCCGCCCGAGAGCGTTGTGGCCGACTGCCCGAGGCGCACGTAGCCGAGGCCGACGTCGACGAGCGTCTGCAGGTAGCGATGGATGGACGAGATCGGCCGGAAGAACTCGGCAGCCTCCTCGATCGGCATCTGCAGCACATCGGCGATGGACTTGCCCTTGTAGTGGACCGACAGCGTGTCGCGGTTGTAGCGCTTGCCGTGGCAGACCTCGCACTCGACGTAGACGTCGGGCAGGAAGTTCATCTCGATCTTCAGCGTGCCGTCGCCCTGGCAGGCCTCGCAGCGCCCGCCCTTCACATTGAAGGAGAAGCGACCGGCGAGGTAGCCGCGCGCCTTCGCCTCGACGGTCTCGGCAAACAGGTTGCGGATCTTGTCGAACACCCCGGTGTAGGTCGCCGGGTTCGACCGCGGCGTGCGCCCGATCGGGCCCTGGTCGACGTGCACGACCTTGTCGAGGTGCTCGAGGCCGGTGATGCGCGTGTGCTTCGCGGGCACCTGGCGCGCGCCGTTCAGCGCGTTCGAGAGCACCTTGTGCAGGATGTCGTTGACGAGGGTCGACTTGCCGGAGCCCGAGACGCCGGTCACCGCGACGAACACCCCAAGGGGAATGTCGACGTCGATGCGCTGCAGGTTGTTCGCCCGAGCCCCCTCGATGCGCAGCATGCGCGCGGGATCGATGGGCCGCCGCTCGGTGGGCACCGGGATGCGCTCGCGCCCCGAGAGGTAGGCGCCCGTGAGCGAGTGCTCGTTCTCGAGCAGATCCTCGTAGCTGCCCGAGTGCACCACCTCGCCGCCGTGCTCGCCGGCACCGGGACCGATATCGACGATCCAGTCGGCGGTGCGGATGGTGTCCTCGTCGTGCTCGACCACGATGAGCGTGTTGCCCAGGTCGCGCAGCGCCTCCAGGGTTGAGATCAGGCGTCGGTTGTCGCGCTGGTGCAGGCCGATCGATGGCTCGTCGAGCACGTACAGCACGCCGGTGAGGCCCGCGCCGATCTGCGTCGCGAGCCGGATGCGCTGGGCCTCGCCGCCGGACAGCGAGGCGGCCGCCCGGGAGAGCGAGAGGTAGCCGAGGCCGACGCGGATGAGGAAGTCGAGCCGAGCGCGGATCTCGCGCAGCACCGCCGCGGCGATGGTGGCCTCGCGCTCGTCGAGGTCGAGCTCCTGCATGGTGCGGTGCGCGTCCTCGAGGCTCATGTCGGCGATCCGCGAGATCGAGTTGCCGTGCACCGTCACCGCGAGCACCTCCGGCTTCAGCCGTGCTCCGCCGCACTCCGGGCACGGCACCTCGCGCAGGTACTCGCCGTGCTTCGCGCGCACCCATTCGCTGTCGGCCTCGGAGTGCTTGCGCTGGATGTAGGGCATGACGCCCTCGTAGCCGGAGGCGTACTTCAGCTGTCGACCGAAGCGGTTGCGCCACTGCACCATGACGTTGCCGTCGGTGCCGTGCAGCACGACCTTCTGCACGTCGTCGCCGAGCTCGCCCCACGGCGTATCGAGCGAGAAGTCCATCTCGGTCGCGAGGCCGCGCAGCAGCCGCTCGAAGTAGGTGTAGAGACCCTTGCCGGTCTGCGTCCACGGCAGGATCGCGCCCTCCCTGATCGAGAGCGCGTCGTCGGCGATCACGAGGTCGGCGTCGGCCGCCATGCGGGTGCCGATGCCGGCGCACTCGGGGCACGCGCCGAACGGCGCGTTGAACGAGAAGGTGCGCGGCTCGATCTCGGTCAGCGTGACCGGATGCCCGTTCGGGCAGGAGAGCTTCTCGCTGAAGGTGCGCTGGCGCTCCGGGTCGTCGGCGTCGACATCGACGTAGTCGATCGTCACCAGGCCGTCGGCGAGCCGCAGCGCGGTCTCGAGCGAGTCCGTCAGCCGACCGAGCCCATCGGCGTCGGCGACCAGCCGGTCGACGACGACCGAGATGTCGTGCTTGTTCTGCTTCTTGAGCGCCGGTGCCTCGGCGAGCTGCACCAGCTCGCCGTCGATGACGGCGCGCGCGTAGCCCGTCGCCGTCAGGTTGCGGATGAGGTCGGCGAACTCGCCCTTCTTCTGCTGCACCACCGGCGCCAGAATCTGGAAGCGCGTGCGCTCCGGCAGCTCCATGAGCTGATCGGCGATCTGCTGCACGGTCTGGCGCTGGATGCGTGCGCCGCACACAGCGCAGTGCGGCACCCCGACGCGCGCCCACAGCAGTCGCATGTAGTCGAACACCTCGGTGATCGTCCCGACGGTCGAGCGCGGGTTGCGGTTGGTCGACTTCTGGTCGATCGAGACCGCGGGGCTGAGCCCCTCGATGAAGTCGACATCCGGGCGGTCGACCTGGCCGAGGAACTGGCGCGCGTAGGCGGACAGCGACTCGACGTAGCGTCGCTGCCCCTCGGCGAAGATCGTGTCGAACGCGAGCGACGACTTGCCCGACCCCGAGAGCCCGGTGAAGACGACGAGCGCATCCCGGGGAATGCGCAGATCGACGTCCTTCAGGTTGTGCTCGCGCGCGCCGCGCACGTGCAGTTCCGGGGTGTTCGAGGTGGTGGATGTCACCCGATCATTCTAGAAGCGGCCACTGACAGGGAGCCTGGCTGTTCGCGCCCGGCACACCCGGATCACCGCTCGATGCGCGCGATCGCCTCGTCCAGGGCCACGTCGCACCCGACCGGCGCGCGCTGCACGAGCGTGCCGGATCGGTGCGCGAGCACGACGGTCTCCATCTTCATCGCGTCCAGCACCGCGATCGGCGTGCCCGCCTCGACCGACGCACCCTCGTCGGCCATCCACCGCACGACGGTGCCGGGCACGGGCGCGAGCACCGCGTCCTCCTGCGGGGCCGACACGGCACCGCCTGCAGCATCGGTGTCGGCGCGCGATGCTCCGCTCGCGGCCATCAGCAGCGTCTCCGGCAGCCCGACCAGGATGCGCCGCCCGTCGAGCTCGATGGGCACGCGCTGCATGGCGGGGGCGTCGGCACGCGCGGATCGCGCCTGCGGCGCGAGGCGCGGCATGAGCGTCGCCTCGATCCACTGGGTCGAGACCGAGAACGTCGCGGTCGCGAAGTCGGGCTCGCCGAGCACAGCGGTGGCGACCGGCGCCACCGTGGCGACGCCCGTGACCAGCAGCTCCCGGAGTGCCCTGCGCATGCGCGCGATGGCCGAGTCCCGGTCGGCCGCGTGCACGATCAGCTTCGCGACGAGCGAGTCGAACGCGGCCTCGACGCGGTCGCCCGCCTCGACGCCCGAGTCCCAGCGGATGCCGGGACCTGCGGGCACGCGCAGGGCCTCGATGCGCCCGGGACTCGGCAGGAATCCGCGGCCCGGATCCTCGGCGTTCAGTCGCAGCTCGATCGCGTGGCCGGTACTGGGCGGCGTCGTGCTGCACGACGGACCGAGGCCCTCCGCGATCCTGAACTGCTCGCGCACCAGGTCGACGCCCGTCACGGCCTCGGTGACCGGATGCTCCACCTGCAGCCGCGTGTTGACCTCCAGGAAGGAGATGGTGCCGTCGCGGCCGAGCAGGAATTCGACCGTGCCCGCGCCGCGGTAGTCGACCGCCGCGCAGATGTCGCGCGCCGCCGCGTGCATGCGCGCGCGCTGCTCGTCGTGCAGCCGGGGCGCGGGAGCCTCCTCGATGAGCTTCTGGCTGCGTCGCTGCAGCGTGCAGTCGCGGTCGCCGACGACCACCACCGTGCCGTCGCCGTCACCCAGCACCTGCACCTCGACGTGCCTGGGATGCTCGAGATAGCGCTCGATGAAGCACGCACCGCGCCCGAAGGCGGCGACCGCCTCACGCATGGCGGCGTCGAACGCGTCGGCGACCTCTTCGACGGTGCGAGCGACCTTCAGGCCGCGCCCGCCGCCGCCGAACGCCGCCTTCACGACCACGGGCACGCCGTGCTCGCGCGCGAACGCGACGGCCTCCGCAGCGTCCGCGAGCGGCCGGTCGGTGCCGGGAGCGAGCGGCGCTCCGGCGCGCAGGGCAATCGCTCGCGCACTGACCTTGTCGCCGAGCGCATCGATCGTCTCCGGGCTCGGGCCGATCCACGTGAGCCCTGCCGACTCGACGGCGCGGGCGAACTCGGCGCTCTCGGAGAGGAAGCCGTAGCCGGGATGCACCGCGTCGGCTCCGGATGCGCGTGCCGCGTCGAGCAGCGCCGCGATGCTCAGGTAGGTCTCGGCGGCGGTCGTGCCCGGCAACGCGAAGGCTTCGTCGGCAAGCCGCACGTGCATCGCGTCGAGATCCTGGTCGGCGTAGACGGCGACGGAGCGGTAGCCGGCCTCCGCGCACGCACGAGCGATGCGGACGGCGATCTCGCCGCGATTGGCGATCAGGATCTTCTGCACGGGTCCCCCGGTTCGGGTGCTGCCTGCGACGCGGCGAGGTGGAAGCGGATGCGGGCGCCCGGCGGCAGCTGCCCCAGGAGATCGAGATCGCGGTCCACGACCGCTCCGATCACGGGATAGCCGCCGGTGAGCGGGTGGTCGGCGAGGAAGAGCACCGGCTGCCCGTCGCCGGGCACCTGGATGGCACCGGTGACCGTGCCCTCGCTCTCGAGCTCGCCGCGCACGGCGCGCTCGAGCGGTGTCCTCCCGCGCAGGCGCAGCCCGACGCGATCGGAGTGCGGCGTGACCAGCCACTCCTGCCCGAGGAGGGCCGCGGTGGCCTCCGCCGTGAACCACTCGTCGCGCGGGCCGAGCACGATCTCGATCTCGACCGTCTCGCCAGCGATCGGCAGCGGCAGGTGTGGCGATCGCAGGGGCTCCACCGCGAGCGCTCCGCGACTCGGGCCGTGCAGCGGCAGCACGGCGCCCGCCGCGAGCGGCGCGGGCCCGAGCTGCGCGAGCGTGTCGGTGGCGAGGCTCCCGAGCACCGGTTCCACGTCGAGGCCTCCGCGGATCGCCAGCAGCACGCGATGCCCGTCCCACAGCGCGCCGACGCGGAGCTCGTCACCATCCTCGATCGCGACCGGCTCGCCGTGCTCGACCGCGAGCGACGGCGCACGACCGCCCACGAGCACTCGAGCGTCGGCGCGCGCGCCCGCGAGCGCGATCACGGCGTTGCCTCGGAATCGCAGCACCGCACCGCCGCCGGCGTGCTCCAGCCCTGCGGCACCCGGCGGATTGCCGACCGCACGGTTCGCCTCCCGCAGCGATGCGCGATCGGCGGTGCCGGAGGCCGCGACGCCCTGCGCGGCCAAGCCCGGCCGGCCGAGATCCTCGACGAGCAGCTGCGCGCCGGGGCGAACGACCTCGATCATCCACCGGGCATCGACGGGCGCGGCCCGCGGCGCTGCGGCGTGCACCATCTCGCGCGCTGCGCGCTCGAAGCGCACGGCGGTGCCGGGCCGCAGCAGCGCCGGCGGGTCGCGATCGAGGTCCCACATCGCGAGATCCGTGCGGCCGATGAGCTGCCAGCCGCCGGGGCTCGCCTGCGGGTAGATGCCGGAGCAGCGCCCGGCGAGCCCCACCGATCCAGCCAGGATGCGCGTGCGCGGCGACGCGCGCCGCGGCACATCGAAGCGCGGGTCGTCGCTCACCAGGTAGCCGAACCCCGGTGCGAAGCCCATGAAGGCGACCGTCCAGCTGGCGGCGAGGTGCCGGGTCACGAGCTGCTCCGGGGAGGCGCCGAGCAGCCGCGCGACCTCCTCCAGGTCGGCCCCGTCGTATCGGATCGGGATCACGAGCGGATCGGCATCGCTGCTGGGCGCCGACCCCGGCGCGATCGCGAGCAGTCGCTCGCGGAGCGCAGCGGCGGTCGTGCGATGCGCGTCGAAGCGCACCAGGATGGTCCGGGCGCCGGGCACCAGCTCGGTGACGCCGGGGAGGTCAGCCGCGACGAGCGCCGGCAGCAGGCGCATCGACGCCTGCAGGTCGGCGGCCTCCAGCAGCAGCGCGGTGTCGGCTGCCGTCAGCACGCGCGTCATGGCGCCGGCGCCGCGAACGATGCGATCGTCACGCCCGCAGCCTCCAGCGCACCGCGCGTGGCCGCCGCCATCGCGACGGCGCCGGCGCTGTCGCCGTGGACGCAGATGGATGCCGCGCGCACCGCGACCTCGGACCCGTCGATGGCCTCCACGACCCCCTCCTGCACGAGCCGCACCATGCGCGCGGCCACCAGCTGCGGATCGTGCAGCACCGCGCCGTCCACGCTCCTCGGCACCAGCAGCCCCTCCGGCGTGTACGCACGGTCGGCGAACGCCTCCGCGGCGGTCGCGAGACCGCGACGCTCGGCGATGTCGAGCGCCACGCCCCCTGCCAGCCCGAGCAGCACGAGCGTCGGGTCGACGGCGCGGATCGCGGCGACCACGGCACCGGCGCGGTGCTCGTCGTGCGCGATGGCGTTGTAGAGCGCACCGTGCGGCTTCACGAAGACGGCGCGGCCGCCGGCGGCACGCGCCAGCGCCTGCACCGCTCCCAACTGGTATTCGACCTGCGCCTGGAGCGTGGCGGCATCGATGTCGATGTCGACGCGGCCGAAGCGCTCGTGATCGCGGTAGCCGGGGTGCACGCCGATCGCGACGCCCCGCTCGACCGCGGCGCGCAGCGTTGTCGCGATGCCCTCAGGACTGCCGGCGTGGAACCCCGCGCAGACGTTCGCGCTCGTGACGATGCGGAGCATCGCCTGGTCGTCGCAAACGATCCGATCTGGGGTGTTCTCGCCCAGGTCGGCGTTCAGGTCGATCGTCTGCATGCGCTGCTCCCGCCCGGCCCTAGCTGGCCTCGCGCATCTGCCGCAGGTCGCGCTTCAGGTCGTGCAGCTCGTCGCGGATCCGTGCCGCGAGCTCGAACTTCAGCTCGCCGGCCGCCTCCGTCATCTGCGCGGACAGGTCGGCGATGATCGACTCCAGCTGGCCCGGCCCGTCGAGGTCGGAGCGATCGTGCGCGAGGCGGGGCGTCGGGGCCCCTCGCCTGGCGCCCTCGAGGAGCTCCGCCGTGTCGGCCTGCTCGCGCGCGAGCACCTCGGTGATGTCGGCGATCCGGCGCCGCAGCGGCGTCGGGTCGATGCCGTGCTCCAGGTTGTACGCGACCTGCACGGCGCGACGACGATCGGTCTCGTCGATCGCGAGCCGCATGGAATCGGTGATGCGATCGGCGTACATGTGCACCTCGCCCGAGACGTTGCGGGCGGCGCGGCCGATGGTCTGGATGAGCGAGGTCGACGAGCGCAGGAAGCCCTCCTTGTCGGCATCCAGGATCGACACGAGCGACACCTCCGGCAGGTCGAGGCCCTCGCGCAGCAGGTTGATGCCGACCAGCACGTCGTAGACGCCCTGTCGCAGCTGCGTGAGCAGCTCGACGCGGCGAAGCGTGTCGACATCCGAGTGCAGGTAGCGCACCCGCACGCCGGCCTCGGTGAAGTACTCCGTGAGCTCCTCCGCCATCTTCTTCGTGAGCGTCGTCACGAGCACCCGCTCGTTGCGCTCGGCACGCACCCGGATCTGCTCGAGCAGGTCGTCGATCTGGCCCTTCGTGGGCTTGACCACGAGCTGCGGGTCGACGAGCCCCGTCGGGCGGATGATCTGCTCGACCACCGTGTCAGCGAGCCCCATCTCGTACTTGCCGGGGGTGGCGGAGAGGTAGACCTTCTGCGGCGTGCGGTCGAGGAACTCCGGGAACTTCAGCGGCCGGTTGTCGAGCGCACTGGGCAGCCGGAACCCGTGCTCGACGAGCGTGCGCTTGCGGCTGGAGTCGCCCTCGTACATCGCGCCGATCTGCGGCACCGTGACGTGCGACTCATCGATCACGACCAGGAAGTCGTCCGGGAAGTAGTCGATCAGGCAGTGCGGCGCCTCGCCGGGAGCGCGACCATCGATGTGCCGCGAGTAGTTCTCGATACCGGAGCAGAAGCCGATCTGCTCCATCATCTCGAGGTCGAAGGTGGTGCGCATCCGGAGCCGCTGCGCTTCCAGCAGCTTGCTCTCGCGCTCGAGCTCCTTGAGGCGCCCGTCGAGCTCATCGCGGATGCGCTCCATCGCCTTGTGCATGCGGTCGCTGCCGGCGACGTAGTGGCTGCCGGGGAAGATCGAGACCGACTGGTGGGTCTGCAGCACCTCGCCGGTGAGCGGGTGCAGCGTGGAGATCGCCTCGACCTCGTCGCCGAAGAGCTCGATGCGGATCGCGTGCTCCTCGTACATCGGGATGATCTCGATCGTGTCGCCCCGCACGCGGAAGGTGCCGCGCGTGAACGCCACGTCGTTGCGCTGGTACTGCATGGAGACGAAGCGGCGCAGCAGCGCCTGGCGATCGATCCGCATGCCCACCTGCAGCGCCACCATCGCCTCGAGGTACTCCTCGGGCGTGCCGAGGCCGTAGATGCACGACACCGTCGAGACGACGATGACGTCGCGGCGCGACAGCAGCGAGTTGGTGGCCGAGTGCCGCAGTCGCTCGACCTCGGCGTTGAGCGACGAGTCCTTCTCGATGAAGGTGTCGGTCTGCGGCACGTAGGCCTCTGGCTGGTAGTAGTCGTAGTAGGAGACGAAGTACTCGACCGCGTTGTTCGGCAGCAGCTCGCGGAACTCGTTCGCCAGCTGCGCCGCCAGGGTCTTGTTGTGCGCGAGCACCAGCGTGGGCCGCTGCACCTGCTCGACCAGCCAGGCGGTGGTCGCGCTCTTGCCCGTGCCGGTGGCGCCCAGCAGCACCACGTCGGTCTCGCCGCGGTTCAGCGCGTCGGTGAGCTCGCGGATCGCCTTGGGCTGATCACCGGAGGGCGTGTACTCGCTGATGACCTCGAACGGCCGCACGGCACGGGTCGGTTCCATGCCCCCAGCCTACGAGCGACCGCCCACACGATCCTGCGAGAGCCGCTCCCACAGCGCATCGACCTGCTCGAGCGTCTCCGACAGCTCGGTGTCGGTGTCCACCACGACGTCGGCGATCGCGAGTCGCCGGTCGTCGCTCGCCTGGGATGCGATGCGGGCACGCGCATCCGCCTCGTCCAGCCCGCGCAGCTCGACGAGGCGCCGGATGCGCGTCTCGGCGGGCGCGTGCGCCACCACGACGAGATCCCACGGGTCCTCCGCCCGCGCCTCCACGAGCAGCGGCACGTCGTAGACCACCACCGCATCCGGATCATCGGCGAAGGCCGCGGCGAACCTGCGGGCCGATTCCTCGCTCACCGCGGGGTGGACGATGCCGTTCAGCCGCTGCCGCGCGTCACGGTCGGTGAAGATCACTGCGCCGAGTGCCGCACGATCGAGCGAGCCGTCCGGCCGCAGCAGGTGATCGCCGAACGCCGCGGCGATGGCGGCCAGCACCGGCATGCCCGGCTGCTGCAGCGCGCGAACGAGCGCGTCCGCGTCGACGACGATCGCGCCGTGCTCCCGCAGCCTGCGGGCGATGGTCGACTTGCCGGACGCGATCCCGCCGGTGAGCGCGATGAGAGGCATGGAACGAGTCTTGCACGCACGAGCGAGGATGCGCCGCGTCAGCGGTCAGCGGCGTCAGGGTAGCATCGGGCGTACGGCGCCGTGGCCCGCGGTGCAGAAGTGCAGGGAGGCCTCATGAACGAGGACGTCGCAGTCGTCATCGAGGACGGCGAGGACATTCGTGAGCTGCTCGCTCAGGTGCTGGTGCAGGGCGGGTTCGAGGTGCACACCGCACCCGACGGCGTCGCCGGCGTCGAGCTCGTGCGCGAGCACGACCCGATCGTGGTGACGATCGACGTGAACATGCCCGGCATCGACGGGTTCGAGACCGCGCGGCAGGTGCGCGCGATCAGCACCGCCTACATCGTCATGATCACCGCGCGCGGCGACGAGATCGACACGCTCGTCGGCCTGCAGACCGGCGCCGACGACTACATCGTGAAGCCGTTCCGGCCGCGCGAGCTGCGCGCTCGCATCGAGGCGATGATGCGCCGCCCGCGCATGATGGCCTCGACGCATCCATCGCCCCCGATGCCGCCCTCCAGCACCGAGGAGCTGCCGTACGCGAGCCGCACGACCACGGTCGAGCTCGATCACGCGACGTCGATGGAGCACGACACCGAGGATGAGCTGCTCGAGCACCGCGGCCTGCGGCTGCAGTCCGATGCTCGCGTGGTGGAGCTCGAGGGCGACGAGCTCGAGCTGACGCGCAGCGAGTTCGACATCCTGCGGATGCTGCTGAGCTCGGGCCGTCGAGTGGTCAGCAAGATGCAGCTCGCGGGGATGCTGCGCGGCGAGCGCGGCGAGCCGGACCACTACCTCAGCGAGCACGACGCGCGCGCGATCGAGGTCCATGTCGCGAACCTGCGCCGCAAGCTGGGCGAGTCGCCCTCTGAGCCGCGCTGGATCGAGACGGTCCGCGGGGTCGGCTACCGCCGCACCGCCTGATCCGCTGTCGGCTCGTCGCTGTCGTCCTCACCGGCGACGACCACGGTGACGTCGTCGCTCGCGATGGCCCGCTTCGCCGCCTGCCGCGCGGCGTCCAGCAGCGTGTCGCGGTCGTAGCCGCTCACGCTCGTGAGGCTGACGCCCATGCCGATGGGCGGCAGCACCGGCACGCCCGCGGTGGCCAGCTGATCCAGCATCGCGCGGTGCATGCGGGCCGCGAGCTGCCGCGCATCGGCGGGAGACGTCGGCTGGAACGCGAGCATGAGCGTGCCGTGGTCGTTCGTGCCGAGCGCGGCGGTCGTCGGGGACAGCCGCCGCGCCGCGGCACGCGCGGCCTGCCGCACGTGATCGGCCTCATCGACCCCGAAGGCGGTCGCGATGCGCGTGAGCGCGTCGATCCGGATGACGAGCACCGCGAAGAGCTCCGCGCGCCGGTTCGCGCGCATCAGGCGCCCGCCCAGCACGCGCACGAACGACGGCTCGAGCAGCACGCCATCGGGCGCGATCGCCATGAGCGAGGAGTCCTCGGTGCCGCGCAGCCGCACCTGCTCTGCGCGCAGCACGGAGGCGGTGACCACCACCACGATCACGAGGCAGATCGTCACGACGCCCGCGATGCCGCTGCTCACCCACTCCCGGAAGAGCTCGTGCTCGGTGCCGAGCGTGGCTGCGCTGATGAAGCGCACGATCTGGAAGACGCACGCGACCGCGAGCACACCCGCGAAGCCGAGCGCGGTGCGCGTGCGTCCCATGGCACCGCGCATGGCCTCGACGGCGCCGAGCGCGGCGAAGACGGCGTTGGCTGCGAACATGACCAGGACGCTCCAGCCGGCGCCGCCCGCGTCGAGGAGCGCGGCCGTGCAGGCAGCGAGCGCGCCGATCGCGACCAGGATCTCCGCCCACCTGCCGCGCTTGCCGTTGAAGACCCGCGCCCCGATCCACAGCAGGCCGAGGGTCGCGACCCACGCTCCGCTGCCGAGCGCGACGGGCCACCAGCCCGCGTCGGTGACGGCCTCGAGCAGGAAGGCCTCCGTGGCGATCATGCCGGCGATGAAGCCGAGCGCCCAGACGCGCCCCGCGCGGTCGTCCTTGCGCAGCATCGTCTCCAGCACGAACACACCGCCTGCGACGTGCACCACGAGGGCGGTGATGAGCGTGACGGTGTTCGCATCGAGGCTCATGGGTTGACTCCCGGTCTGCGCAGCGGCAGTCGCACGACGAACGTCGCTCCGCTGCCGGGCTCGCTCTGCACGCTGATCTCGCCGCCGTGCGCGCGCACCAGATCGCGGCTGATGGTCAGTCCGAGGCCATTGCCCTGCGGCCGCATGGACTGGCCCGTGGCACCGCGGAATCGCCGCTCGAAGAGCCGCGGGAGCGCGTCGGCAGTGATGCCGGGCCCGTCATCCCGCACGACCAGCCACGCGTGCTGGTCGTCGCTCGTCACCCCGACCTCGATCAGGCCGTCTCCCGAGTGGTAGGCCACCGCATTGCCGACCAGGTTGTCGACCACCTGGCGGATGCGGTGGGCGTCGATCACCGCGAGTGCGGACTCGACGCCGGTGGTGTCGATCCGGATCCCACGACTCTCGGCCTTCGGCTCCAGCGCCTCGACGGAGGCGAAGACCACCCGGGCCAGATCCTCCTCCACCGGTCGCACGTCGAAGCGACCAGGGCCGTCCGCGGTCGCCGCGAGCACATCGCCGATGATGACCAGCAGCCGCGACGCGTTGCGCTCGGCGATCTCGAGGCTGCGTCGCGTCTGCGGGCCCACGCCGGCATCCTCCAGCGCGAGGTCGATGTGCCCGAGCACGCTCGTGAGCGGCGTGCGCAGCTCGTGCGAGACCGACGCGACGAGCTCGTCGCGCATCGACTCGGCCATGCGCTCCGCCGTGACATCGCGGGTCACGAGGATCGCGCCGACATCGGTGCCGTCGACGTCGAGCAGCCGTCGTGCCGTCGACTGCAGCGCCCGTCGATTCTCGCCCGGCGGACCCTGCCAGTGCAGCGCGTTGTCGAACGTCTCCCCACGCCGAGCGCGCGCGAGCGGCGTGTCGATCGCGCTGATCGGGGTCTCGCCGTCGGCGCCGAACAGCTCGCCGTCGATCCCGCCGGCACTCAACCGCGCGTGGGCGTCGTTCTCGATCGAGATCGCACCGTCGGCGCCGATGCGCACGACCCCGAAGTCCACCGCGTCCAGGAGCTCGCTCACAGCGTCCTCCTGGCGACGCGCCCGTTCGACCGCGTGGTCGAGATACTCGGCCTGCTCATCGAGCAGCGCTCGCTGCGCGGCCGATCGTCGCGCCGCCACGAAGGCGACGACCGCGGCCATCGTGAGCGCGAGCGGCCCGAGCACGATCTGCACGGCGGTGGTGAAGCCGCCCTCCAGCAGCGTCACGATCCAGTACAGCGCGCTGGAGCCGGCGGCACCGACCACGAGACCCTTCCAACCGCCGATCGTCGCCAGCCAGGTCGCGGGCACCATCCACAGGAGCCAGAGCTGCGCGGCGGGCTGCCCCACCTGCAGGAAGAAGATCGCGATCAGGTCGCCGACCGGCACGAGACTGACCCAGCGGGGATGGATGCGGTTCCAGGGCACGATGAGCGCAGCCACCGTGAGCGCGAAGACCACGAGCACGCCGAAGAACAGCGTCTGGCCGTCCTGGACGTTGTCGAGCACGACGATCAGTCCGCTCGCGACGAGGCAGGCGGCGGCCAGCAGCAGCTGATTGACGGCCGTCGCCCGTTCGCGCGTGCGATCGGGCCGCACCGATCCGGTACGTCCCGGAGTGACGGCCGGGATCATACGTCGACCGTACCGTGCGCGGCGCTCCCACGGGCCTCGCCGCGGGCAGCGCTACGATCGCCGCACACAGCGTTCACATCCACGCGATCGGAGTCACCATGCTGGAGTTCCTGACCGGCTCGGGCCTCGCCGCGGCCGCGGGCATGAACGCGTACATCCCGCTGCTCATCGTCGGCGTCGCGAATCGGTTCTTCCCCGAGGCGCTCGCACTGCCCGACGGCTGGGCCTGGATCTCGAACGGATGGGTGCTGGGCATCGTCGCGGTGCTGCTGGTGGTGGAGGTCGTCGCCGACAAGATCCCCGCGGTCGACAGCATCAACGATGTCGTGCAGTCGATCGTCCGGCCGACCGCCGGTGGGCTGGTGTTCGGCTCCTCGTCCACCTCCTCCACCGTCGCAGTCACCGATCCGGCCGCCTTCTTCTCGTCGAACCAGTGGGTGCCGATAGCGGTGGGCGCCGCCATCGCGCTCGCGGTGCACCTGGGCAAGACGGCGATCCGACCGGCCGCGAACGTCGCGACGGTGGGCGCCGCCGCGCCCGTGCTGTCGACCATCGAGGACGTCGGCGCGGTCGGGATGTCGCTGCTGGCGATCGCCGCGCCGCTGCTCGTGCTGCTGGGGCTCGCGCTCCTGGGGCTGCTGGCGGTGTCGCTGCTTCGCAATGCCAGGAAGCAGCGGAACGCCGACCTCCGCCCGGCGACCGAGCGACGCGGCTGACGCCGGGTCAGCGCTCCTCGACCGCGTCGAGGTGCATCGCCCCGCGCCAGCGCACGACGCGACCGACGGCATTGCGCTCCACGACCGCGATCTCGTGCCCCGAGCCCATGCCGGTCGCGGCCGCGACCCGCACGCGGTCATCGTCCAGCGGTGTGAGCACATCCACGGCCGCCATCGGGTCGGCGGCGGTCGGCGAGACGACCAGCAGCCGGCCGCCGAGCTCGACCACGTCGACCCGTGCCCAGAGGCTCGAGAAGGTGCCCTCGAACGAGCGTGCCAGGTGGAGCGTCTCGTCCGCGGCCGGATCCGTGTCGTCGAGCGCGGCGTCGATGAGTCGCGCGACGCCGACCGCCAGCTCCTCGGCCGGAGCATCGATGGCATTCGCGAGCACGCTCACCACGATGTCGCGCTCGACGTCGACGAGCGTGCGCGTCGCCTGGCCCGTCCACGCGCCGCCGTGCCCGACCCACTCCCGCCCATCGATGGAGCGCAGCATCAGCCCGAGGGCGTAGCCGGCGGCGCCGCCGTCGCGCGCCGCGGTCGTCCACTGCTGCTGGCGCATGCGTCGCTTGGCCTCGGCGCCCAGCAGTCGGTCGTCGTCATCCGTCACGGTGCGGAGCACGTCGGTGAGCTGCGACGCCGTCGCGACCGCGCCGGTGGCAGCGGCGAGCGCGCCGGCACGTGGGCTCCCCAGTGCGCGGCGCTCCTCGCTGGAGTGCAGCGCGGAGTGACCGGTCACGAGCTGGGCTGCGTCGTCGGTCAGGTCGGCCGTCACGTCCTCGCGCCCGAGCGGTGCGAGCACCAGCTGCCGCAGCGCGTCCTCGTAGGCGGTGCCGGTGACCGCCTCGATCACGAGCCCGAGCAGGCCGAATCCCACGTTCGAGTACTTGAACTCAGCGCTCGCGGGCACGCGCGCGACACCCGCCGCGGCGATGGCGAGCAGCCGCTCGGCATCGGGGAAGGGTGCCTGCAGGTGCCAGAAGGCGACGTCATCGCCGTCGCGCACCGCACCGCTGCCGTGCGAGAGCAGCTCGCGCACCTGCAGCCTGCCGGCCTCGGTGCCGTGCAGCGCCGGCACACGATCCTGGGCCGCGTCGTCGAGCCGCAGCCTGCCCTGCTCCACCAGGCGCATCGCGGCGAGCGCGGCGAGCGACTTCGAGTGCGATGCGATGCGGAAGCGGTGCTGCGGGGTCAGCGGCTCGCCGGAGGCCGCCTCCGCCACCCCGTGCGCGGTCTCGAGCACCAGCGCTCCGCCCACCCGCACGGCGGCCTGCACGCCTGGGAGGCGCAGCCGCCAGCAGCGGTACGCGAGCCAGCGGTCGGCGTAGTCGAGGGCACGGGACAGCGTCGCGTCGTCGGTGAGCACCATCCGATCCTGCCACCTGGCGACCCGCGGCTGCTCCCGGCGACGAAGAACGGGCCGCACCCGAAGGTGCGACCCGTTCTCTGTGTGCGGAACCTACTCGGACGAACCGGTGAGCTTCTCGCGCAGCGCTGCGAGGGCCGCGTCGTCGGCGAGGGTGCCGGCGCCCGTCTCCTCGGTGGCGCCGCCGAACGACTGTGCGCTCGCAGGCACGTCGTTGCCCAGCACCTCGGCGTCGCGCGCGGATGCGACCTGCGCCTTGTGCGCCTCCCAGCGCGTCTGCGCTGCGGCGTACTCGGCCTCCCAGGCCTCGCGCTGCTCGTCGAAGCCTTCCTTCCACTCGTTCGTCTCGGGGTCGAAGCCCTCCGGGAACTTGTAGTTGCCCTGCTCGTCGTACTCGGCGAGCATGCCGTAGAGCGCCGGGTCGAAGTCGGTGCCCTCCGGGTCGACGCCCTCGTTCGCCTGCTTGAGCGAGAGCGAGATGCGGCGGCGCTCGAGGTCGATGTCGATGATCTTCACGAAGACCTCGTCATTGACCGACACGACCTGGTCGGCGGTCTCGACGTGCTTCGCCGAGAGCTCCGAGATGTGCACGAGGCCCTCGATGCCATCCGCGACGCGCACGAAGGCGCCGAAGGTGACGAGCTTCGTGACCTTGCCCGGTGCGACCTGGCCGATGGCGTGGGTGCGGGCGAAGATCTGCCACGGGTCCTCCTGCGTCGCCTTGAGCGACAGCGAGACGCGCTCGCGGTCGAGCTCGACGGTGAGGATCTCGACGGTGACCTCCTGGCCGACCTCGACCACCTCGGAGGCGTGCTCGATGTGCTTCCACGACAGCTCGGAGACGTGGACGAGACCGTCCACGCCGCCCAGGTCGACGAACGCGCCGAAGTTGACGATCGACGAGACGACGCCCTTGCGGACCTGGCCCTTCTGCAGCGACTGCAGGAAGGCACCGCGCGATGCCGACTGCGTCTCCTCGAGGAGGGCGCGGCGCGAGAGCACGACGTTGTTGCGGTTCTTGTCGAGCTCGAGGATCTTCGCCTCGATCTCCTGGCCGAGGTACGGCGTGAGGTCGCGAACACGACGCAGCTCGATGAGCGATGCGGGCAGGAAGCCGCGCAGGCCGATGTCGACAATGAGGCCGCCCTTGACGACCTCGATGACCGTACCGGTGACGACGCCGTCGTCCTCCTTGATGCGCTCGACGTCTCCCCAGGCGCGCTCGTACTGCGCACGCTTCTTGGAGAGGATCAGCCGACCCTCCTTGTCCTCCTTCTGGAGCACGAGGGCCTCGACGGTGTCGCCGACCTCGACGACCTCGGTGGGGTCGACGTCGTGCTTGATGGACAGCTCGCGCGAGGGGATGACGCCCTCGGTCTTGTAGCCGACGTCAAGGAGGACCTCGTCGCGGTCGATCTTGACGACGGTGCCCTCGATGAGGTCGCCGTCATTGAAGAACTTCAGGGTCTTCTCAACGGCGGCCATGAAGTCATCGGCCGAGCCGATGTCGTTCACAGCGACCTGCTTGGGAGCCGTGGTCGTTGCAGTGGTCATAGAGATGATGTGCCTTGTTGGGGGTCTCGGGCCGGAGAGCATGCGGATGCCCATCCAGCGATTCGGAGTGGAGTCGTCACCACACGAGTGACCCAGCAAGCGTACACCGGGCCGACACCGCCGACAACCGAGGCTCAGTCGTGCACGAGGGCCGATCGCACGAGCATCGTGCCGAGCGGCTCGGCGCAGATTCCCTCGCCCAGCCGCGCGTCGAACAGGCCGCGCTCGACCAGCGAGCGGATCGCGGCGTCGCGGTCGGCGGTCGCGGCGCCGAGCAGCGCCGGGTCGCTCGCCGCGCGCCACCGACCGATCGCGGCCTCCGTCTCCGCCTCGAGCGCGTCGAGCGCGTCGTACCACGCCTCGAGGCGCGCCTCGTGCTCGCGCTCGGCGCGCCGGCCGTGCAGGAGCGCGCGGAGGCCGGTCGGCGCAGCCTCCGCGTGCGGCTCCTCGATGATCAGCCGCTGCGCCGAAGCGCGGGCGCGATCGCACACGGCGATCGGCTCCCCCGCGTGCGCGCCCAGCGCGGCGACCTCCAGCTGCGCCAGCTGATCGAAGTGCTCGACCGGCTCCCGCTGGAGAGCCGCCGCGTCGCGGGCGCTCACGCCGCGGTGCCGCTACGCGTCACGGCGCAGCACGGCCTGGCGAAGGGTGTCGAGGCCCACGCCGCCGATGTTCAGCACGCGCATGTGGAACTGCTTGAGGTCGAACGCGTCGCCCTCAGCGTCCTGCGCCTCATCGCGGATCTGCTCGAAGATGCGCTGGCCGATCTTGTACGACGGCGCCTGCCCGGGCCACCCGAAGTAGCGGTTGACCTCGAAGCGCACGAACGGCTCGTTCATGTTGACGTTCTGACGCATGAAGTCGAGGGCGTAGTCGAAGTCCCACTCCCCCGTGCCGTCCAGGCGCGGCTTGCCCAGGTGCACGCCGATGTCGAGCACGACGCGCGCGGCGCGCATCCGCTGGCCGTCGAGCATCCCCAGCCGGTCCGCAGGGTCGTCGAGGTAGCCGAGCGACTCCATCAGGCGCTCCGCGTAGAGCGCCCAGCCCTCGGCGTGGCCGGAGGTGCCGGCGGACGCGCGACGCCACAGGTTGAGCTCGCCGCGGTTGTAGGTCTGCTGCGCGATCTGCAGGTGATGCCCGGGCACGCCCTCGTGGTACACGGTCGTGAGCTCGCGCCAGGTGTCGAACTCGGTGACGCCCTTCGGCACCGACCACCACATGCGCCCCGGCCGCGAGAAGTCGTCGGCGGGACCGGTGTAGTAGATGCCGCCCGTCTCGGTCGGCGCGATCATGCACTCCAGCGCCTTGATGGGCTCGGCGATGTCGAAGTGGGTGCGGCCGAGCTCCTCGATCGCCCGATCGCTCGTGCGCTGCATCCACGCCCTGAGGGCGTCGGTGCCGTGCAGCTTGCGGCTCTCGTCGCCGTCCAGGTGCGCGATCGCCTCCTGCACGCTCGCGCCGGGCTTGATCTCGTTCGCGATCGCCTCCTGCTCGCTGCGCATGCGGTCGAGCTCCTCGATGCCCCACGCGTAGGTCTCGTCCAGGTCGACCTCTGCACCCAGGAAGCGGCGGGACATGAGCGAGTAGAACTCGCGGCCGACGGCATCGACGGGGTTCGCGGATGCCGCGAGCTCATCGCGCAGGAAGGTCGCGAACCGCTGGTGGGCCTCGGTCGCGACGCCCGCAGCCGTGGCGAGGTCGCGGCGCAGCGACTCGGGCAGCTCGGCCTCGCCCGCCCTCGCGCTCGCGGCGAAGTCGTGGAAGAAGCCGGCGCCGGGCGCGTAGTCCTCGAACTGCTCGAGCACGTTCTCGATCTGCCGAGCCGCGGGCGTGTTGCCTCCCGCGATCCCGGCGCGCAGCGACGCGATGTAGCCGTCGAAGGCAGCTGGCACGTTGCGCATGCGCTGCGCGATGGCATCCCAGTCCTGCTCCGCCGCCGTCGGCATCAGGTCGAAGATGTCGCGGATGCCGCTCGCGGGGCTCGCGAGGTTGTTCAGGTCGCGGTCGCCCCAGCCGGCGGCCTCGATATCGATCTCCAGCTGCAGCTCGCGCGCCAGATCCGACTTCGTGACCCGGTCGATGTCGTCCACCGGCTCCGCGGCCGCGAGCTTGCCGAGCACGTCACTCGCGAGCTCGGTCGCCTCGCGGCGCCCCGCCGGCGAGTAGTCGCCGTAGCCGGCCTTGTCTCCCTCGAGGCCGACGTAGACGTTGATCTCGGGGTTGAGCGCCGCGCTGCGATGGACGTAGTCCTCGGCGATGCGGTCGATGTCGGACTGGGGGCGCGCCGATGCGCCGACGTTCTCAGCTGTCATGCCGCCAGCCTACGGCCGCGGCCGCCCACCGTCTCCCAGCGTCGCCCAGGTCGTCGTCGCCAGAGGATGGATTCGGGATCTGTCCCGAGCGGAGGAGCGAGCATCCTCCGCTCGCGACGCGTCCTCCATTGGGGACGCCCGCGACGCCTGCCGCGGCCGACTCGCCCGACGCGCCCGCAACGCCCGACGTGCCCGCCGCGCCCGGTCGCCGCTCCTGCGGCTACGCGAGCGCGGGCATGACCTCGCGCTCGAACAGCTCCATGCCGGCGCGGTCGTAGGCCACCTCCGGCATGTACGCGATGAGCGTGCCGAGCCCCGCCTCGCGCAGCGCGCCCACGTGGTCGAGCACCTGCTGCGGCGTGCCGACGATCGCGCCCCTGGTCGAGAAGCCCGTGCCGGCGTGCTCCGCCGGCATCGCCGAGTCGGCGCGCGCCTGCACCGCATCGACGACGCGCAGCGCCTCCGCCTCGGTCTCGCGCACGACGATGTTGAGGTTCGACGTCAGCCGCACCTCGGAAGGGTCGCGCCCCTCCCGCTCGAGGTGCTGGAGCAGGATGTCCCGCTTGCGCGCGAACTGCTCCGGGCTGCCGCCGAAGTTCGTGGCATCCGCCCACTTCGCGGCGTAGCGCAGCGTGCGCTTCTCGCCGCCGCCGGCGATCCAGGTGGGAATGCGCGGCTTGCCGTCGCGCCCGGTCTGCAGCGGCTGCGGCTGGCAGATCGCGCCGTCGACCGTGAAGCTCTCGGACTCGATCGACGCCTCGCCGTCGGCCCACAGCCGCTGGATGAGCTGCACGCCGTCGCGCAGGGCGGAGATGCGATCGCCCACGCCCGGGAAGCCGTAGCCATACGCGCGCCACTCGTGCTCGTACCAGCCCGCGCCGATGCCGAACTCGAGCCGGCCGCCCGAGATCACGTCGACGGTAGCCGCGACCTTCGCCAGGAAGGCGGGGCTGCGGTAGCCCATGCAGGTGCACATCTGGCCGAGCCGCACGCGCTCCGTCGATGCCGCAAGCGCGGCCATGAGGGTCCACGCCTCGTGCGTGGCCTCCCGCGTCGGCTGCGGCGTGGTGTGGAAGTGGTCGTACACCCACACCGAGTCCCAGGCGCCGGCATCGGCGGCCTGCGCGACCGACAGCATCCGCTGCCACTGGTCTGCGGGGTCGATGCCGACCAGGTCGAGCCGCCAGCCCTGCGGGATGAACAGGCCGAATCGAAGCGCGTCTGCAGTCATCCGCTCAGCCTAGATGCCGCAGCTGCGCGGGCGGCTGGGTCTAGTGCGCCGCGGCGTCCCAGTTCGGTCCGACACCCACCTGCACCTCCAGCGGCACCGAGAGCTCCGCTGCGCCGCCCATCTCGTCGCGCACGATCGCCTCGAGGGTCTCCCGCTCGCCCTTCGCGACCTCGAACACCAGCTCGTCGTGCACCTGCAGCAGCATCCGCGAGCCGAGGCCCTCGTCGAGGATGCGGCGGTCGATGGCGATCATGGCGCGCTTGATGATGTCGGCGGCCGAGCCCTGGATGGGAGAGTTGAGCGCCTGCCGCTCGGCGTTCTCGCGCAGCACGCGGTTGGAGGAGGTGAGCTCGGGGAACGGCCGACGGCGGCCGAAGATCGTGGTCGTGTAGCCGTCGTCCTTCGCCTGCATGACGACGCCGCGCAGGTAGTCGCGAATGCCGCCGAAGCGCTGGAAGTACTCCAGCATGAGCTGCTTCGCCTCCGCCTGGCTGATGCGCAGCTGCTTCGACAGCCCGAACGCGCTCAGCCCGTACGCGAGCCCGTAGCTCATGGCCTTGACCTTCACGCGCTGCAGCGCCGTCACCTCGCTGGGGTCGACGCCGAATATGCGGCTGCCGACGAAGCGGTGCAGGTCCTCCCCCGACAGGAACGCCTCGATGAGGCCCTCATCGCCGGAGAGGTGCGCCATGATGCGCATCTCGATCTGCGAGTAGTCGGCCGTGAGCATGGTCTCGAACTCGTCGCCGTGCACGAATGCCGAGCGGATCTCGCGGCTCACCTCCGTGCGCACCGGGATGTTCTGCAGGTTCGGGTCGTTCGACGAGAGGCGGCCGGATGCGCTGCCGGTCTGGTCGTAGCGGGTGCGGATGCGCCCGTCGTCCTGGATGGCCTTGAGCAGTGTCTCGATGATCTGGGCGAGCTTCGTGGTCTCGCGATGCTGCAGCAGCAGGCCCAGGAACGGGTGCGGGTTCGTCTCCTGCAGGTCGGCGAGCGCCTGCGCGTCGGTGGAGTAGCCGGTCTTTGTCGCGCGCGTCTTGGGCATGTCGAGCTCGTCGAAGAGCACCGTCTGCAGCTGCTTCGGGCTGCCGAGGTTCACCTCGTGACCGATCTCGGCGAACGCGGCCTCCGCGTGCCCGGCGGCCTGCTCGCGCATGGTGTCGTGGATGCGCTGCAGCACGTCGCCATCGATGGCGACCCCCTGGCGCTCCATGCGGCACAGCACCGGCATCAGGGGCAGCTCGATGTCCTCGAGGACGCCCCTCGTGCCGTCGTCGAGCCTCGGACGCTGCGTGCGGGCGAGTGCACCCGTCAGCCACGCGACGGTGCCGAGCTGCTCCGGTGCGATCTCGGGCACCAGCTGATTCGGGTCGGGGGCCGGCAGCGGAGCGCCCAGCAGCGACTCGGTCTGCCAATCGAGCTCGAAGGTCTTGGGCGGTGCGGTCGGCGTGGCGAGCCAGGCGGAGACGCGCGTGTCGTCCACCGCGCCGCCGAGGGTCAGCCCCGCCCGCTCGAGCGTCTTGATGGCGAGCTTCACGTCGTGGAGCGCCTTCGGTGCGTCGGACGCGAGCCACGCCACGAATCCGTCGTAGTCGCTCGTGCCTGCCTTGTACGGCACGTAGGCGCTCGCCCCCTCGGTCGCGACCCCGAACCCGGCGATGCCGCCGAGGCCGTCGGGGGCGATCGAGACGGCGACCGTGCCCTTCGCGCGTGAGAGCCAGAGGTCGAGCTCCTCGTCGACGAGCTTCTGCACCGCGGGCGCCTGCACCTCGGGCTCGAGCTCGACTGCGGCCTCGCCGCTGCCCTCCTGCTTGAGCACCCGGTCGAGCAGGGTGCGGAACTGCAGCCGCTGGAACACCTCGCGCAGGGCAGCCTGATCGACCTTGCCGCGCTCGAGCTCGCTGGGCGTGACGCCCAGATCGACGTCGGTGAGCAGCTTGTTCAGCCGACGGTTGCGCTCGGCGCGCTCGCGCTGCTCGCGCAGGTTGTTGCCCACGACGCCCTTGATCTCGTCGGCGTGCTCGAGCAGGTTCGCGACCGTGCCGTACTGCGTGATCCACTTCACGGCGGTCTTCTCGCCCACCTTGTCGATGCCGACCAGGTTGTCGCTCGTCTCGCCGACGAGCGCCGCGATCTCGGGATACTGCTCGGGCTCGATGCCGTAGCGCTCGCGCACGGCTTCTGGCGTGTAGTGCTTGAGCTCCGAGACGCCGCGCACGGCCGGGTACAGCAGCGTGACGTGCTCGTTCACGAGCTGGATGGTGTCGCGGTCGCCGGAGACGACGAAGACGTCCATGCCGGCCTTCGGACCCTCCACGGAGAGCGTCGCGAGGATGTCGTCAGCCTCGTAGTCCTCCTTCGAGATGGTGCGCACGCCCATGGCGTGGAGCGCCTCCTCCAGCAGCGGGATCTGCCCCTTGAACTCCTTCGGCGTCTCGTCGCGCGTGCCCTTGTACTCGGGGTACTCGCGGGTGCGGAACGAGAACCGGGAGATGTCGAACGCGACGGCGAGGTGGGTGGGCTTGTGATCCTGCAGCAGCTTGAGGAGCATCGACAGGAACCCGTGGATGGCGTTGGTGTGCTGCCCCTCGGAGTTCACGAAATTCTCGAGCGGGAGCGCGAAGAACGCCCGGAATGCGAGCGAATGCCCGTCGATGACCATGAGGGTAGGCTTCGTTTCCGACACGGCAGTCACCCTATCCCGGGCGGCCGACTCGGCTGCGCGGCGTTCGTGCGGCGAACGCCGCGGTTGCCCCCAACCACTGCGAGCGGAGCCTGCAATGACCCTGCCCACCGAACCCGACGACGCGACCAAGGCGCTGCTGGAGCGACGGCACGGCGAGCCCGGCGGGCAGCTGGCCGCGCGCATGGGCATCGAGTTCCTCAAGCTCTCGGCCGAGCACTCGATCGCTCGGATGCCCGCAGAGGGCAACACGCAGCCGGTCGGCTTCGTGCACGGGGGCGCCTACTGCGTGATCGCCGAGACGCTCGGCTCGGTGAGCGCGAACATCCACGCGGGTGAGGAGCACTACGCCGTCGGCACCGACATCAATGCGACGCACACGCGCTCGATCACCACCGGCTGGGTGACCGCCGAGTGCCGCGCCGTGCACCTGGGCCGCTCCATGACGGTGCACGAGATCGTCTGCACCGACGACGAGGGCAGGCGCGCGTCGACGCTGCGCATCACGAACTTCATCAAGTCGCGCTGACGAGCGCGCGCCGCGCCGCGCCCCGCCGCGCCGCGCCTCGCTCCGGGCGCGCGTGTCGGGTTGTTGCCGTCAGGCCGCCGAGAAACCGCAACAACCTGACACGCGCCGCGGCGCGTGCGCGCGGCGCGCGGCGCGGGTCGCGGGCGCTACTTCTTCTTCGGGTCCAGCTGCTCGATGACGGCGTGCGCGACCTCCGCCATGGTGAGACGGCGATCCATCGACGCCTTCTGGATCCAGCGGAACGCCTCGGGCTCGGCGAGCCCCATGCGCTGATTCAGCAGGCCCTTCGCGCGGTCGACGACCTTGCGGGTCTCGAAGCGGTCAGCGAGGTCGGCGACCTCGGACTCGAGCGTGCGGATCTGGTCCCAGCGGGCCATCGCGATCTCGATCGCGGGCAGCAGGTCGTTCTGCGTGAAGGGCTTGACGACGTAGGCGAGCGCTCCCGCCTCGCTCGCGCGCTCGACGAGCTCCTTCTGGCTGAAGGCCGTGAGCAGCACGACCGGCGCGAGCTTGGCCTCGCCGATCTTCTCGGCGGCGGTGATGCCGTCCATCTTCGGCATCTTCACGTCCATGACGACGAGATCCGGCCGCAGCTCTGCGGCGAGCTCGACCGCTCGCTCACCGTCACCGGCCTCCCCCACGACCTCGTACCCGGCCGCCTGCAGCGTCTCGACGATGTCGAGCCTGATGAGCGACTCGTCCTCGACGACGAGGACGGTGCGGGCGGTGGATGCGGCGGGCGCGTCACCGGCGTCGGCGGTGTCGAGCTGCGGCTCGGCGAAGAGGTCGTCGGTCATGTCCACTAGCCTAGTCTTCGTCGCGGGTACGGCATTCGCGACCCGTCGGCCGGTGTGGCGGAATTGGCATACGCGGCGCACTCAAACTGCGCTTCCGCAAGGATTGTGGGTTCGAGTCCCACCACCGGCACGCGAGGGCGGCCCGCCCGGACAGGGCGGGCCGCTGGTCTCGTGACGCGCGCAGCCTGCGGCTGAGCGCTCCTCGACCGACGGGTGCGCGGGCCGCTGGTCTCGTGACGCGCGCAGCCTGCGGCCGAGCGCTCCGCGACCGACGGGTGCGCGGGCCGCTGGTCTCGTGACGCGCGCAGCCTGCGGCTGAGCGCTCCTCGACCGACGGGGAGGCGCGCAGCCTGCGGCCGCGCTCCTCGACCGACGGGCGCGCGCAGGTCAGGCCGCGGCGGTCACTGCTCGCCGCTGGGGTGCGGCACCGAGTGGACGACCTCGATGCGCCGCTTGCCGTGGTACGCGGGCGCAGCCTCGGCGTGCACGTCGCCGACGCGGTGCACGCGCAGGTCGTTCGTCGAGCCGGAGATACCGGGCGGCATGCCGGAGATGACGACGACCTTGTCCCCCGGCGCCGCCATCCGCTTGCCGATCAGGATGTCGTCGACCTGCGCGATCATGTCGTCGGTGTGCGTCACGCGATCCACGAGGTGCGTGTGCATGCCCCAGATGAGCTGCATGCGGCACTCGATCTCGGGATCGGGCGTGAAGCCGAACATGGGCATCGCGGGACGCAGCCGCGACATGCGGCGCGCGGAGTCTCCCGACTCGGTGAAGACGACGATCGCCTTCGCCTCGACGAACTCGGCCACCTCCAGCGCCGCCAGCGTGATGGCACCGCCCTGCGTGCGGGGCTTGGTGCCCAACGGCGCGATGCGGCCGAGGCCCTCGTCCTCGGTGACCTCGATGATGCGCGCCATGGTCTCGATCGTGGTGATCGCGTGCTTGCCGACGCTCGTCTCGCCGGAGAGCATCACGGCATCCGCGCCGTCCAGGATCGCGTTGGCGCAGTCGCTCGCCTCCGCGCGGGTGGGGCGCGGGTTGTCGATCATCGACTCGAGCACCTGTGTGGCGACGATCACGGGCTTCGCCCAGCGGCGCGCCATCTCGACCGCGCGCTTCTGCACGAGCGGCACCTGCTCGAGCGGCAGCTCGACGCCCAGGTCGCCGCGGGCGACCATGATCGCGTCGAACGCGTCGATGATGCCTGCGAGGTTCTCGACGGCCTGCGGCTTCTCGACCTTCGCGACGACGGGCAGCTTCCTGCCCTCCTCCGCCATGATCTCGTGCACGCGCTCGATGTCCTTCGCGTCGCGCACGAACGAGAGCGCGATGATGTCGGCGCCCAGGTCCAGCGCCCAGCGGAGGTCGGACTCGTCCTTCTCGCTCAGCGCGGGCACATTGACGGCCACGCCGGGGAGATTGATGCCCTTGTTGGAGCTCACGGGACCGCCGACGACCACCTCGGTGATGACGTCGGTCGCCGTCACCTCGACGGCGCGCAGGCTGATGCGGCCGTCGTCGATCAGCAGCGGGTCGCCCGGCTGCACGTCGGCCGGCAGGCCCGCGAAGGTCGTGCCGGCGCGCTGGCCGTCGCCCTCGATGTCGTCGGTGGTGATCGTGAAGCGATCACCCTGCGCAAGCTCGAACGGCCCACCGGGGATCTTCCCGAGCCGGATCTTCGGCCCCTGCAGGTCGACGAGGATGCCGATCGGCACCCGCAGCTCGTCGGACGCGCGCCGGATGTCGGCGTACACCTGCTCGTGCACGCTGCGGTCTCCGTGGCTGAGGTTCATGCGCGCGACGTTCACGCCGGCCGCGATCGCGGCCTTCGTGTTCTCGTAGCCGGCAAGGGCCGGCCCCCACGTCGCCACGATCTTGGCTCTTCTCACAACTCACTCGCTTTCGTCATCGCGCCGCCTGGGTGGGTCGGCACGAACGGGTTCCATCTTCTCACTTGCCCTGCGCGTGCTGGCACGCGCTCAGGCCGCGAAGGATCGGTCGGTCGCGCGCACGGGTGCTGGCAGCTCGCTCGATCCCTCGAGGTAGGCGTCCACAGCGGCCGCAGCCGCACGGCCCTCGGCGATCGCCCACACGATGAGCGATGCGCCGCGGCCCGCGTCACCCGCGACGAACACGCCGGGCCGGTCGGTCGAGAAGTCGTCCCGCCGCTGCGGCAGGCCGCGCTCGAACGCGAGCTGCAGCGCCTCGCCGATCCCGGCATCCGCACCCGTGAAGCCCATGGCGAGCAGCACGAGATCCGCCGGGATCTCCCGCTCGGTGCCGGCCTTCGGACGCCGCGTGCCATCGACGATCTCGGTCTCGGCGATCAGCAGCGCCCGCACCTCGCCCGACGCATTCGCGCGGAACTCGACGGTGGACGCGAGGTACTCGCGGTCGCCGCCCTCCTCGTGGCTCGTCTGCACCTCGAACAGCGTCGGGTGCACGGGCCAGGGCTGGTGCTCGGGCCG
Organism: Agrococcus sp. Ld7; assembly: GCF_045064095.1. Lineage (NCBI taxonomy): Bacteria > Bacillati > Actinomycetota > Actinomycetes > Micrococcales > Microbacteriaceae > Agrococcus > Agrococcus sp. Ld7. The sequence continues at coordinate 16,546 of NZ_JBISGY010000014.1, read as the reverse complement.
CTCGGCCGGCGGCTGGATGCCGATGGCGAGGTTCGTGACCGACAGTGCCCCCTGCCGGTGCGCGGTGCCGATGCAGTCCGAGCCGGTGTCACCGCCCCCGAGCACCACGACGTGCTTGCCGCTCGCGGTGATCTGGTTGGACGGATGCGTGCCGGCGACCGCGCGGTTCTGCTGCACCAGGTAGTCCATCGCCAGGTGCACGCCGTCGAGCTCGCGGCCCGGGATCGGCAGCTCACGTGCGACCGGCGCTCCCGTCGCGACCACGACCGCGTCGAAGCGCTGCGAGAGCTCCTCCCAGCTGATGTCGCGGCCGATCTGCACGCCGGCGCGGAAGCGCGTGCCCTCCGCCTGCATCTGGGCGAGCCGGGCGTCGATCACGTGCTTCTCGAGCTTGAAATCGGGGATGCCGTAGCGCAGCAGGCCGCCGATGCGGTCGTCGCGCTCGTACACGGCCACCGTGTGGCCGGCGCGCGTGAGCTGCTGCGCGGCCGCGAGCCCCGCGGGGCCGGAGCCGACCACCGCGACCGTCTTGCCCGTCAGACGCGCCGGCGGATGCGGCTCGATCCAGCCGTTCGCGAGCGCCTGATCGGCGATCGACTGCTCGATCGCCTTGATCGTCACGGCCGGCTGGTTGATGCCGAGCACGCAGGAGGACTCGCAGGGAGCGGGACACAGGCGACCGGTGAGCTCCGGGAAGTTGTTGGTCGCGTGCAGCCGGTCGCTCGCGGCTCTGCCCTCGCTGCGCCAGGTGAGGTCGTTCCACTCCGGGATGAGGTTGCCGAGCGGGCATCCCTGGTGGCAGAACGGCACACCGCAGTCCATGCAGCGGCCCGCCTGCCGCTTGAGCACGGCGGAGTCCCCCGGCTCGCCGATCTCGCGCCAGTCGAGGATGCGCACGGGCACCGGGCGCTTCTTCGGCAGCTCGCGCTCCGTCACCTTCAGGAATCCACGTGGATCAGCCACCGGTCACCTCCAGGATCCTGCGCCAGATGTTGTCGGAGTCGGGGTCGAGGCCCTGCTGCTCCGCATCGAGCCGGATGTCGCGCACCATCGCCCAGTCGCGCGGCACGAGCTTCGACACGCGCGACAGGTCGCCGGCCAGCAGCTGCGAGGCGACCGCCGAGCCGGTGAGCTCGAGGTGCCGCTCGAGGATCGCGCGCAGCTCGATCGCGTCCTCGTCGCGCAGCCGCTCGACGCGCAGCTCCCCCTGGTGGAAGGAATCCTGGTTGAGCAGCCGCGGATCGAGATCGAGCACGTACGCCGCGCCCCCCGACATGCCGGCGCCGATGTTGCGGCCCGTCGCGCCGAGGATGACGGCGATGCCACCCGTCATGTACTCGAGCGCGTGATCGCCGGCGCCCTCGCAGACGGCGGTCGCGCCCGAGTTGCGCACCAGGAAGCGCTCGCCGACGACGCCCCGCAGGTAGAGCTCGCCGCTCGTGGCGCCGTAGCCGATCACGTTGCCGGCGATGACGTTCTGCTCTGCGATGAGCGCGGCGCTCGCGGGCGGCCGCACGGTGATGAGCCCGCCGGAGAGACCCTTGCCGACGTAGTCGTTCGCATCGCCGTGCAGTCGCAGGGTGATGCCGCGCGGCACGAATGCGCCGAGCGACTGGCCGGCGGAGCCGCGCAGCGTGAGATCGATCGTGCCGGGCTCGAGTCCCGCCTCGCCCGCACGGCGCGTGACGAGGTTGCCGAGCATGGTGCCGACGGCTCGATCGGTGTTCGCGATCTCCAGGTCGAGCACGAGCCGCTCCCCGGCGTCCAGCGCGGCGTCGACCTGCGGCAGCAGCTGCGTGTCGAGCTGCTGCTCGAGCTCGTGATCCTGGTCGGTGGTCCGGCGCGGCGCGCCGTGGGCGCCGGCCGGCCTCGTGAGCACCGGTGCGAGGTCGAGCCCCTCGGCCTTCCAGTGCCGGATGGCGGGGTCGGCGTCGAGCAGATCGGAGCGGCCGATCGCCTCGTCCAGCGTGCGCAGGCCGAGCTGCGCGAGCAGCTCGCGCACCTGCTGCGCGAGGAACTCGAAGAACTGCACCACGAACTCCGGCTTGCCGGTGAAGCGCTGCCGCAGCACCGGGTTCTGCGTCGCGACACCCACGGGGCAGGTGTCGAGGTGGCAGACGCGCATCATGATGCAGCCAGAGACCACGAGCGGCGCGGTCGCGAAGCCGAACTCCTCCGCGCCCAGCAGCGCCCCGATGATGACGTCGCGGCCGGTCTTCAACTGGCCATCGACCTGCACGCTCACGCGCTCGCGCAGGCCGTTCACCATGAGCGTGTGCTGCGTCTCCGCAAGGCCGATCTCCCACGGCGTGCCTGCGTGCTTGAGCGAGTTCAGCGGGCTCGCGCCCGTGCCCCCGTCGTGGCCGGAGACCAGCACCACGTCGGCCTTCGCCTTCGCGACCCCGGCGGCGACGGCGCCGATGCCCGACTGCGAGACGAGCTTCACATGCACCCGCGCCGCGGTGTTCGCCCGCTTCAGGTCGAAGATCAGCTGCTTGAGATCCTCGATCGAGTAGATGTCGTGATGCGGCGGCGGCGAGATGAGGCCGACGCCCGCGGTCGCGTAGCGCGTCCGCGCCACCCACGGATAGACCTTGCCGGGCGGCAGCTGCCCGCCCTCACCGGGCTTGGCGCCCTGCGCCATCTTGATCTGGATGTCGTCGGCATGCGTGAGGTACATGCTCGTCACGCCGAAGCGACCGGAGGCCACCTGCTTGACGGCGCTGCGCCGCGCAGGATCGAGCAGCCGATCGACATCCTCGCCGCCCTCCCCCGTGTTCGACTTGCCGCCCAGGCGGTTCATGGCGATCGCGAGCGTCTCGTGCGCCTCCTGCGAGATCGAGCCGTAGCTCATGGCGCCGGTGGAGAAGCGGCGGACGATCTCGGCGACCGGCTCCACCTCGTCGATCGGGATGGGCTCGATCCCGTCGGTGCGCAGCCGCATGAGGCCCCGCAGCGTCTGCAGCTGCGCGGCCTGCTCGTCGACCAGGCGCGTGTAGTCCTGGAACACCTCGTACCGGCCGGTGCGGGTCGCGTGCTGGAGCTTGAAGACGGTCTCGGGGTTGAACAGGTGCGGGGCGCCGTCGCGCCGCCACTGGTACTCGCCGCCGGTCGCGAGCCGCTCGTGCGCGAACGGCGCCCGCTCGTCGGGGTACGCGCCGCGGTGCCGCATCCGGTTCTCCTCCGCGATCACGTCGAGCCCCACGCCGCCCAGCGGCGAGTGGGTGCCCGTGAAGTAGCGGTCGACGAGCTGCTGCGAGAGGCCGATCGCCTCGAACGCCTGCGCCCCGCCGTAGGAGCCGACGGTCGAGATGCCCATCTTCGACATGATCTTCGTCACGCCCTTGCCGAGCGCGGTGATGAGGTTGCGCACCGCCGTGTCGACATCGGCGCCCAGCTGGCCGGAGAGCGCGAGCTGCTCGGCGGTCTCCATCGCGAGGTACGGGTTGACGGCGCTCGCGCCGTAGCCGATCAGCAGCGCCACGTGGTGCACCTCGCGCACGTCGCCGGCCTCGACCACGATGCCGACGCGCATGCGCGTGGAGGCCCGGATCAGGTGGTGGTGCACGGCGCTGGTCATGAGCAGCGTGGGGATCGGCGCGAGCTGATCGGTGGAGTCGCGATCCGACAGGATCACGTACTGGGCCCCGTCGAGGATCGCCTCGTCGACCTCGCGGCACATGGCCTCGAGCCGGCGCTCCATTGCCGCGGCCTGCGTCGCTGCCGGCCCGTCCTCGACGCGGTAGAGGCCCTTCACGACCACGGTGCGGCGGGAGCCGGGCGTGCGGTCGATCGAGCGGATCTTCGCGAGCTCGCCGTTGTCGATCACGGGGAAGTCGAGGATGATCTGGCTCGCGTGCGAGGGGGTGCCCGTGAGCAGGTTGCGCACCGGCCCAAGGCCCATCGTCATGCTCGTGACGATGGCTTCCCGCAGGGAGTCCAGCGGCGGGTTCGTCACCTGCGCGAACGCCTGCGTGAAGTAGTCGAACAGCAGCCGCGGCCGCTCCGCGAGCACCGCGATGGGCGTGTCGGAGCCCATGGCGCCCAGCGGCTCCGCCCCGTGCTTCGCCATCGGGGCGATGAGGATCCGCACCTCCTCCTCCGTGTAGCCGAAGGTGCGCTGCCGACGGGTGACGGACGCGGGGGTGTGCGCCACGTGCTCGCGGTCCGGCAGCTCCGCCAGGTGGATGCGGCTGGAGTCGAGCCACTCGCCCCAGGGCTCCAGCTGCGCGAGCTCGCGCTTCACCTCCGCGTCCGGCACGACGCGGCCGGCCTCCGTGTCGACCAGGAACAGCACGCCGGGCTGCAGCCGGCCGCGGCGCACCACGCGGCTCGGGTCGATGGGCAGCACGCCCGTCTCGGACGCCAGCACGACGAGGCCGTCGTCGGTCTCCAGCCAGCGACCGGGGCGGAGCCCATTGCGGTCGAGCGTCGCACCCACGAGCGAGCCGTCGGTGAAGCTGATCGCCGCCGGGCCGTCCCACGGCTCCATCAGCAGCGAGTGGTACTCGGCGAAGTCGCGCAGGTCCTGCGGCATGTCGGTCTGGTTCTCCCACGCCGGCGGCACCATCATCATGATCGCGTGCGGCAGCGAGCGGCCCGCGAGCGTGAGGAGCTCGAGCACCTCATCGAACGAGGAGGAGTCGCTCAGCCCCGGGGTGACGATGGGCTTCAGCGGGCGCAGGTCGCCGAGCAACTCGCTCGCGAGCTGCGACTCGCGCGCGGCCATCCAGTTGCGGTTGCCCTCGACCGTGTTGATCTCGCCGTTGTGGGCGATCATGCGCAGCGGCTGCGCGAGCGGCCATGATGGGAAGGTGTTGGTGGAGTAGCGCGAGTGGACGATCGCGAGCTTCGTCTCGAAGCGATCATCCGAGAGGTCGGGGTAGAACGGCTCCAGCTGGAGCGTGGTCACCATGCCCTTGTAGGTGATGGTGCGGCTCGACAGCGACGGCAGGTACTCCCCTAGCTCGCGCTCGATGCGCTTGCGCAGGCGCCAGGTGAGGCGGTCGAGCTCGATGCCCTTCGTCGGGCCGTTCGCGCCGGTCACGAACAGCTGCTCGATGGCCGGCAGGGCAGCTCGCGCGAGCTTGCCCAGCGCGTCCGGCACCGTTGGCACCTCCCGCCAGCCGAGCACCCGCAGTCGCTCCTGCCCGGCGAGCTCCCAGATGCGCTCCTTGACCTGCTCGCGCTCCGCGGCGTCCAGGGGCAGGTAGGCGATCCCGGCGGCGTAGGTCCCGGCGTCGGGGAGGTCGAAGTCGACCACCGCTCGCAGGAAGCCGTCCGGCAGCTGCGTCAGGATGCCGGCGCCGTCGCCGGTGCCCGCATCCGAGCCCACCGCGCCGCGGTGCTCCAGGTTGCGCAGCGCATCCAGCGCCAGCGCGACGATGTCGTGGCCTGCCGTCCCGCGCGTCGTCGCGACCATCGCCAGGCCGCACGAATCCCGCTCGTGCCTCGGGTCGTAGAGACCTTCGGCTGCCGGCAGGCCCAAGTCCCGCGAGGTGAAGGCTCCGTTCGAGCGGTCGTCGATCGTGCGCATGGTGCTCCTGTGCTGTCGCTTGCATGGGAGCGGGACTCCGTCGGCCCGCAAGCGCTCAGAGGAGCGCGGATCTACCTGGTTGCGGCCGCGGGTTCTGCGGCGGTGGCCTCGGCGTCGTCCTGGGTGCGGGATTCGGGGAGGTCCGTGTAGCGGTCCGAGTCTACGCCCTCGTCGGCGCCGGGCTCGCGCCCCGGCACCCACGGCGACGGCTCAAGCCCCGGATGCCGCCTGGTCTGCACGATCCAGACGATGACGCCGATCGCGATGGCGAGGAACGCCATCCAGACGTTGGTGCGGATGCCGAGGATGAGCTCCGACGGGTCGAGGCGGATGGTCTCGAACACCGAGCGGCCGAGCCCGTACCAGATGAGGTAGAGCGCGATGAGGCGGCCCCACTGCACGTCGCGCTTGCGGTCCAGCCACAGCAGCAGCGCGGCGCCGAGCACGTTCCAGACGATCTCGTAGGCGAAGGTGGGGTGGAACAGCGTCTCGGGCGGCAGCCCGACCGGGAAGGCCGGATTCGTCGCCTCGATCTCGAGCCCCCACGGCAGGTCGGTCGGCTGCCCGAACAGCTCGTGGTTGAACCAGTTGCCGAGGCGACCGAACGCCTGCGCGAGCAGCAGTCCGGGCGCGAGCGCGTCGACGAAGGTCGTGAAGCGCAGCCCGGACATGCGGCAGCCGATCCAGATGCCCACCGCGCCGCCGATGAGGGAGCCGAAGATCGCGATGCCGCCCTCCCAGATGTAGAACGCGGTCATCGGGTCGCGGCCGGGCCCGAAGTAGTCATCCGGGTGCGTCACCACGTGGAAGAGCCGAGCGGCCGCGATGCCGAGCAGCACGGCCCACACCGCGATGTCGATCACGTAGCCGGCGTCGACGCCCCGCTGCCGCAGCCGGTACCCGGTCAGCAGCGTCGCCACCACGATGCCCGCCAGGATGCACAGCGCGTAGGTCTGGATGCCCCAGGTGGGGCCGACGATGCGCAGCAGGAAGCCCACCGCGACGCCGAAGAGCAGGCTCATCAGCAGCGTCCAGCCCGCGTCCTTGCGCGTGAGCGAGCCGGAGACGAGCCAGCCGGCGATCACCACGACCGCGATGACCGCGCCCAGGATGAGGCCGAAGACCACGGCCCCGAGCACGGAGCCCTGGATGAGCGGCATCAGGCCGATCGCTTCGAGCCACTGGCCGATGGCCAGCTGCTGCCACTCGGGGCTCGGGCTGGGGATGCTCTGGAGCAGTGCTGCTCCGGACTGGCTAGTCACGCGGGGATGCCCTTCTCTGCTGGTGCCGGGGTTGCCGGGCCGCCGTCGAGTGTACCGAGCGCGAGCGATGCGGCGAGCTCGCGCAGCGCGGGCACCCCGCCGTCGCCGAGTGCGCGCACGAGTGCGGAGCCGACGATGGCCCCGTCGGCGTAGTCGACGACCTGTCGCACGTGGTCGGAGGTGGAGATGCCGACGCCGACGCACCGCAGCGTCTCGAGACCGAGCTCGCCGGAGCGAGCGGCGATGCGGTCGGCGAGCGCGCGCGCCGACTGATCGACATCCGCTCGAGTGCCGGTGGTGCCCATCGTCGAGACGGTGTACACGAAGCCGCGCGAGGCCTCGATCACGGCGTCGAGCCTGGCGCCCGAGGACGAGGGCGCCGCAAGGAAGATGCGGTCGAGGTCGTGGCGCTCCGCAGCCGCCAGCCAGTCTGCGGCGTTCTCGGGCGTGAGGTCCGGCGTGATGAGCCCGGCGCCCCCCGCAGCCGCGAAGCGCTCGGCGAACCGATCGATGCCGTAGCGCAGCACCGGGTTCCAGTACGTCATCACGAGCACCGGGATGTCGGTGCGCGCTGCAATCGCCTCGATCGTCTCGAAGAGCTCCTCGAGGCGGAAGCCGCGCTCGAGCGTCGCCTGGGTCGCCGCCTGGATGACCGGGCCGTCCATGCCCGGGTCGCTGTACGGCACGCCCAGCTCGACGGCCGTGAAGCCGGCATCGGCGAGCGCCACCACGGCATCGACGCAGGTCGCCTGGTCGGGGAACCCCACCGGCAGGTAGCCGATCAGGGCCCGGTTGCCGGTGGCGCGGATCGCGGTCGCGGTCGCGCTCGCGCGCTCATCGGAGCGTTCGGTGCTCACTGCTGCTGCGCTTCCTCGTCGAGCACGTCGAACCAGCGGCCCGCGGTCGCCACGTCCTTGTCGCCGCGGCCGGAGAGCGACACGAGCAGCGTGGATCCCGGGTGCTCCTTCGCCAGGCGCAGCGCGCCGGCGATGGCGTGCGCGGACTCGATCGCGGGGATGATGCCCTCCGACCGCGTGAGCGCGAGGAACGCATCCATCGCCTCCCTGTCGCTCACCGGCAGGTACTCAGCGCGGCCGATGTCGTGCAGCCACGCGTGCTGCGGGCCGACGCCCGGGTAGTCGAGGCCGGCGGAGATGGAGTGCGACTCGAGCGTCTGCCCGTCGTCGTCCTGCAGCAGGTAGGTGCGCATGCCGTGCAGCAGCCCGGGCGCGCCGCGCTCGATGGAGAGCGCGTGGCGCTCGGTCTCGGCGCCGTCGCCGGCAGCCTCGAGGCCGATGAGGCGCACGTCGGTGTCGTCGAGGAAGGCGTGGAAGATGCCCATGGCGTTCGAGCCCCCGCCCACGCAGGCGAGCACCGCATACGGTAGCGCCCCCGTGAGCGCGATCGTCTGCTCGCGCGCCTCCTCGCCGATGGCTCGGTGGAAGTCGCGCACCATCTCCGGGAACGGGTGCGGCCCGGCGACCGTGCCCATCAGGTAGTGCGTCGAGTCGACATTGGCGACCCAGTCGCGCAGACCCTCGTTGATCGCATCCTTCAGCGTGCGCGAGCCGCTCGTGACCGGCACGACGGTGGCACCGAGCAGTCGCATGCGCGCGACGTTGAGCGCCTGTCGCTCCGTGTCGACCTCGCCCATGTAGACGACGCACTCCATGCCGAACAGCGCGGCTGCCGTGGCGGTCGCGACGCCGTGCTGGCCCGCGCCGGTCTCGGCGATCAGGCGGGTCTTGCCGAGCCGCTGGGCGACGAGCGCCTGCCCCAGCACATTGTTGATCTTGTGGCTGCCGGTGTGGTTGAGATCCTCGCGCTTGAGCAGGATGCGGGCCCCGGCGATCTCGCTGAGCCGGGTGGCCTCAGTGAGCAGCGACGGGCGCCCCGTGTAGTCGCGCGACAGGCGCTGGAACTCGGCCTGGAACGCCGGATCGGCCTTGCACTCCTCGTAGCACGCCGCGAGCTCGTCGATCGCGGCCATGAGCGGCTCCGGCATGAACACGCCCCCGAAGGAGCCGAACCAGGGGCCGTTGTGCCCCCGCAGCGAGGTCGGATGCGCAGTGGTCATGAGGCCCTCCCGAATTCTGCGACGCGCGACGCGGGGTCGCCGTCGATGACGAGCGCTTCGCCGACCAGCACCGCGTCGGCCCCGTCACGCCGGTAGCTCGCGACGTCGGCGGCGGTGCGCACACCCGATTCCGCGACCGCGACGATGCCGGCGGGGATGCGTTCGCGCAGCTCGGCGAAGCGCTCGGGGTGCATGGTGAAGGTCTTGAGGTCGCGCGTGTTGACGCCCAGGATGCGCGCGTCGGCGGCCAGGGCGGCGTCGATCTCGTGCTCGTCGTGGACCTCCACGAGCACCGACAGGCCGAGGTCGGTCGCGAACTGATGCAGCTGGGCGAGCCTCGCGGGCTCGAGCGATGCGACGATCAGCAGCGCCATGTCGGCTCCGAAGGCGCGCGCCTCCAGCAGCTGGTACTCGTCGGCGATGAAGTCCTTGCGGAGCACCGGGATCTGCACGCGGGCGCGCACGGCGCGCAGGTCGTCGAGGCTGCCGAGGAAGCGACGCCCCTCGGTCAGCACGCTGATGGCGCTCGCGCCGCCTGCCTCGTAGCTGGCGGCGAGCGACGCGGGCTCCGGGATGTCGGCGAGCGCGCCCTTCGACGGACTGGCCCGCTTCACCTCGGCGATGATGTGCGGACCGGAGGATCCGGGCTTGGGAGCTGCGAGCATGGCCGCGGCGTCGAGCGGCTGCCGGGCAGCGAGCGCGAGCGCCTCGAGTCGCTCGAGCGGCATGCTCTCTCGTCGTCGGGCCGCGTCCTCCAGTGCGCCCCGGGTGAGCGCGTCGAGCACGCTCAGTGGTCCTGCAGGCCGTAGCCCGCCTTTGCGAGGATCGGCCACAGCAGCAGGCCCACCAGCAGCAGCCCCGCGCTCGCCCACACGAGCATCGGCATGTCGAGGAAGAAGAAGAGCGTGCCCGCGGCGACGGCGATGAGCATCACGACGACGCTGGCCCACGCGGCGCGCGAGTCGCCATGGCCCGGGTCGACGAACTTCGGGTCGTAGTCGGCCACGTGCAGATCCGTGACGTGGTTCTCGCTGATGCCGTTGCGTGCGTTCACGATGCTCCTCGGGTCGATCTCTAGACGCACTCGCGCGTCACACAGCCAGTCTACCGAGTCGGATCCTCGCCGTCGTCCAAGGCGTCCCACGCGAGTCCCGATCCGGTGCGCTCGTAGCGGGCCGCGCGCGTGGCGCGCGCCGGCCAGCTGCGAGCGCTGACGGCTGCCCAGCCGCCGGCGAGGATCGCGAGCGTGCCGCCCGCGATGCCGAGCAGGGGCCAGGCGCTGACCACGGTGCCGACGATCTCGGATCCCTGGGCGGATCCGGCGATGCCCGTGGCGTCGGCGACGCGGGCGTCGAGCGCCGCGACGATGCCGTCGCGGCTCGACTGCACGTGCGTCACGAGACCCACGCCGAGCACGGCCGCGAGCAGCGCCAGGACGAAGCGCCAGAGCGTGCCGGAGATCGGCAGCACGAGCGCGAGCGCGGCGAGCGCGAGCGCCATGATCGTGGCCCCGCCCGCGAGCTCCTGCCCGGCGACCGTGAGCACGCGCCCATCGGTCAGCTGCACGGTGCCCCACGGCTGGGTGGCGGCGAGCATGCCGAGCGCTGCCGCGAGCAGCAGCAGCAGCACGGTGATCGACCTGCCGCGCGCGAGCAGCGCGCTCACGTCCGGGTCCGCATCGAGGAGGCGACGGCGACGGCGCGCAGCGGCGCGGCTGCCTTGCTGCGCACCTCCTGCAGCTCGCTCTCCGGATCGCTGTCGGCGACCAGGCCGGCGCCCGACTGCACGTGGGCGACGCCGGCGCGCAGCGTGACGGTGCGGATCGCGATCGCGAGATCCGCGTCCCCCGCGAGGTCGAACCATCCGACCACCCCGCCGTAGACGCCCCGCTGCGCGCTCTCGAGCTCGTCGATCAGCTCGAGCGCGCGCGGCTTGGGCGCACCCGAGAGCGTGCCGGCCGGGAACGTCGCTCGGAACGCGTCGACGGCAGTCGTGCCGGAGCGCATGTCGCCCTCGACGGTGGAGACGATGTGCATGATGTGGCTGAAGCGCTCGATGGCCATGAGCTCTGTGACCGCGACCGTGCCGGCGACGCACACCTTCGCGAGGTCGTTGCGGGCCAGGTCGACGAGCATCACGTGCTCGCTGCGCTCCTTCGGGTCGGCGAGCAGGTCGTCGGCGAGATCGCGATCGGCCTGCGCGTCGGCACCGCGCGGGCGGCTGCCGGCGATCGGATGCATCGTCGCCCGCTGCTCGTGCACGGTGACGAGCGCCTCGGGGCTCGATCCCACGACCGCGTAGGGCTCGCCGTCGGCGGTCTCGAGGCGCAGCAGGTAGAGGTAGGGCGAGGGGTTCAGCATCCGGAGCGCGCGATAGACCTCGAGCGCGTCGGCGTCGGTGGGCAGGTCGAAGCGCATCGACAGCACCACCTGGAAGACATCGCCGTCGACGATGTGCTGCCGGGAGCGCTCGACCATGCTGCGGAACCGCTCGGGGCTCACGAGCGAGGTCGCTCCCGGCTGCGCGTCGCGGTCGAGCAGCGCGATGGACCCCGGCGCGGGCTCCACCAGCTGCCGCTCGAGGTCGGCGAGCCGGGTCTGCGCGTCCAGCCACAGCGCATCGGCATCGTCGACGCCGTCGTTGAGCACGTTGACCACCAGGTGCGCAGCCCCGGTGCGGTGGTCGAGCACCACCATCGTGGCCGCGAGATGCATGGCGACCGCCGGCACGTCGACATCGCGCTCCGGGGCATGCGGCAGGTGCTCGAGCTCGCGCACCGCCTCCCAGCCGATGTGGCCGATGAGACCGCTCGTGAGCCGCGGCAGACCCGGGATGCGGGGGGTCGCCCAGCGGCGGAGCACGTGCTCCACCGTCGCGAGGCCACCCGTCGGCGCGTTCTCGCCCAGCAGCCGCTGCTCGGAGACGTGCTCCGAGCGCCACACCACGCGGTCGCGGTCGGCCGTGAGCTGCCCGAAAGAGGCGACGCCGACGAACGAGTAGCGGCTCCACACGCCCTGCTGCGCCGACTCGAGCAGGAAGCTGCCGGTGCGCCCCGCGGCGAGGCGCCGGTAGATGCCCACCGGCGTCTCGGCATCCAGGAACACCTCGCGCACCACGGGCACCACGCGGTGACCGGCGAGCAGCGCGTCGAAGCCAGCGCGATCGAGGCCCGTCACGGCGCGGCCATCGTCGGCACGGGGGTGAAGAAGCACGATCGGGCGCCCGTGTGGCATGCCGGACCGGTCTGATCGACGCGGATCAGCAGCGCATCGCCGTCGCAGTCGAGCGCGATCGAGCGGGGCACCTGGATGTTGCCCGACGTGTCGCCCTTGCGCCAGTACTCCTGCCGCGACCGGGACCAGAAGGTGACACGACCTTCGGTCGCCGTGCGGCGGAGCGCCTCGTCGTCCATGTAGCCGACCATCAGCACGTCGCCCGTGGCATCGTCCTGGATGACCGCGGCGACCAGGCCGTCGGCGTCCAGCTTCAGCGTCGGCATGGGCATCGCGCCCGCCTGTGCGGGGCCGTCCTCGGCTCCCGCGTCGCGGATCTCGTCGTTCGTCATCGCACCGTCACCCCTGCCATGCGCATCGCGTCCTTGACCTCGCCGACCGTGTGCTGGCCGCTGTGGAAGACGCTCGCGGCGAGCACCGCATCCGCTCCCGCGTGGACGGCCGGCGCGAAGTGCGACAGCTCCCCCGCGCCGCCGGAGGCGATCACGGGCGTCGTCGCCGCAGCGCGCACCAGACGGAGCAGCTCGAGGTCGAAGCCGGCCTTCGTGCCGTCCGCATCGATGGAGTTGACGAGCAGCTCGCCAACGCCCCGCGCGATGCCCTCCCGCGCCCACGCGATCGCATCGAGCCCCGCGCCGCGGGAGCCGCCGTGCGTCGTCACCTCGAAGCCGCTCTGCGTCTCCGCGGAGCGGCGCACGTCGAGCGAGAGCACCAGCACCTGCGAGCCGAAGTCGGCCACGATGCGGTCGATGAGCTCTGGGTCGCGGATGGCCGCGGAGTTCACGCCGACCTTGTCGGCGCCGTGCGCGAGCAGCCGCGCCACATCGTCGCGGCTGCGCACGCCGCCGCCCACGGTGAGCGGGATGAAGATCTGCTCTGCGCAGCGCTCGACGACGTCGAGGATCGTGCCGGCGTCGTCGACCGTCGCCTTCACGTCCAGGAAGGTGATCTCGTCGGCGCCCTGCGCGGCATAGCGGTCGGCCAGCTCGACCGGGTCGCCCTGGTCCGTCAGCCCCTGGAACTTGACGCCCTTGACGACGCGGCCGTGCGCGACGTCGAGGCACGGGATGACGCGGGTGGCGAGCATCGGAGGACTCCTGTCGGACGGGGGTGGCCTGGCGTCAGAGGCGCGCGGCGTGGATGCGCGAGACGATGATGGCGGTCGCCCCGACGTCGTCGAGGGCGTCCATGATCTGATTCGTGTCGTCGCGGCGCACCATGACGCGCACCGCCACCCAGCCCTCCCGCTGCAGCGGGCTGACGGTGGCGCTCTCGAAGCCGCGCGCAATGCTGATCGCCGCCTCGAGCCGCGACCGCTCGATGTCGTAGTCGACGAGCACGTAGTCGCGCGCGACCATCACGCCGTCGAGGCGGCGCTTGAGCCTCGACAGCCCTGCCGGGTTCTGGCCGTTCGAGATCAGCACGGCCTCGCTCGTCAGGATCGGGTCGCCGAAGACCTCCAGGCCCTGCGCGCGCAGGGTGCCGCCGGTCTCCACGACGTCGGCCACCGCATCCGCGACCCCGAGCCGCACGGACGACTCGACGGCGCCGTCGAGGCGCACGAGCTCGGCCGTAATGCCGTGCTCGGCAAGGTGGTCCTCGACGAGCCGGGTGTAGCTGGAGGCGATGCGCACGCCCTGCAGGTCGGCGGCGGTCTCGAAGCGGCCGGCGGGGCCAGCGAAGCGGAACGTGGAGCGCGCGAATCCCAGCCCCTCGACCTCCACGGCGGCCGAGCCGGAGTCGAGCAGCAGGTCGCGGCCGGTGATGCCGACGTCGAGGGCGCCGGAGCCGACGTAGGTGGCGATGTCGCGCGGGCGCAGGAAGAAGAACTCGACCTCGTTGCGCGCGTCGACGACGATGAGCTCCTTGCCATCGCGGCGTCCGCGATAGCCGGCCTCATCGAGCATCCAGGCGGCCGTCTCGGCCAGCGAGCCCTTGTTGGGCACAGCGATCTTGAGCATGACTTCCTTCAACAGGTCTGACGGGTGTGGGACGGCGCGTCAGAGATGTCGGTAGACGTCCTGCAGCGTGATGCCCTTCGCCAGCATGAGCACCTGCAGGTGGTACAGCAGCTGCGAGATCTCCAGCGCCGCGTCATCGTCGGTCTCGTGCTCTGCGGCCATCCAGACCTCTGCGGCCTCCTCGACGATCTTCTTGCCGATCGCGTGCACGCCCGCGTCGATCAGCTCGACCGTCCGTGAGCCCTCGGGGCGCTCGGCGAGCGTGCGCTCGAGCTCTGCATGCAGCTCGTCGAAGGTCTTCACGTCTCCAGGCTACCGGTCGCCTCGTCGCCCGCCGCCGCGAGCCCGCGGTGGATGGCGCGCAAATCGATCATGCCCGTGTCGAACGCGCCCTTGCCCGCGGCGCGCAGCTCGACGATGCGGTCGGCGGGCGACGCGTGCCCGTAGACGGCGCTGCCGGCGACGAAGACGTTGGCGCCGGATGCCGCGGCGATCGGGAGCGTGTCGGCGGTGATGCCGCCGTCGACCTGCAGCGCCAAATCGATGCCGAGCTCCTCCGCCCTGCCCCGAAGCGCTTCGAGCTTCGGCATCATGTCGCCCATGAACGACTGGCCGCCGAAGCCGGGCTCGACGGTCATGACGAGCACCATGTCGAACTCCTGCAGGTGCTCGAGCACGTCGTCGACGTGCGTGCCCGGCTTGACGGCGATGGATGCGCGGGTGCCGCGGGCGCGCAGCTCACGGGCGAGCGAGACGGCGTCGCCGGTGGCCTCCGCGTGGAACGTGACGGTGTCGACGCCGGTGATCGCGTACTGCGGTGCCCACGTGTCGGGGTCGTCGATCATGAGGTGCACGTCGATGGGGAGGCTCGTCACCTCGGCGATGCGCTGCACCATCGGCAGGCCGAACGTGAGATTCGGCACGAAGTGCGCATCCATGACATCGACATGCACTCCGTCGGCGCTCGCGATCTTCTCGAGGTCGCGCTCGAGGTTCACGAAGTCGGCCGAGAGGATGCTCGGGTGGATCCTGACCATGTCTCCGAGCCTATCGACCCGCGCGCTCCCTACCGCTCAGTCGTGGTGAGCAGCTGGATGAACATCGCGTCGGTGCCGTTGCGGTGCGGCCACAGCTGCACGGCATCGCCGGTCTCCCCCAGCGCGATGCCCGGTGAGAGCTCGCGCACGACCGCTGAAGTGTCGAGCGGCGTGAGACCCAGCGCCGCGGCCCGCTCGACGACCGCGCGCGTCTCAGCCAGGTGTGGCGAGCACGTGACGTAGGCGATGATGCCGCCCGGCTTGAGCGCCCTGGCGGACGCTTCCAGCAGCTCGGCCTGCAGGGTCGCGAGCGCGGGCACGTCGCCGGGGTGCTTGCGCCAGCGCGCCTCCGGGCGGCGCCGGAGCGCGCCGAGCCCCGTGCAGGGCGCGTCGAGCAGGATCCGGTCGAAGGCCTGCGCGGTGTCGCCCTCGCCGTAGCGGCGCCCATCGCCGGTGACGACGCGCGGGCCCCTCCCCGGGTGTGCGGTCTCGATGGCGCGCACCGCCTCGCGGACGAGCTTCGAGCGGTGCGGGAGCACCTCGTTCGCCTCCAGATCGACGCGTGCGATCGCGGCCTCCGCTGCCATGAGCGCAGCCTTGCCGCCGGGGCCGGCGCACAGGTCGAGCCAGCGCTCGCCGGGCACCACCGGGCGCGCTCGCGTGAGGGCGAGCGCTGCGAGCTGGCTGCCCGCATCCTGCACGCGCCAGGTGCCGTCGACGATCTGCGCCATGCGGCCGGGGTCCCCAGCGGGCGCGATGCGGCCGATGGGGCTCGCGCTCGGCTCGAGGCCGAGCCCGTCGGGGTCGGCCAGTCCGGGCAGCGCGACGAGCTGCACGGCGGGCGGCACGTTGTCGGCCGCCAGCAGCGCGGGCAGCTCGTCGCCCGCGCCCTCGCGCTCGAGCGTGCGGCGGAGTGCGCGGAGCACCCAGGCGGGATGGCCGGCTTCCAGCGCCAGCCGCTCGTCGTCGGCGAGGCCCTCGGTGATGGTCGCCAGCCGCTCCTCGGCCGGCACCTCGGAGAGGCGGCGCAGCACCGCGTTGGCGAAGCCCGCGCGGCCGCGGTGATGGCGCAGCAGCGCGACCGTCTCGTGCACGGCGGCGTGCGACGGCACGCGCATGCGGCTCAGCTGGTGCGAGCCGATGCGGAGCGTCGCGAGCGTCTCGGGGTCGATCTCGTCGATGGGACGGCCCGCGGCATCCGCGATCAGCGCGTCGTGCTGGCCCTGCCAGCGGAGCGTGCCGTAGGCGAGCTCGGTGGCGAAGCCCGCGTCGGCGGCGTCGAGGCCGGCCTCCCGGATGCGCTGCGGAAGCAGCAGGTTGGCGTAGGCGTCGTCGCGGTCGACGTCGAGCACCACGTCGCGCGCGACGAGGCGGGCGCTCTGGGCGTCGGTGTCGGCCCGGGGGCGGCTGCCGGCGTGGGGGCGGCGGCCGCCCCCGGGC